>PLZO01000033.1 GCA_003152165.1 Chloroflexota bacterium
CCCAGATCCACCAGGCGGGGGCGGACGACAGGCCGTTCGGCTCTGGCGGGTGCGCGAGGCGCAGGGCAAACTTGCACGACAAGGAGGTCGCCATGCCCCTCGCCACACAGAAATTCATCTTGCCGTTCAACGAGGACATCCTCGCCCGAGCAAAGCGCAACTCGTACTTCCGGGAGGTTGTCTCAACCGGGCCCCACGCCCAGGTCGTCGTCATGAGCATCCCGCCGGCGGGCGAGATCGGCGAGGAGGTCCACCACGACGTGGACCAGGTCCTCGTCTTCGTTGAGGGCGAGGGTGTCGCCGTGCTCGAGGGCCAGCGCAGCCCGATGTCACCCGGTCGCCTCGTCCACGTGCCTGCCGGCACGCGCCACAACTTCGTGAACGAGGGCTCGGTCGATCTCAAGCTCTACACGGTCTATGCCCCGCCCCAGCATGCGCCCGACACGATCCACCGGACCAGGGCCGAGGCCGACGCCGACGAAAAGCACGCCTGAGTCACCCGCCGCCCGACACTGCCAGCCATCACGTTCTACGTGATGGCTCGCAGACCGATCCACGCTGAGGTCGCCTTCGGTGAGCTCCTTGCGGCGTAGGACGACCTGATCCTGCCGGAGACCGTCGTCGAGGTGCCGGCATCTCGCTGACCGCGAGCGATGAGATGGTCGAGCACAGCCTGGCCGACTCCGAGCGGGTTGCGGGCCCGCGCAGCGGGCCCGTTCACTCAGGCGGAGCGCGACTCGATCCCAAGACGTGCAGCCGCCATCTATGGTCGTGCCAAGCGTCGAAAACGGCCGGCAACGCCGCGCCAGGCCATGCCGGCGGTTAGCAGCGAGCGATGAGTCGGCGTCGAGAAGCTCGAGCACGGGAGCCATCGCCTCGAGTGCCGCCAGGGTGCGCGGCCAGAGCAAGACCTCGACGTGCGTGAAGCCGCCGGTACGAAAGCTCCGTAAGCCGTCGGCGATCTCGTCCGCCGAGCCGCGCACGGGCGTCCCGAGCACCTCAGCCGCGTCCGTGATCGCAGTCGGCTCGACCAGGATGCCGGCCGACTTTCCGATCGTCGCAGGATCGCGGCCGACCTCGAGGCAGGCTACCTCAAGCGCCGCCAGCCGCGGCCCGAACTCCGCGGGAGCACGAGACCGATCTCGAGCGACCGCATGGAACTTCCGGTGAGCGACTGGACGCGGACGAGTCTAACGTCAGGCCGAACGGCGCAGGCGCTCGGTCGGACGCATTAGGCGCGGATGGCTTCCATGCGGGGTACATCTGGCCTGTAGCATGACTTGGTCGGGGGACGTACCGTCGCGGTCATGTCGCGCTTGAAGCTTCGCTCGATCGTCGCCGTTCCTCTCCTGGTCGCGATCATGATTGCGGCCCCGTTCGGGGGTCCATCAGGGTCGCTCTGGCCCCCGACGGTGTGGGCAGCTGCGACGTGCACTGGCTGGACCAGCGACAGCCTCCCGCCGACGACGATCCGGGTCCTCCGAACAGTCGGCCCGGCCTCGGGCTCAGTCCAAGTCGTTCCGTTCCACGACTACGTGACCGTTGTGATGGCCGCCGAGTGGGGTTCGAACAACCCCCCCGAGGCCTTAAAGGCGGGCGCGGTCGCGGTCAAGGAGTACGCTTGGTACTACGCCATGGTATGGCGTGGCCGGTCCGCCGCCGACGGCTCCTGCTACGACGTGGTCGACTCGACGATGGACCAGGTCTACGCGCCCGAGACGCACGCACCGGCGGCCTCGATGACTGCGGCGGTCGATGCCAGCTGGGGGATCAGCGTCCTCAAGTCGGGGAGCCTCTTCTCGACCCACTACGACGCGGGCGACGACGTTGCTTGTGGAGTCAACGCTGACGGTCTGCACCTGTACCAGGTGAGCGCGATGCGCTGCGCCGAGGGCGGCATGACTGCCGGGGCGATCCTCGACACGTACTACGGCCCCGGCCTCGAGATCGTGGGTGCGCCGCCCGATTCGGCTGGTAATGCCCTGGCCCTCAGCTTCCTCGCGCAGCCGGCGGGCGGGACCGCGGGCGTCACGTTCGCGGTCCAGCCGATCGTGGCCGTCGTCGATGCCAGCGGCCAGACGGTCACCGCCGGGACGCTGAGCGGCGCGACCGTCTCGCTGGCGCTCGCGGCCCCCACCCTAGGCGCCTCGCTGACATGCACAGGCGGGCTGAGCCGCACAGCGGTCGCCGGGCTTACAACGTTCGAGGGCTGCCAGCTCAGCGGGGCCGCACCCGGTGCCGTGCTCGTCGCCAGCGCTGCCGGCCTGGCGCCGGCCAGCGCCCCGCCCTTCTCGGTCGCACCTGAGGCGCCATCGCTGACACTTGCAACATCAGGCACGATCATCACGTGGGGCCAGGATGCGCCACTCGCTGCGGGACTGCTGCCACCCGGGCCAGAAGGCGTCACTGGGCGCCCGGTACAACTCCAGCGTTCGATCGATGGGATCGGCTGGGCGCCCGTGGCCGACCTGACCACCGACGCGAATGGCAGGGCAGGCGTGGTTGCCCGGCCGGCGACGAACATCTTCTATCGCCTCGTGTTCAACGGCGCACCCGACCTGGCCCAGGCGACCAGCCCGGTCGTCCGGGTGCTGGTCCGACGCCTGGTTCAGCTGCGACCGGACAACGGCGGGGCAGTCCGTCGCGTAGCACGTGGGACGGCGGTCACGTTCGCGACCCTCGTGCGGCCGTTGCTGGCCTCCGTCACGCCCGGGCGGGTCGAGTACGGCCTGTTCCTGCTGGTCGGGCACGCGTGGGTCCTCAAGCGTTCGTGGACTGTCACCCCCGATGCGGCCGGCGCGGCACACCTCGTCGTGACCTTCGGGTCGCGCGGGAGTTGGAGCGTGCGGGCCATGGCGCTCCCGACCGCGACGAACGCGAACAGCGCTTGGTCACCCGGCGAGCGCTACGACGTGCCGTAGGCCGGCGAAGGCCCGAGGACCAGAAAGCGCGGCCCCGCACTCGCTGCAGAGCCGCGCCTCTATTCCGCGATCTGCGGTCGGCCTCGAACCGACCGGCCTTGAGCTCGTGCCGCCCCACGTCCACACCCGTGAGGACGAGTACTCGATCGTGCTCGATGGTGAGATCGGGTTCCGGTCCAATGATCGGGGGGTCGCCCTGGGTGCCGGCGGCTACATCATCAAGCCACGAGGCGAGGTCCAGGCGATGTGGAACGCGGGCTCGGTTCCCGCTCGTGCACGACAGCGTCTCGCCCGCCGGATTCGAGCGGTTCTTCTGGGAGCTGTCCGACATGACGGCCGTGGGCGCACCGGACCCAGCTGCCATCGTAGCCCTCGCCGAGCGCTACGAGCTGCCGTTTGCCGAGCCGGATTGGCTCCCTGATGTGATTTCACGCTATGGCCTGACTCCGCCGATGCACTCGACCCCTGCGGCCGGGCAGCCGCGCTCATGACGGCCGATGAGCTCCGCGGGGGGGAGCCCACTGACCGTCATGCTGCGGTGGCGTGGCGTGGCGTGGCGAGGGCGGGGCTGGCCGCCCGTGAAAGGTCAGAGCCAGCGGGCCTGGGTGCCTGACGACGAGCTCGGTG
>PLZO01000111.1:0-33286 GCA_003152165.1 Chloroflexota bacterium
CCGAGCTCCTCGCCCTGGCCATCGAGGTGATCGATCGACCAGCTGGAACCACCGCCCGCCGGATCGACGGCTGAGGCTCAGTCCTTGCCTGGCCGCGAAACAATGAGCAGGTCGCGCCGGGCCCCAAAGCGATCGAGGATCCGATAGAAGTTGCGCTTGCNNCCCGCTCGGCCGGCTCGACGCTCGTGTAGCCACGGTGCTCGTGGCGGATCCCGAGCGGTTCGGCCAGCCGGACCGCGCGACGCGGCACGCGATCTGCTCCGTCGTCGCGCAGGACAAGACTCCACCAGATGTCGAGGTTGCGGTAGAAGCGGAATCGCTCGTCGAGAAACCCGCGCTCAGCCAGCTCGGTGCGCCGAAATGCCAGGCCATATCCCTCGATCGCGTCGACGTCACCCGGCGGGGCGTCCTCGAACCGGCGCAGGTCCTCGGAGACGATGCCCCAGCCCCCGGCCACGGCGACGCTCGCGTCATCGAGCGCCCGGACGAGCGGGCTGAGGAGATCGCCGACGAGTTCGATGCTCGTGTCCAGGAGGACGATGACTGGGGCCACCGCCCGGCGCATGCCGGCGTTCGTGGCAGCGGCGTGGCCGAGCCGCTCGCTCGTCCAGATGATCTCGGGCAGGACGCCGCCGATCGGGCGATCGGCCGGCCCACCCCGCGCGAGCAGCTCCGTCTCCTGGACCGGGCTGGGCTGATCGGCCACGATCACCACCTNNCGAGATCGCCGGGCTGGTCGATCGCGAGCAGGATGACGGTGACGAAGGCATCGACCTGCTCCTCGAGCCGGGAAGGCACGGCGGCGCTGCTGCCGTAACGCGTGCGGCCCGCCTCGACGACATCGGGCGCATGGGCCGGTTCGAGGCTGAAATGGCTGCCGCGATCGATGATCCGCCAGCCGGCCGCTTCGATCTCGGCGCGCAGCCGATCCGCCTCGGCCCAGTCCTTTGCCGCACGGGCGTCCAGTCGTGCCTGCGCCCAGTGGCGGACCTCGTCAGGTGCCGAACTCATCAACCGAGGATAGCCGAGCGGCCGCACGGCCACCCGACGTGCCGCGTCCCGAACCGGCCTCCGAGGCTGGCCGTCGCCGTATGACTCCGCGGGCCGGGCGCCTGGCCCAAACCGGCCACGGCCCAACCGCCACGGACCCGGCCCGAGACTCCCCTGGGTCAGTTCTCGCTTGGCAGGTGGACGTAGGCCGACTGAATCGCGACCCGGCCCGGGCCGGTGAAGCGGTTGAAGACGAGCTGGCCCGAGCCGCCCAGGAGGCCGGTCTTCAGGCCATAGACGATCTGCTGCATCGCGACGGAGCCGTCGCGATAGACCCAGCCACCTGCCTCCACGTCGATCGCCTCGCCCGGGTCGAGCGTCTTCTCGAAGACGTTGCCGTAGCCGTGCATCCAGACGATCCCCTCGCTGCCCTGGGCCTCGAAGCGGTCGATGAAGAAGCCCGTGCCGCCGAAGAGCATGTTTGATATGCCCTTGACCCGGTTGAATGTGAAATCCACATTGCCGGTCGCGGCGAGGAACTGGTGCTCACGGACCAGGATGTGCTGGCCGGCTGGCAGGTGGAGCGACAGAACGTGGCCGGGGTCGTCGCGCGAGAAGGCCGCCTCAGCCGGACTTTGCAGCTCGGTCATGAATACCGGCATCCCGGCGATCACGCGCTTGAACGCACCCTTGAGCTTGTGCATCCCGACCTGCATCGCGGGGTCCTTCCACAGGATCACGTGGTGCTCGAAGTAAATCGGCATCGACCCATCGATCCGGACGTGCAGGACCGGCACGAGATCACCCTGGATCCGGTACATCACTCCGGGTCCATGGCCTTCATCGATCCTGGTGGGCAGAAGGGCAGGCGGCGTGGGCATCGTGGTGCTCCCATTGGACCGGCGCACTACGACGGGCCGGAACCCCGACACGGTAGCGCACGGCGTGGTGCCCCTGGAGGGAATCGAACCCCCGACGCAGGCCTTAGGACGGCCTCGCTCTATCCGCTGAGCTACAGGGGCGCACCGCGGGCATGGTACCGCGTCGCCCCAACGACTCACTACCGATCCCCGGCGAAGACCCAGCCAGCAAGTTGAACGGCGTCCGGCTCATACTGGGTGGTCGAACCGCATGGGTCCGCTTGAGCGAGAGATTCGACGATCCCACGGCAGGATCGCGCCTCGTCCACTCCAGTGCGTATCGGGGCGATCGTCGGGGTGATCGTCTGGTCGTCCTGGCAGGCTGGACCGTAAGCTCCCTGACGGGCTCGAGCGCATCTCCCGCAGCCAGCCCCGGGATCAGCCAGACCAGCCTTGCCCCAGGCGCCAGCGGTTCCTCGGGTCCGAACGGTTCCGTAACGGCCGACGGCAAGCCCGCGCCCGGCCCCGCGCTGATCTCGACCAAGAAGCCCGGGCCGACGCCTACCCCCGCCAGGACGCCCACTCCCACGCCGCGTCCCGTGACGGCTATCAAGCTCAGCTCCGCGCTGACCGGGTTCAGCCAGCCGATTTTCGTGACCGGCGCGGACGATGGCAAGAACCGTCTGTTCGTGGTCCAGCAGACCGGCCAGATCAAGGTCGTCGTCAGCGGCAAGACCGAGGCGAAGGCGTTCCTCGACATCAGCGGGCTGATCGAGTTCGGTGGCGAGCTGGGCCTGCTGGGCCTGGCCTTCAGCCCCCAGTACAAGTCGAACGGGCACTTCTACGTCGACTACAACCAGGCCGGCACAGGCGACATCATGGTCGCCCAGTACACGGCCACCCACAACTCCAACGTTGCCGACGGCGGGTCGGCGAAGCTGCTGATCAACCCCATCGATCGCACCGCCTACGCCAACCACAACGGCGGGATGCTGGTCTTCGGGCCGGATGGGCTGCTGTACTTCGGGACTGGTGACGGCGGTGGCGCCGGGAATCCGTTGGAATCCGCCCAGAACCTGAGCTCGCTGCTAGGCAAGATCCTCCGGCTCAATGTGAACGTGTCCGGCGCGAAACCCACGATCTGGGCCTATGGCGTGCGCAATCCGTGGCGCTGGTCGTACGACTCGGCCACCGGCGACATGTGGATCGGCGATGTCGGCCAGGCTCGCTATGAGGAGATCGACCACGTCAGCCGGGCCGGGGTCGTCGGCACCGCGAAGATCGACCTCGGCTGGAACATCTGGGAAGGACGCGCCTGCTACGAGCCGGCAACCGGCTGCTCTGCAACAGGCGTAACGATGCCGGTGGCGGTCTATGCCCACGACGTCGGCTGCGCAGTCGTCGGCGGCTATGTCTACCGCGAGCCGCTAGTTGCCGCGCTGCGCGGCAACTACTTCTTCGGGGACTACTGCAGCGGTTGGATCTGGCGGCTGGTGGCCACGGCGGGCAACCAGGCGGCGGTCCAGGTCGCCGACACGTCGCTCAGCATCACCTCGTTCGGGCAGGACGACGAGGGCAACGTCTACGTCGTGTCCAGCGCCGGGAACATCTACCGGATCGGGCTGTAAACGGGGCCTCGACTACAATCGGGGCGCCATGCTCGAGCTCGTCCTGTACGCCCGTCCCGGCTGCCACCTGTGCGCGGAGACACGCTCGAGCATCGAGGCCTATCTCTCGGAGCGCCGTGACCGCGGGCTCGAGACAGCACTCCTGGTCGAGCGTGATATCAGCACCGATGCCGCCTGGGAGCGGGCATTCTTCGCCGAGATCCCGGTCGTCGAGGTCGGTGACAGCCGACTGACGCTCGCCACCGGCCCAGCCCGGCTGCGCCGTTTCCTGGACCAGGCCCTCGGCGTGGTCGTCGCGGGTTGAGTCGACGATGAACGGGACCGACCTCACCTTCGTCGTGGCGATCGGCGCGGGCCTGCTCAGCTTCCTGTCGCCCTGCGTCCTGCCCCTCGTGCCAGCCTACGTCGGTCAGCTCACCCGGGTCGCGGTCCGCTCGGCCGCCGACACATCAGCGGGGCTACCCAGCGCGACCGGCCCGTCGCGCTGGGTAGCCCTGCGCCACTCCCTCGCCTACGTCGCGGGCTTCGGCCTCGTCTTCACGTTCCTCGGGGTGACGGCCACATTCGCCGGCGGCGCGCTTGGCTCATACCTGCCGGCTCTCCGTCAGATCGGCGGCGCGGTCCTGGTCGTCATGGGCTTGAACCTCGCCGGGATCCTCACCATCGCCCGCCTCCAGCGAACATGGCAGCCGCTCCTTGCCGGGGGCGCCTCGGCGCTGGCCACCTCCGGGGGCGGGAGCCTGATCGGCCGGGCCTTCCAGCCGAATGGATCGGCGCGGTCGCCCCGGAGCTCGATCGGCGACCGGCTCGGCGCCCGGCTGACGGGCTCGAGCAATGCCTGGCTCGCCTCGTTCGGGCTGGGCGTGATCTTTGCCGTCGGCTGGACGCCCTGCATCGGGACGATCCTGGGCGGGATCCTGACCCTGGCGGCAACCTCGGACGGGGTGGTCCGGGGCGGCATCCTGCTGGTTGGCTACACCCTCGGCCTGGGCATCCCGTTCGTCGTCCTGGGCGTCCTGTACGACCGCTCACCGGCCCTCCTCCGGCCGCTCATCCGCCACGGTCGGGTGGTGAGCCTGGTCGGCGGCCTGCTCGTGGTTGCGATCGGGCTGGCGATGCTCTTCGACCTGCTGACCCTGATCCCCCGCTACTTCACCTTCCTGACGGCGATCTGAGTGACCGACCTCGAGGACCCCGACGACCCGACCGAGGCGCCGCCCAGTCGCCCAACGTTCGAGCATCGCCCCGAGAAGCGCGGCCTGATCGGCCCGTTCAGCGCGCGCCAGCTCGTAGCCGTGCTCCTCGTCGTGGTGATCGCCGCCATCGGGCTTATCGCGATCACGACGCCGCTCGGCTCGACCGACCCGGCGGCCCTGGTCAACCCCCTGGCAACGGCCTATCTGGTCGGCTCGCCGACCGTCGGGCTGCGACCCGGATCGCTCGCGCCCGAGCTGGCCGGAATCCGCTCCGACGGCACGGCGTGGCAGCTGCTCGACGTGACCGGCCGGCCCGTCCGCCTGGCCGACGATCGCGGCCACGGGGTCTGGATCAACTTCTGGGCCAGCTGGTGTGCACCCTGCCAGTCCGAGACCCCGACGCTCCGGGCGATGGACCAGGCCTACCGCGGCCAGGGCCTGGACCTGATCGGGATCAGCGTCAAGGAGACGACTGCCGCCGATGTCGGGACCTACGCCCAGAAGTACGGCCTCGAATACACGATCGCGGCCGACCTGTCGGGCGACGTCATGAACCTGTACGGCGTCTACGCGCTGCCGACCCAGGTCTTCATCGACCCGCACGGGATCGTGCGGGCCGTGGTCAACGGCCCGTTGACCCAGGCCCAGGCTATGGCCGAGGTCGCCACGATCCTGCCACCGGCCGGCTCAGTCAGTCCTTCGTCGCCCTGACCGGCTCGAAGGCGAAGCGGTCCCGGTCGGGGACCAGCCGGCCGATCGGCGTGCGCGGCTCATGGCTCAGCACGACGGTCCAATCCTCGGCCACGGCCTGTCGGAAGAGCTCGCCCTTGACCTCGACCGAGTCGAGGGGGAAATCGTCGAAGGCGGTGATCCAGCGCGGGTTGGCGCTCCACGGGCGCATCGCCAGGTCGCCGAAGAAGGCGACCGGCCGTCCGCTGCCCCGGACGATGACCGCCTGGTGTCCGGCCGAATGCCCGCCGGTCGGGAGGACGGTGACACCGGGCAGGATCTCGCGCTCACCCTCGGCCCAGCCGGCTGCGCCCCAGTCACGGACAAGGCGCAGCTCAGGTTGGTCATAGCTGGCGACCAGCCGGCTGTTCGTGCCCAATGCGATCTCCCATTCGGCCCGCTGGGCGACGATGACTGCCCTCGGAAAGGCCCGCCGTCCGTCGCCATCGAGGAGGCCGCCGGCGTGGTCGAAATGGAGATGGCTCATCGCCACGACGTCAACCGAGGTCGGCTCGAAACCGGCCATCCGAAGAGCGGGCAGGATTGGGTCGCCCGAGTACCGCCGCATTTCTCGAACCTTGTCGCTCATTCGCTCGCCGATCCCGGTCTCGACCAGGACCCGGCCCGCGGAGGTCTCGATGAGCAGGCAGTTGAGCGCCTGGCCGAGCCGGTGGTCGGGCGTGATCTCGTCGACGACAAGGCGATCCCACATCACCCGCGGGACTGGGCCGAAGAGGGCACCGGCGTCGGACCAGAAGGTTCCGGCCTGGACGAGCGCCACCCGGACACCGCCGCCGAGGTCCGCCGACCAGCTGACCGAGTCGTTCATGGCCATCGTCGCCGGTCCGGTCGCATGGTCCTGGTCAGGACCGGGCTGCGTCGCTGTTCATGGCAGCTGACGCCGGCACGTCGGGCGGCTTGCCGGGCGCGTCGGCCGGCTGGTCACGTCCGCGCGACTCGGCGAAGTCGCGATGGAAGGCTGAGGCGGTCGGCTCCGATTGGCCCTGATACTTGGAGCCCAGCTCGGCCGACCCATACGGGCGATCGACCGTTGAGCTCATCCGGAAGAAGCTGATCTGGCCGATCCGCATCCCGTAGTAGAGGGCGATCGGTAGGTTCGCCACGTTCGACAGCTCGAGGGTCAGGTTGCCCTTCCAGCCGGGATCGACATAGCCCGCAGTGGAATGGATCAACAGGCCCAGCCGGCCGAGCGAGCTCTTGCCCTCGAGCCGGGCAACGAGATCGTTCGGCAGCTCGACCCACTCGACGGTCTGGCCAAGGACGAACTCGCCGGGATGGAGGATGAACGGCTCGTCATCATCCACCCGGAGCAACTCGGTGAGGTCGGGCTGGGGAGACCGGACGTCGATGAACGCATAGCGGTTGTTGCGGAAGACCCGGAAGCTGCGGTCCAGGTGCAGGTCGACCGACGAGGGCTGCAGGTCGCGCGGGTCGTATGGGTTGATCCGGACCTCGCCTGCCTCGATCGCGCCTCGGATGTCCCGATCGGACAGGACGCTCACCGGGCGAGGCCGCCGTCGTCCCGCGTGGCGTACAGGCTGTCGACCTCGCGCTTCAGGTCGGCGAGGTCCTCGAAGGACTGGTAGACGCTGGCGAAGCGGATGTAGGCAATCTGGTCGAGCCCACGCAAGCGCTCCATGGCCAGGCTGCCAATCCGCTGCGACGGTAGCTCCGTGGCGCCGGCCAGGCGCAGTTCGATCTCGATCGAATCGGCCGCCTGCTCGGCCGCATGATCGGCAACCGGCCGCCGGGTGAGGGCCTTGCGCAGGCCGCTGGCCAGCTTGTCCCGGTCGAACTCCTGACGACTGCCATCGCGCTTCACGACGACCAGGCGGGCCGCCTCGATCCGCTCATAGGTGGTGAAGCGCATGCTGCACGCGGCGCATTCGCGACGTCGCCGGATCGTGGCGGCGTCATCAAGGTCACGGGAGTCGACGACGCGCGTCTCGCGGTCGCCGCACTGAGGACAGCGCATCCTGCTCCATGCTGCTGCGACCACAACGGCTTGTGGTATCCGATCAACGATAGCACCAGATACGGGGGTTCCGGGGCGGTCTGGCGCGGCGCCTCAATCGTTCAGGCGGCTCGACAGCCAGCGTCGTTGCGCCATCGTCCGGCCCGAGGCGAGGTCTGCTGCATGGCGTGCGATCGCCTCGCGGGCGTGCAGAGCATTGAGGTAGCCGCGCTTGACGGCCGTCTGCGCCTCGAGCTCGCGATAGCCGCTCCGGGTTGCCGACAGGAGGTCGCAGCCGTGGGCGACCATCTCGAGGGCCCGGCCTGCCCGCTCGAGCTCGGCCAGCAGGGCGGCGCGCACGTCGTCGGCCGGAACCGGGCCGTGGAGCTTCGACGCCTCCTGCTCGTAGCGCTCGACCGCGTCGCGTGCGGCCGCGAGGTTGTCGCCGATCGAGTCGGGCGGGACCTGTTGGCGGCGGACGGCGTCGATCCGATCGATCACGCCGCCCAGCGAAGTGTCGATCCGGCCCGACAGGTCGTCGACCGAACGCCGGAAGCGCTCGACTTCACGGGTCAGGCCAACGATCCGGCCGGTCCGACGGAGGACGAACGTGAAGATGAGCACGAGCGCGACGAACGCGGCGATCGGGATCGCGAACATCAGCCAACCGGCCATCGTCGACCCGCCTCAGCTCGACCGTGATCGGGCAGCCAGCGCCGCCACGATCGCCGGGACGACCTCGAACAGGTCCCCCACCACGAACAGGTCAGCGAAGTCAGCGATTGGCGCGTCCGGGTCACGATTGATCGCCACGATCGTCTCGGCCGTCTGCATCCCGACCTTGTGCTGGATCGCGCCGGAGATGCCGAGGGCCACGTACAGGGCCGGCTTGACGATCTTGCCAGTCTGCCCGATCTGGCGGCTGTACGGGATCCAGCCCGCGTCGACCGCGGCCCGGGTCGCGCCAACGGCCCCACCCAGGGCATCGGCCAGTGCCTGGACCGTGCTGAAGCCGTCCGCGCCGGCGACGCCGCGACCGCCGGCCACGATCACCCGGGCCTCCTCGATCGAGGCCGCGGCGCCGGCCTCGGCGACTTGCCTAGTGACGGTGACCGCGGGCAGGGTCGGCGGACCAGCGACGCTAGCCGTAACCGTGCCGCCACTGGGCGACGCCTGGGCGGTTACCGTATTGGGTCGGAGAGTGACGATCCCGTGTTCAGCGGTAAACCGGCTGGTCGTGATCAGGCGGCCGCCAAACGTGCTCATCTCGACGACTGGCGAACCATCTGCCCAGGCGACGGACGTCGCATTGACGAGCACGCCCCAGCCGAGGGTCGCTGACAGGATCCCGGCGATATCGCGCCCGTCGGGTGTGGAGCCGAGCAGGATGTGACCGGGAACCTCGACCCGGGCAAGCGCCACGATCGCCTCGGCGATCACTCCGGCCGCAACGCGCTGGCCGGCCTCCGGAGCGCTGACCGCGATCGTGTGCGGCACGAATGCGGCGAGCTCGTGGGCCGCCACCTCGGGCGCGGCATCGACGACGATCCCCACGACATCGCGCTTGCTCGCGGCCGCCAGCGAGCGGCCCAGCGTGCCCAGCTCTGCGCCGATTCGGGCCAGATGCCCGTCGGCGACCTCGCCGATCACCCACAGCGCCTCGGCCATCAGCTGGACCTCATCAGATCAGTCGCCGCTCAGCGAGGAACTCGACGACCTGGGCGGCGGCCACCGTCGCCGGCTCCCGGACCACCCGGGTGGCGGCGCGGGTTGCCGGTTGACGGACCGAGACGACGTCGGTGGTAGCCGCAGCTCCGCCGACCGGCGTGTCGCCCAGCTCGAGGTCTGCCAGGGACCAGGTGATGATCTCCTTTGACCGCGCGGCCATGATCCCACGGAGCGACGGGTAACGAGGTTCGCCCAGTGCCTGGGTGGCCACGACGAGGGCCGGCAGGGCCGCCTCGATCACGTCGTAACCGCTCGGGCTCAAGCGGTGGACGAGCACCCGACCCGCACCGGGCTCGATCTTCGATGCGTAGGAAAGGTAGGGCAGTCCGACACTGACGGCGACCCCGGCCGGCACGACACCAGCACCGCCATCCGAGGTATCCGCGCCGGCCAGGACCAGGTCGTACTCGAGCCGGCGCAGGCCTGCAGCGAGAACCCGAACCGTCGACAGCGTGTCCGAACCGGCCAGACTCGGATCGCTGATCAGGACGGCGCGCTGGGCGCCCATCGCCAGCGCCTTGCGAAGCGTTTCGGGGGCCGCCGCCGGGGCCATCGCCAGGATGGTCACCTCGCCCTCGCCGGCCGCCTCGACAAGCTTGAGGGCCGCCTCGAGGGCGTACTCGTCGTTGGCGTTGACGACCGCCGGTACGGCTGCCCGGTCAACCCGCAGGTCCGGGCCGAGGCGCTCCTGACCGGTGGTGTCCGGCACGGGTTTCACGAGGACGACGATCCGCACGATTTCTCCGCTGGGGGCAACGTTGCCCAGATGCACCCTCCGGTCCGATCCAGGCGCTCAGGATCGGGTGAGCAACGACCGTGCGACGACGAGCCGCTGGATCTGCTGCGTCCCCTCGTAGAGCTGGGTGATCTTCGCGTCGCGCATCATCCGCTCGACAGGAAACTCGCCAAGATAGCCATAGCCGCCCAGGACCTGGACGGCATCGGTGGTGACCCGCATCGCCGCGTCACCGGCAACGAGTTTACACACGGCGGCCCAGCGAGCGGCGTCACCGTCGCCAGCCTCGATCGCGGCGCAGGCAGCGTAGAGGAGCTGGCGGGCCGCCTCGGTCGATGCATCCATGTCGGCCAGCATCGCCTGGACCATCTGCTGCTCGGCGATCGGTTTGCCGAACTGGATCCGCTCGGTGGCGTAATGGGCAGCGAACTCGAGAGCCCCCTGGGCAATCCCCACGGCCTGTGCCGCGATACCCGGCCGGGATCGCTCGAACGTGCTCATGGCGATGGCAAAGCCCTCACCTTCGGCGCCAATTCGGTTCGTCGCGGGGACCCTGACGGCGTCGAACAGGAGCTCGGCCGTGGGCGACCCCCGAATGCCCATCTTGTGCTCGAGCCGGCCAACCGAAAAGCCGGGCCGGTTGGTCTCAACCACGAAGCACGACAAGTTCCGGTGCCGCTTCGCACCGGGATCGCTGACGGCAAAGACTACGACGAGATCGGCCACGCTGCCATGGGTGATGAACCGCTTCGCGCCGTCCAGCACGTAGTCGTCGCCGTCGCGGGTCGCGCGCATCGCGATCGCGCCGGCGTCGCTGCCGGCGCCCGACTCGGTGATCGCAAATGAGATGAGCGTGCGGCCGGCGGCCAGGTCGGGCAACCAGCGCTGGCGCTGCTCGTCGGTGCCCTTGCTGATGATCGGCAGCGCGGCAAGCTCGTGGACCGCCAGGATCAGGCCGGTGGTGGCGCAGGCGGCCGACAGCGCCTCGATCGCCAGGCAGGTGGTCAGCAAGTCCGCTCCCAGGCCGCCGTAGCGCTCCGGGAAGGGCAGGGCCAGGATGTCCTGGCTGGCCAGCAGCTCCTTGTTGTCCCACGGGAACTCGGCCGAGCGGTCCACCTCGGCGGCCCTCGGGGCAATCCGCTCCCGGGCCAGCGTCCGGACGGCGTCGCGCAATTCGAGCTGTTCGTCGGACAGGCGATACGACCGGAGCTCGGACATGGTGAACCCTCCCGCGACGCTTACTGGAGCACTGGCAGCTGCCGCCCGCTGGGGACTGCCGGTGCGAGGCTGTCGGCGAGCAGCTCGGCGATGTCGGCAGCGCTGACGGTGCCGCCCGCATTCGATTCTGCCTCGGCCAGGCCGTCCTTCATCATCGTCATGCAGAACGGGCAGTTCGTGGCGACGACCGCGGCGCCGGTGGCCAGGGCCTGGCGCGTCCGCTCGGCGTTGATCCGCGTGCCGCGGGTCTCCTCCATCCACATCCGGCCGCCGCCCGCTCCGCAACAGAACGAATTCTTGCCGCTGCGCTCCATCTCGCGCAGCTCCACCCCGGCAACCGAGCCGAGGACATCGCGCGGCGCGGCGATCACGTTGTTGTAGCGGGCCATGTAGCAGCTGTCGTGGAACGTGACCGAGCGGCTTGGACCGACGCTCCCTCCCACGCCATCGGCCTCCGCGGTTCGCAATCGCCCAGAGGCCAGCAATTCCTGCAGGTAGACGCTGTGGTGGACGATGTCGAAGCGACCGCCGAGTTGGCCGTACTCATTGGCAATCGTGTTGAAGCAGTGCGGGCAGGCGGTGACGATCGTGCGCTCGGCCATGCCGTAGCGGTTGAGCGTCTCGATATTCCCCCCGGCCAGGATCTGGTAGACGTACTCGTTGCCCATCCGGCGGGCTGGATCGCCGGTGCATGACTCTTCCTGGCCCAGGATCGCGAACTGGACGCCGGCCGCGTTGAGGCAGCGGGCGAAGGCCCGGGCGACCTTTCGGTTCCGTTCATCAAAGGCCGCCGCGCAGCCGACCCAGTACAGGACCTCGATCTTGTCGAGCTGCCCGGCGGCGGCGAGGTCGGCGACGGTCGGCACCTCGAAGTCGAGGCCGGTGGTCCAGTCCGTCCTGGTTGAGCGAGCCTGGCCCCACGGGTTGCCGGCCGTCTCCATGTTGCGGAAGGCGCCGGTCAACTCGCTCGGGAAGCGCGAATCCTCGAGGACCAGGTTGCGCCGGAAGCCGACGATCTTGTCGACGTGCTCGATCAGGACCGGACAGGCCTCCACGCAGGCGCCGCAGGTCACGCAGTCCCAGACTGCGTCATAGGGAATCGCGTCATCGACGATCGCGGTCGTCAGCAGCTTCGGGTTGGGCGTCGCGTCGTCGAGGCCGGCCTGTGTCCGCAGGATCGGTGAGTTCGGGATCAGGTCNNTCGGTGCAGGTGAAGCCGTCGAGGAGGTCCTTCCAGCCCAGGTCCTGCAGCGTTCGCAGGCCAAACGTGGCGTCTTCCGCCTCGAGGTCCATCGCGGGCAGCTCGCCGCGCGGCGCCAGCTTGCGGAAATAGACGTTGAAGAACGCCGTGGCGATGTGGAGATGCTTGCTAACTGGCAGGTAGCACAGGAAGGCGGCCACGATCGCGATGTGGGCCCACCACAGGACCGTGAAGACGGCGGACAGGACAGCGGGCCCCAGGTTGGCCAGTGGCAGCGCGATGGCATCGGCGACAAACGCTCCGGCGACCGAGCCGTAGCGCGCGGCCTCGAAGGCCTGGGCCAGGAGCTCAGTGGCGACGACCCCGCCGATCAGGACGAGGATGACCAAGGCGCCCCGGGTGAAGGCCAGCCGCCGCGGCCGGGTGATCAGCCGGCGAATGAAGGCATAGCCGACGGCGACCAGGACGAGCACCGCGACCGTGTTCTGCATCGCCGAGACCGCCGTCCACAGGATGCCGTCGGCGGGAACCTGGATCACCGCCTGGATCGCACCGCCGGTGACGATGTTGGCCGTGCCGATCGTCAGCAGGACGAAGCCCCAGAAGATCGTGAAATGCATGATTCCCGCGCGGGGATCCTTGAACATCTTGGTCTGGAGCAGGGTGTACCGGACGATCCCGCCGATCCGCCGGGGGACCTCGGCGAACGGGCTCGGGCCGGTTGCCCGGACGGCCACGAAGATTCGCAGGTGGCGAGCCATCACCAGCGCGAAGTAGACGACCGATCCCCAGAACAACGGGAAGACGAGCAGGTAGCCCGGGACATGGCCGAAGATGCCCTCGAAACCACTCACCGGCTCGGCGCCTCGATGTGCTCGAACGGCCCGGCGAGGGTCTCCAGCGCGTGGGGCAGGACGGCCACGATCGCCTCGAGGCTTTCAGCGGCGCCGCGCGGGCTGCCCGGCAGGTTGACGATCAGCGTCCGGCCACGGACCCCGACGATGCCCCGCGACAGGCTCGCCATGGGCGTCGAGCGGCGACCTTCGGCGCGCATCGCCTCGGCCAGGCCGGGGACCTCGTAGTCGATCACGGCGGAGGTGGCCTGCGGAGTGACGTCGCGCGGTGTCAGGCCGGTGCCACCTGTCGTCACGATCAGCTGATGGCGGCTGGCGCCCTCGACCAGGGCCTCCTCGATCAGCCACTGCTCGTCTGCCACGACCTTGCGCTCGACGCTGAACTCGAGAGCCGCGAGGCGGTCCGCCACGACCTGGCCAGAGGTGTCCTCGCGGGTTCCTTCCGCGGTGCGATCGCTCGCGGTCAGGACCAGAGCCGAGCGGCCAGTCACGCGCCCTCCTACTTCCTGATCCGACCGGCCGATCGATCGCCCGGTCGCCTGCCGGGCCCGCTCGGCGGAGGCTCCGCGGCCGGGCCGCGCACCCAGTCGCCACTCTTGCCGCCGGTCTTCGAGAGCAGCCGGATCGAGTGGATCTCAACGCCCCGCTCGACGCCCTTGACCATATCGTAGACCGTCAGGGCGGCCACGGCGGCCGCCGTGAGCGCCTCCATCTCGACCCCGGTCGGGCCGATCGTGGCCGCCTCGGCGCGGATCCGCAGGACGCCCAGGGCGCGATCCGGGACGACCTGGACGAGGAGGTCGGTGAGGGCCAGCGGATGGCACAGCGGGATCAGGTCCGAGGTCCGCTTGGCGCCCATCACCCCGGCGAGCTCGGCCACGGTCAGGACATCGCCCTTGGCGTTACGGCCGTCGATCACCAGGCTGAGCGTCTCCTGGCTCAGTCCCACGAGCGCCTCGGCAACGGCCCGTCGTGCTGTGGCCGGTTTGGCGCTGACGTCGACCATCCGCGGCCGGCCGGTTCGGTCGACGTGGCTCAGGCGACGCCGCTCGGTGCGGAGCGGCGGTTTGCGGTCCATGGCGACTCTCCGGTTGCGGCTTGGCAGCTGGTTAGTGATCGAGCCAGGACACTTCGACGACGGTTCCCGGGGGAACGTCGTCAAGGGCCTCCGGCACGGCGGCAAGGGCATCCGCGGACGCCAGCGTACTCAGGACGTGGCTCCCCTGCCCCGCGTTCTCCCGGGCCCCGGCCAGGTGGACCAGCAAGCGGCCCTCGGCATCGCGCGCCGGCGCGCCGCTCGCCGAACGCTCGACCTCGACCCGGAGGTAGGCTCGGCGGCCGGCGCTCTTGGCGGCTCGGTCGAGCAGGACACCCGGCTCGGACGGCCTGAGGATCGCGCGGTGGCCGGCCAGCCGGCGGAGCGCGGGCCGGACGAAGATCTCGAACGTCACGAAGCTCGAGACCGGGTTGCCGGGCAGGCCGAAGAGCAGGACCGGCAACCCGTCGCCGCGCCGGGCGGTGCCAAAGGCAAACGGCTTGCCGGGCTGGATCGCGACCCGCCACAGGTTCACCGTACCCACGATCTCGAATGCTGCCCGGACGACGTCGTACGGGCCCACGGAAACCCCACCGCTGACGATGACCACGTCGGCCTCGGCCACGCCCCGGCGCAGGCGCGCGACCACGTCGTCAAGCTGGTCTCGGGCAATCCCCAGGTCGATCACCTCGGCGCCGGCTACCGCGGCCAGGGCACGTAACCCGGGCCCGTTCGCATCGGGGATCCCGCTGGGTCCGAGCGGGGTCCCCGCGGCGCGCACCTCGTCGCCGGTGGCCAGGACCGCGACACGCGGCCGGCGGTGGACCGAGATCGAGCCGATGCCGGCGCCTGCGACAAGACCGACCGTCGCCGGCCCAATCTCCTCGCCCGCGGCCAGGACCACGCTGCGTGCCGTCAGGTCGCTGCCACGCCGCCGGATGGACGTTCCGGCCGGCACCTCGGCGTGGATCGCGACCGCCGCCGGAAGCCCTCCGCCGGCCTGCCGCCCGCGCGGGCCGGCGGAGGCGCCGTCGGCCCCAAGCGGGGTGGTGAGCTCAACCTGGACCACCGCATCCGCGCCCGCAGGCATGGGGGCGCCCGTAGCGATCCGGATCACGGTCCCAGCCTGCGTCAAGGTCCCGATCTGGCCGCCGGCGGCAGCTTCACCGACCACACGCAGCACGATCGGCACCAACTCCGTGGCGCCAGCCAGGTCCGCAACCTGGACGGCATAGCCATCCATCGCACTGTTGTCCCAGGGTGGCAGGTCCGTCGTCGCCCGTACGGCCGCAGCTCCGACCCGCCCAAGCGCCGCAGTCACGGGGACCTCCTCGGACCCGACTGGACCGGCGATTTCGGCGAGGACGCGCTGCCGGGCAGCCTCCACGGACAGGAGCATGTCGTCCGCTTGGCTCGTGAGGTCGGTCATGCGCCAGTCACACCTAAATCTGTGCCCCGATCGGCCAGGGTCACGAACAGGCCACACAGGCCCAGGATCACCACCACGAGCAGCAGCGAAGTCTCAAACCAGAACTGATCGGGGAACAGCTGGATCAGCTTTGAGCTCGCTGCGAAATCGAACGAGCCGGCCGGAAAGAACAGCTGATGGAACGCTTCGAAGACCGCGTCGAAGGCGATCGCGGCGACCGCCCCGAGGACGACGACCAGGACCGCCAGGACCATAGCGCCCCGGCGCACCGCCCGTCGGAACCACGCCTGGCGACGTGCGTAGATCCACAGGTTGACCAGGATCAGCAGCGCCAGCAGGGCGACAGCTCCGAAGTCGAAGAAGACGTTCCGGACGTCGACCATGTGCGCCCGTTCGCGCTCGCCGAGGACCGGCTGGCCACCAACCGTCACGGCGAAATCCGGCGGCCCGAGCGCGAGGTCGTGCAGGATTGAGTTCGTGACCGTATGGACCGTTTCCGAATCGAAGCCGGTCAGGGCCGCCGCACCGGTCCGATCCTGTTCGAACGACACCCAGACAGGGTTGAGGAAGACCAGGATGGCCAGTCCGACGATCGTGATCATCGTCGTCAGGCCGGCGAGGAGCCCGAGGATCGTCCGGGCAGGTCCGGGGTTCACCTCGTCATCCTAGCCGCTCGATCTGCCGGGCCGGGCCAGGCCGGGCCGTCGTCTTGAGCCAGCTCGCGGGGCCTACTCGTCCTCGAGCGTGCGGGCCTGGTCCCACCAGCCCTCGGCGCGAAGGTCATCGATCGGCTCCATCCGGAGCTGCAGCGCGGGGCGCACGAGCTGCGCCCGGAACGCCTCGAGGTCCAGCTCGACAATCCCCTGAAGACCGCGGATCCCGGCCTGGATGAGGAGTCGATGCTCGTCCGGCCCAAAGCTCGCCAGGTTGAGCATCAGCGCCTCATCACGCCAGGTCGCAACATCGTTGATGGTCGCACCGAGGTGGTCGGCGAGGGTCTGGCGGCGGGTTGGTGTCTCGGACACCTCGAGCAGAATCCCGGTGGTGAAGACACCCTGCTTGCCAAGCCGATCCAGGTAGACAGGCTCGATCCGGGTCAGCTCATCGATCGGCGGCACGGCAGCGGTCAACCTCCGGGGCTCAGTTGGTCTCCCCCGAGTATCGCCGATTCGTGCCCACCCTGGCGGGCCGTGCGAGGTTCCCGTCAAAACACGACCTAATACGTGCTTACGCTGCGCACTGGGTCCGAATGAAGTGGATTCCTCGGTCGACGACGACATTGCACGCTCTGCCCCCTCAGGACCGCTCGGCAAACGGACCCGGAATCGGCCTGGCTCTCCCATTAGGTCGAGTTACCTCGAGATTTGGCAACGGCGGCAACGGCAACGGCAGGAACGACACGCGCCCGGCCAACGTTTCCGACCGATGCGCTCAGCCCGCTCCGACCGCGGCAAGATCCTCTCGCCTGGTCGGCGCTCCTCGCTGCGGATCCGGACCCGGCAACCCTGGTGACCGAGGTCGATGCGGACGACGGCTACCGGAAGCACGCGCCGATCGGATTCGCCTCGCCCAGGCGCTCCACCACGGGACAGACCACCGCGGCCAGATCTGCACGGCCCTGACCTCGCTCGGCGTCAAGCCCCCGAATATCGACGCCTGGGAATACGGCGTCGACGATGGCCGCGTCGTCGAGATCCCGCCAGATACTGATCGGGCCCCCGGGGAGGCCTACGACTCCGGGTCGCCGTTCGCGTCAATGAAGAAAACCTAGCCTAGGCACGGCGACGAACGACGCTCAGACTTTCGATCCCCCGCCTGCGGAATCCCCCCTCTGCGGGCGGGGCGTTCTTCTACGACTTCGGGTCGCCGAAGATCGTGTAGTGCCAGTCCTTCTCGGGCTCGCCGGTGAGTTCGATCATCACGTGCTTGACCTGCGTGTACTCCTCGAAGGAGTAGCTCGACATGTCCTTGCCGAAGCCTGACTGCTTGAAGCCGCCGTGGGGCATCTCGCTGGTGACCATCAGGTGGTCGTTGACCTGGACGTGGCCGAAGTTGAGCAACCGGGCCGCGTCCATTGCCCGGAAGACATCGCGGGTCCAGATCGAGGCCGCCAGGCCGTATTTCGTGTCGTTGGCCAACTCGATTGCCTCGGCGTCGGTGTCGAACGGCAGGACGACGAGGACCGGCCCGAAGACCTCCTGCTGCACAATCTCGCTGTCCTGGGCGGCATCGGCGATCAGCGTCGGGGCATAGAATGCGCCATTCGGCAGGCCGGCGACCGACGGCCGGACGCCGCCGGTCACGACCGTCGCGCCGGCGGCCTTCGCCCGCTGAACGAAGCCATCGACCCGATCGACCTGGGCCACGCTGATCAGGGTCCCGAGGTCGGTCGTGGGATCGAACGGATCGCCGACCCGGACGCTCTCGAAGAGCTCCTTGGTCCGGGCCAGGAAGGAGCCGTACAGGCTGCGATGGACGTACGCCCGCGTCGCCGCCGTGCAGTCCTGGCCGCCGTTTGTCAAGGCTCCGGCCGTCGCCCCGCGAGCGGCCGCCTCGAGATCGGCGTCGGCGGCGACGATGAACGGTGCCTTGCCACCCAGCTCGAGGTGGACCCGCTTGACGTTGCCTGCGGCGAGGGCCTGGATCTTCTTGCCGGTCTCCGAGTCACCGGTCAGGCTGATCAGGTCGACATCCGGATGGGCCGCGATCGCGGCTCCGACGACATCGCCGCATCCGGTCACCACGTTCAGCACGCCATCGGGCAGGCCGGCTTCCTTGCCCAGCTCGGCCAGGCGGATCGTCGTCAGCGGCGTCGCGGAGGCCGGCTTGAGGACGACCGAGTTGCCGGCGGCCAAGGCCGGGCCGATCTTCCAGATCGCCATCCACATCGGGTAGTTCCAGGGCGCCACCTGGCCGCAGACCCCGATCGGTTCGCGCCGGATCATGCTCGTGTGGGAGCCGCTGTACTCGGCCGCGGCCTTGCCCTCGAGGTGCCGGATCTGGGTCGCGAAGAAGCGCAGGTTGTCCGATGCGAAGGCGAAGTCGGACTCACGGCGCAGCTTGTACGAGGTTCCCGTCTGCAGCGTCTCGAGCCGGGCCAGCTCGTCGGCGCGCTCATCGAGTAGGTCGCCCAGCCGATTCATGATCGCCACCCGGGCCGGCATCAGGAGGTTGCGCCAGCGGCCGTCGCGGAACGATGCCCGGGCCGCCGCCACGGCCCGATCGACGTCAGCCACGGTGCCCGCCGGGACGCGCCCAACCAGCTCGCCCGTAGCCGGGTTGTGGACCTCGAGCCAGGCGCCCTCGGACGCCTCGACCGAGCGGCCGTCAATGAACATCGGGAAGTCGAGTGAGACCGCAATGGCCATGAGCAAGGCCTCCTGGGCGTGAGGGGCTGAAGCGGCCCGAGTTTAGCGCGGGTTCCCGGCCCGCTCGTCGTCCACCAGTCGCCGGGCAAACCCCTGGTAGGCGATGTCGTCGAGCGGCGGGTTGATCAGGCCGCCGCGGGCATCCCGGAAGGCGCGCTCGATCCGACCGGCCAGGAAGCCCGGGCCCCCGGCGACCCGGAGCGCTTCGTCGGTGGCCAGGACCGCGGCATTCGTGGCAGTTACCTTGGCCAGGCTGATCTCCGGAACAAGAACCTGCCGGTCGGCCGGGAGCGATGCCTGCCAGTGCCGTGCGACGCCCTGCAGGACGATCCGAGCAGCGCGCAGGGCGGCATCGATCCGGCCCAGGCGGACCCCGATCGTGGGCAGGTCCGCCACGGCCTGCGAGCCGTCGCGCGGCCGCCGATCGACAGCCCAGCGCACGACATCCCGGCGGGCGCTCTCACCAACGCCGAGGTCGACGGCGGCAATCGCCGCCCCGAACCAGGCGCTCGGGGCGGGACCACGCCCATCGGGTTCCCCGGCCTGGCGGGCGCCGATCAGGCGATCCGCCGGGACGAAGACCTCGTTGAGCCGGAGCCGGCCCGGTGCCGAGCCGCGCATCCCAAGGGCGTCGAAGCCGGACAGGCCCTCGATGCCGGGGGTCCCGAGGTCGACCACGAAGTTGCCGATCCAGGCCTCGTGGCCGGCGTCGTCCGGGGCAGACCTGGCCGCCGACTGGGAGGCTGGCGTGAACCGGATGGCCGATCGGGAAGCAGGCGCCATCGGCTGCACCACCGCCGTGACCAGGGCAGCCCGGAGGGCCGGCAACCAGGTGGTCCAGGTCTTCTGGCCGGTCAGCCGGAAGCCGTCTTCAGCCTCGATCGGACGGTCGAGGGCAGGCCGCCGCGGGCCGGGCTGCCGCTTCCGTCTTCGGTTGCGGCCGAGTTGAGCAACGCGCCCTCGGCCATCACCAGGCCCTCGACCCAGGCACGCAGATCGGCCGGCCAGGCGTCCGACTCGACCAGCGCTCCGACGACGTGGGTGTGCATCGCAAACTCGGGAGGGGCCGATCCGCTCACTGCGCCGAGCGCGGCCCGCACGTCGACGCGCTCGACCATGCCGCCGCCGAGTCGGCCAGTCTCGAGCGGCAGGCACATGCGATGAAGCCCGCTCGCGACCAGCGCCTCGGGCACCGCCGGGTTATACGTGTCGCCCGGATCGATCGCCTCGATGGCCGCCGCCAGGCGCCCTGGGATCGTTCGGCCGGCGTCGGGCGGCGCCACCGCTTGCATCCTAGCCGGCGCCCAGGCGCCCGGCCTCGCGCCGCAGGAGGGCCCATGCCCGGGCGACGTGACGCTCTTCCGTACGCAGGTTGCCCACGGCCAGGCGGATCGTGAACCGGCCGGCCAGTCGGGTGTGCGACAGGAAGACCTCGCCCGACCGGTTGACGGCGGCCATGATCCCGGCGTTCAGCTCGTCGAGCCTGGAGTCCATGGCCGGATCGGCCGCGTGCCGGGCCGCCCCTGCCGGCCGGAACCGGAAACAGACGGTCGAGAATGGCACCGGCGCGAGTCGCTCCCAGTCCGGGTCGGCGTCTATCCAGTCGGCGAACTCGGCCGCCAGGGCAAGGTGGTGGTCAATCCTTTCGCGCAGGCCCTGGAGCCCAAAGGTTCGCAGCAGGATCCACAGCTTCAAGGCGCGGAAGCGCCGGCCGAGTTGGGGCTGGTATTCGCTGTAGTCGCGGACCGGCGCCTCGCGATCGATCGTCCGGAGGTACTCGGGCTGCAGGCTGAAGGCCGCCTGGAGCAGCTCCATCCGGCGAGTAAGCAAAAGCGAGGCATCGAGTGGCGTGAACAGCCACTTGTGCGGATTGACCACGATCGAGTCGGCCAGCTCCCAACCCTGGAATGAGGCACGCCTGTCCGGCAACAGGGCGACCGGCCCGGCATACGCCGCATCGACATGGAGCCACACGCCCTCCGCCACAGCGATTGCGGCGATCGCGGCGATCGGATCCACCGATGTCGACGAGGTCGTCCCGATCGTGGCCACGATCGCCAATGGGACACGCCCGGCCGCGCGATCCTCGCCGATGGCCGCCGCCAGCGCCGCCGGGTCCAGCTCAAACCGCTCGTTTACCTGGATCTTGCGCAGGCTCGCCCGGCCAATGCCGAGGGTCATGCACGCTTTCTCGATCGACGAGTGGGCCTCGGCGGAGGCGTACACTCGCACACCGGCGGCCAGGTCCGGCCGGCCGGCCAGGCCCTCGGCAGCAGCATCCAGGCCGGCGGCCTCGCGGGCGGCGGCAAGGGCGATCAGGGTCGAAGTCGAGGCGGTATCCGTCAGCAGGCCGTCGAACGTTGGCGGCAGGCCCAACCCCTGTCGGAGCCAATCGACGACGACCCCTTCAAGCTCTGTGCCGATGGGCGATGTCCGCCACAGCATCGGGTTCTGGCCGAGCGTTGCCGTGAGCATCTCGCCCAGGATCCCTGGTCCGGATGCGGTCGTCCCGAAGTAGGCGAGGAAGCCCGGGTGCTGCCAGTGCGTGGCGTTGGGCACGACGAGGGCCTGGTAGTCGGCCAGGATCTTGGCGATCGCCGCCGGAGCCTCCGGTGCAGTCGCTGGGAAGAGCGGCCGGATCGAGCCGGGCTCGATCGCCGGGAACACCGGGTAGTCCTCCACACCCTCGAGATAATCGGCCATCAGGTCGGCCACCCGGTGGGCCGCCGCACGGAACGTCCGTGGATCCAGGTCGGCCCGGCCGGGGACCCCGCTCGCCGAGAGGGGGTCGTCGGAGACCGACCGAGGCACGGGGAACGGGGCAGGCGCCATGAGCCCGAGTCTACCGGTCCACGGACTCGTGCACCGTGCATTAGGCCCGTGAGCAAGCCTCAGGATCGTCGCAGCAAGACGTGCGTTCTCACCGGTGAGGGGAGGTGACCCCATGTGGAGTTCGTCCGGCGACGATCTCACGGGTGAGGGCGAACCGGAGGCTGCCGTAGGCGATGAGATCGACGCTGAGCCCGCCGAGGCCTGCGAGCTGGGAGCTGTAGAAGACGAACATCTGAGTGATGAGGATCCACACCAGCAGGCCGCGCATGAACCAGTGATAAGCGGCCACTCGGGAGCTGGCGAGCCGAACGACACCCAGACCTACGCACGCCGCGCCGGCGATCGTCGAGAGGACCTGGGCGATCGCAGCGACGGTCGAGGTCTCGCCCGTACCGTTGGCTGGAGTCGAGGTGGCGATGAGCGCGACGCCGACGACCGTAGCCGCGGCGTACGCGACGACGCCGACGATAAGGACCCGTTCGGCCCACGCGTTCGTCATGAGCTCCTCGTAGCCGTGGGCGAGTCGCCGATAGCTGGTCGCGCCGAGACGTTCGTGTTCGGCCGCTGTGGGCAACTCGGCGAGGTACTGCTGCGCGAGCCGGGTGAGGGCAGCCTTCGGGTCGGCGAGCTCGAGGAGTTGCCGGATCCGCGCCTCATCATCGGGTTCGATCGGCCCGGCGGGCCTCCCCGCCAGGAGTGTGAGGGCATTCGCGAGTGCTTCAGTCTCGCTCAAGGGACGTTGGCCGATGAGCGTCCGGGCCACAAGAAACGCGACGACGAACAGGCCATAGATCAAGGCGATCGCGGGCCGATAGAAGTAGTTGTTGTCCGCCGTGACGAACTTCCCGATCTCGTCGATGAACGTGCCGAAGCCGAGTCCCGCGATCACCGCAGCGAGGTGCTCGACGGAACGGTCGAGGAAGGCGAGCAGGAGCATGAGGGCCAGGAGCATCAGGAGTCCGCCCCACAGCATGTGGGCGATGTGGATCCCGTTGGAGCCGATCCGTGGGTAACCCGTGAGGGCGAGGAAACAGCGGATCCCGAGGAATGAGGCTACGGCCGCGATGAAGAAGCTCTCGAGGAGTTGGGGCGCCGCGGCGTTCCGCGTCAACCGGCCCACTGAGCTAGGGGTCATCGTCACGAGCATACGGCCGCTGCCTACGGTCGTGCGTCGCAGACGGTGCCTCAGGCGGCTGGCGCTACCGGCTTACCAGGCAAAGTCCGGTTGCGTCGCACCACGATCCGCGCATCATGCGAATCAGGGCCGCAGCCGATCGGGCCCCGCCCTCGCAGCTGAGGGGCGGACGGGATGCTTAGCCTCGGCCCCCGCGCTGCCCCGCGCCGCGAGTGACAGCCGGGTCAGCGAGCATCTGGGGCCGGGCTGGCAAGCCCGAGGAGCGCCAGAGCAGTGCGTTCAATCAACGCGGAGCGTACCGGGTGGCGGGTGGCAGGTCTCGCACTGGTCTCGGTCCGGATGACCCCAATGGCCGGCCAGGAGCCAGGCCGGGTGCTTCTCCCGAACGTGCGCCATGAACGGCCACCAGCCCCGCGACTGCGGGCCGCGGAGCCAGAACCCGCGGCAGTAGCCTTCAGTCTCGATGCCGCACGATGCCGGAGCATCGAGGGGCATCAGTGCCACACCGGTAGCAGGCCAGGGCCGAGACGGATCGCCGTCCAGTTCAGCGTCCACCGCCCGCCGGCCGCCATCGTCGGCTTGGGGGAGATCTTCAAACCGAGGCAGTCCTTCCTCGCCGAACGTCCTTCGGGCGTGACGGCTATTGATGGTACGACCAAGGGCCTGCGCCGTGCGTCGCCCGATACACTCCCCCGAGATGGTCCCATCCGCGACTGATCCCCCACGCCAGCGCCTGCTCCTGCGACGGGCATTCCAGCTGGAATACCTGACGATTGGCTGGAACACCCTCGAAGGGATTGTCGCGATTGCAGCAGGCCTCAGCGCCGGCTCGCTGGCCCTCGTCGCATTCGGCCTCGACTCCTCGGTCGAGGTGTTCGCCTCGCTCGTCGTCGTCTGGGAGCTGCGCGGCTCGGACCGCAGTGGCGAACAGCGAGCGCTGCGGCTCATCGGCATCGGCTACATCGTCGTCGGCGCCTACGTTGCCTGGGATACCGTCGGATCGATCATCGCCGGTCACCGGGCCGACGCCTCGCCGGTCGGGATCGTCTTCCTGGCGGGCACCGTGATCGTGATGATCCTGCTCGGGCTGGGCAAGCTCCGGATCGGGCGCGCCCTGGACAGTCCCACGGTCCGCGCCGACGGTCGATTCAGCCTCGTCGATGCGGCGCTTGCAGGAGCCGTATTGATCGGCCTGCTCCTGACTGCCCTCCTGGGCTGGTGGTGGGCCGATGCATTGCTGGCCGGCCTGATCTCCCTGTTGGCGCTGCGCGAGGGGATCGGGGCGTGGCTCAACCGCGACAAATCGGCGCGAGGGCGGACCTGAGACCGCCGAGGGCCGCTAGGATGAGCGGATGCCGCGCTATGGTCCCGCCGACTCGCTCAAATCACCACGTTTTATCGGACCGTCGACATTCGCCCGGTTGCCCCATGTCGTAGAGCTCGAAGGCGTGGACGTCGCGATCACCGGCGTGCCGTTCGACACCGGGGTCTCGTACCGGGTTGGCGGCCGCTTCGGGCCATCGGCGGTGCGCGACGCCTCGATGATGCTCAGGCCATACAACTCGAACCTGGCCGTGGCGCCCTTCGGGGTGCTCTCGTGCATCGACCATGGCGACATTGTGATCGTGCCCGGCTACATCGAGCCGAGCTACGTGGCGATCGAGACAGCCGTGCGCTCGATCGTCACAGCCGGCGTCGTGCCCCTGCTGATCGGCGGCGATCACGCCTGCACCCTGGCCCACCTCCGGGCGATGCGCCCCCATGGACCGGTCGCCGTGATCGATTTCGATGCCCATACGGACGCCTGGAACAGCTATTTTGGCCAGAAGTACAACCACGGCACATGGATGCGCCGGGCCGTAGAGGAAGGCCTGGTGGACGTCGAGCACTCGATGGAGGTGGGCCTGCGGGGCTCGCTTTACGGGCCCGACGACTGGCTCGTCCTGCGCTCTGAGCTCGGTCTCGAGTACCTGACGACCGAGGAGGTGCTGGGTCTCGGAGCACCGGCTACGGCCGAGCGGGTACGCCAGCGGGTGGGGACCCGGCCGACCTATCTGACGTTCGACATTGATGTCGTCGACCCGGCATTCGCCCCGGGCACGGGGACGCCGGAACCGGGCGGCCTGTCGGCTCATGACGTCCTGACGATCGTTCGCGGGCTGACCGGGATCGACTTCGTCGGCTTTGATGTCGTCGAGGTGATCCCGACCTACGATCCGGCCGGCCAGACGGCCTTCCTGGCGGCCAACCTGGCCTACGAGATGCTCTCGCTCGTCGCGCTCCGTCGGCGATGACGGACGCCGCCGGGAGCGAGCCCCTCGCATCGGGCTTCGCCTGGCCGGCAGGAACCCGCGCAGCTGCCTGCTTCACGTTCGACGTGGACGCCGAGAGCGCGATCCTGGCCATCGATCCGGCCTCGGCCGGGAGAAGGTCGGTGATGAGCCACCAGGCGTATGGGCCGCGCACGGGGGTGCCCCGCCTGCTCCGGGTTCTCGATCGGACAGCGATCAAGGGGACGTTCTTCGTGCCGGGTTACACCGCCGAACGATGGCCGGGGGTCATCCGGAGCATCCGCGACGCCGGCCATGAGATCGCCCATCACGGGTACCTTCACGAGTCGGCTGCGGCGCTGTCGCCCGAGGCGGAAGAACGGGTACTCGTGCGCGGACTGGCCGCTCTCGATGCCGCAGCCGGGGTCCGGCCGAGTGGCTGGCGGGCGCCGATGTGGGAGGCCAGCTGGTCCTCGGCCGGGCTCCTCCACCGCCACGGCTTCCGCTACGACTCGAGCCTGATGGACACGGATCGGCCGTACCAGCTGGGGGCCGGGAACGGGACCTCGCTGGTCGAGCTGCCGATCCACTGGAGCCTGGACGACTGGGAGCCGTACGTCTACCTGCCCGACCTGTCCGGATCGGGTGCGATCGCGAGCCCGGTCGACGTCGTTGCCCGGTGGGCGCTCGAGCTCGACGAACTTGTTGCCGAGGGTGGCCTGTTCGTCCTGACCAACCACCCGTTCGCGTCGGGCCGGGCGTCGCGGGCGGCCGGACTCGAGGCACTCATCCGGCGCGCCCAGGCGATCGATGGCCTGTGGATCGCAACCTGTGACGAAGTCGCCCGCTGGGTCGAAACACTACCAATCGAGCCGGTCGCCGACGAACGGCCGGTCTTGTCCCTGGACTGAAGCCGCCAGGACGGCAGGAACCCCGCCCGATTGCTCGTCGAGCGGGGTTCGCTGCGAGGGCCTGGGGTAGTGCTAGGCCGGAACCGAACTCGGCGAACGGCGCTCGAGGAGCCAGTACGCCGCGCCCGACACGATGAAGCCGATCACGTAAGCGATGTCGGCACCGCCGAGGGCCGTCGCCACCGGACCGACAAACACGGTCGCATCCATGAACGGGATTGAAACGATGAAGCCGACGGCCAGGGCGATCAAGGCATTCCTGCCGCTTGGCAGGAGGCTGAAGTCCGAGACGTGGTCAGCTCCGGCGGCGGAATGCTTTCGGAGCTGCCAGTCGACGAGGACAATCGCCGACCAGGGCCCGATCCAGTAGGTGATGAAGAGCAGGTAGTTCTCGAACGTGTTGTTGAAGTTCGCCTGATACAGCCACAGCGTCGCGATGTAGCTGAGGACGCCCACGATGAGGGCCGAGACGGGCCGCCAGACTTTGATCCCGGCAGCAAGGAGCGACAGGGAGCCCGAGTAGTCGTTCATCGCGTTGACTGCGACCGTCCCGAAGAAGATCGCGATCATCGCCACTGCGCCGATGATCCCGCCGCCGAGCAAGGCGTTGATCTGATGGACCGGGTCGGTCAGGGTCGCGTCAGTCGCCCCAAAGACCGCCAGGCCGAGGAGCTCGATCCAGGCCGCCGAGATGGCGATCCCGAGGAAGGCAAACAAGGCCACCCGGAACGACGGTGTCGACGCCGGCAGGTAGCGCGAGTAGTCGGACGCGTAGAGCGCCCAACCGAGGTTGAAGCTGCCTACGATCGTGGTGGCCAGGACGAACGTGCCGAGCGTCTCGCCCGCCCCGGCCATCCCGAAGTTCGCCTTCGGCAGAAGCACGATCGTGACGATCGCGAAGAGGATCGCCAGGACGATCGCCGCATACTTCTCGAAGGTGTGGATGGCCTCGTAGCCGACGACGCTGAGGCCGGCCTGGCAGGCGATCACGAGGAGCAGGCCGACCGGGAACGGGATGGCACCCCCGGTCAGGACCTGGATGGCGTAGGCGCCGAAGAAGGCGTTGATCGCGTCCCAGGCGATCGTGCTCACCCAGTTGATCAGGCCGGGGACGACGATGCTCTTGCCGAACGACAGCCGGGTCAGCGGAATCTGACCGAGGCCCACCTTCGGCCCGATCGTGCCCAGGATCGCGACGATCCCGCCGCCGATCACGTTGCCAACCAGGATCGCCAGCAGGCCGGTGAAGAACCCGAGGCCCAGGATGGCGCACAGAGCGCCCAGGGCGAAGGCGGCCGGGACGAGGTTCGGAGTGAACCACACGGTGAACAGGCGATAGACCGAGCCGTAGCGGGCCGCGGCCGGGATCGGCTCGATCCCGTGGCCTTCGATCGACAGGTCGCCCTCGCCGCTGGGCATCGTATCTCGGGTCAGCGCTTCGACCGCCATGCTGTTCAGCCCTCCTCCTTCGTATAGCTCACCGGCTCATCCCCGCCCGCGGCGTGAACGATCGAGTGAGATGGCTCCGTCTCCGCAACGACGCGTCCGAGGCGTACGACCCACCGCGCGGCAGGTCGCAGACGGATCGCTTCCGCCTCATCCTCGCAATCCAGGACGATGAAGTTCGCCGGCTTACCCTCCTCAACTCCGTAGTCGACCTCGGCCGCTCGGGCGGCGTTGGTCGTGACCATCTCGTAGGCTCGGAACAGCTCGCTCCGGCCGGTCATCTGGCCCACGTGGACCAGCATCGACAGGGCGTCCAGCATGGAGCCTCGGCCAAGTGGATACCACGGGTCCATGATCGAGTCGTGGCCGCAGGCGACATTCACCCCGGCGTGGTCAAGCTCCTTCACCCGCGTCATCCCGCGGCGCTTGGGATAGCTGTCGAAACGGCCCTGGAGAGCCACGTTGTCGAGCGGGTTGGCCACGATCGTGACGCCGGCGCGCTTGAGGATCTGGAGCAGCTTGAACGCATAGGCGTCGTTGTAGGAGCCCATTGCGGTCGTGTGGCCGGCCACGACCCGACCCTGCATCCCATTGCGCATGGTGTCGGCGGCCACGACTTCAAGGAAGCGCGACTGGTCGTCGTCGGTCTCATCGCAATGGAGGTCGATCCCCTTGCCTGTCTCGGTGGCCAGCTCGAACAGGAAGTGGACCTCTGCCACGCCGTCGTCGCGGGTCCACTCGTAGTGGGGAATCCCGCCGATCACGTCACAGCCCAGGCGCATGGCCTCGCGCATCAACTCGCGGCCGTTGGGAAATGACAGGATCCCGTCCTGGGGAAAGGCGATCAAGCGTAGGTCAACCAGGTCGCGCACCTCATCGCGCAGCTCGAGCAGGGCCCGCAGCGCGACCAGGTTCGGGTCGCACACATCGACGTGCGAGCGGATGAGCCCGGTGCCCTGGGCCACCTCCCACAGGATCGCCTGCCGGGCGCGCCGCTTGACGTCCTCGTGGGTTAGCGTCTGCTTGCGGTCAGACCAGGTCAGGATCCCCTCGATCAAGGTCCCGGATTCGTTATGGCGTGGCTCGCCCACGGTCAGCACGGCATCGAGATGGACATGCGGGTCGACCAGCGGCGGCGACAGCAGCCGGCCGCCCGCCTGGAGCTCGATCGCGCCCTCGGCGCGGAGCGTCCCGCACGGCTGGATCGCGACGATCCGATCAGCGGTTACGCCAACGTCAACCGGCTCGGGCCGACTGCCTCGAGTTGGATGGAGCCGGGCATCCCGAATCAGAAGATCCAACGCCTCGCGCTCCCTCCGAGCGATGATTCGACGTGGCTCCGTGTCACGAACGGACTGCCGAAGTGTCGGGCCGCTCGCGCCCCGAGTCAAGGCGATTCACGGACCAGGTCGAGCTCGCCGGCCGTCAGTTCTGGTTTGCGATTGCCTCCAGCACCCCGGCAACAGCCGAAGACAGGCCGTCGGTATATGAGCTACCGACCGGACACGGGCCGAAGATGCGGGTGTACAGGGCACACGCGGCCAGAAAGGTTCCGGCCGGCGTCGGGTGGCTGCCGTCCGATTGCCACAGGACGATCCCCGGATCCTCGCGGACGACGGCCTGCCAGGCTTGTCCGGCGGGGGCAACGGTGACCTTGAGCTCGCCGGCGATCGCTCCGTGGCCCTGGTCGATCGCAGCCTGCATGCCGCTGTAGCTGAGGCCGTAGTCCGACCATCCAGCCTGGTGCGCCCAGGTCTCGAGCAAGATGGGCGTCGCCCCATCCGAGCGGACGGTCGCGACCAGGGATCGGGCTGCCGGGTACATCTGGGTCTGCCGAAACGACTCGACCGACGGGATCTCGCTCTGTTCCTGGAGGATGACGAACTGCCAGTGCGAGCCGTTGATCGCGTTGACCGAGTCGCTCGTCGCGGCATGCTGGGCGAGGGTTTCGCCACCGCTCGCGACCATGCTGGTCTCGACGTTCTGGCCGGCGGTCCGAGCAAGGTCTCGGAAGGCAGTCGGAAGGTCATTGACATAGGTGTAGCTGTTGCCCAGGAAGAGCACGCGGACGCACGGAGTGCGGGTGAACGGGCTGCACGATCCGCCCGCGAGGCGCGTCACGCCGAATGCTGCAAGGCCGATCAGGAGCCCGAGAAACAGCACGAGCAGGCGCGCGACTGTGCTTGACATCACTCGAACGGGGATGGACGAGACTTCGGCTCAACCACGGGCTGACCGTAGGCCGCCTGCTGCGAACCTCGCCACCACCCGAAAGTGCCGGTCCGCTCCGAGGGCTTCGTTCAGCTGCGCTTCGCCTGGCTGCGGGTTGCTGCCTACGGGCTCGCGATCACCGTCCCAGGCGACGCCAGAACATTGCTCGCGGTTCCAGTCGCCAGCGACCCGGTGTAGTCGTCCAGGGCGGCATTCAGCGAGCCAAGGGCAGCCGTCGGAGACGCGCTCACGCCGAGGCCGCTGATGCTGATCGGCTCGACGTTGCGGGTGTCTGATCCGGCGATGCTGACGAGCAGGACGTTGGCCGCGACGAGACGGGCGGTCGCACCGAGAGAGCCGGGCGCAGCGACCGACGGCGTGCCCACGAAGGCGACGGTCGTGCCATCACCGGCGTGGTCGGTCAGTGTCACCCGGAATGATCCGGGTGCATTCGGGATGGCGTCCGCGCTCGACTCAAGGAACTGTAGCACGAGCGTCCTGCCCGAGCTGCCGCCGCGCGGGATCAGGCCGACAGCAGTGACCGCGGGGGCGCCGAATACGGGTAGCGCGATCGGCGTCGGCGCCAGGCTCCGCGTTGGACCGAGAGCGGGGCTATAGGCGACCGAGGCGTCTGGTGCAGGCTCAGCTGACCGCGCCAGGAAGATCGCGCTCGCAACGATGATCGCCAGCACCAGGGCGCCCACCAGCACCAACGCCACGACTCCGCGGAACGCTCGTTCGCTCATCGCTCCAGCACGCCCCAACGTGGGCCGCCCGTGGCACCGCTCGGGATCACCCTACCGCCCACCACGCTACGGTACGCCGCGTTGGGCAGGCCGGCCAGGGCCAGGGCGCGATGGACGCCCCAGCGATCGTGATTCGGAGCAAGGCCGCGCGTATCGTGTCGCGGTGACGATCAGACGGGTCCTGTCGGCAACGCGCCGCGAGAGCTGGCCCGATGCCGTGATCCCGACGGTCGCCATCCGGGCCGTGATCATGGTGTTCGCCGTCCTCGCCGTAGCGGTGTTTCATCCCGACGCGCTGCCGGCCGACCCGTGGTTACAGGTGTGGAACCGTTGGGACGCCCCGCACTTCTTCGCTATCGCGGCGCACTGGTACTTGCCGCCGGCGGACCCGGCGCGGATCGTCCTCTTCCCCCTCTATCCGCTGGCGATCGCCCTCGGATCCATTGTCCTCCAACCACTCGTCGCCGGCATGCTCGTCTCGCTCGTCGCGGGATTGGCCGCGGCGGTCGGTCTCCACCGGCTGGTTCGGCTCGACGACTCCCGACCGGCGGCTCGCGCCGCCGTCGTGGCGATGGCCATCTTCCCGACAGCATTCGCCTTCATCGCGCCGTACTCCGAGTCGCTCTTCGTGGCGCTTTCGATCTGGGCGTTTGTCCGCGCCCGTGAGGCCGACTGGCGGAGCGCCGGGGTTTTGGGCGCGCTGGCGGCGTTCACCCGGCTCCAGGGCGTCTTCCTGCTGCCGGCCCTAGCCATCGAGTTCTGGCTGGCTCGCCGACGGCTCGACCGACAGGTCGTCTGGGTCGCCTCCATCTCGGTCGGCCTGCTCGCCTACCTCCTGGTCAATTACGCCACGTTCGGGGATGCGCTCTACTTCGTGGGCGTCCAGCGAGACGTATTCCGGGTCGTGAACATTGCCCCGTGGGATGCCCTGGGCAGCCTTTGGCAGGCTGTGCTCACGGCCAAGCTCGACGAGTCCTGGGTAACCATCTACCTGGCGCCGCTCGCCGCCTTCGTCGTCCTTGGCCTCACGGTTGTGTGGACCGTGGCCAGCAAGCACTCCCGCCCGTCCTACGCCATCTACACGGTCCTCAACCTCGCGGCGTTTGCATCGCTCAGCTGGCCGATCAGCGTCCCGCGCTACCTACTCGGCGTCTTCCCGGTGTTCCTGGCCACGGGTGTTCTGCTGCGCCGGCCGATCGGCCCAGCGGTCGGCGCGGCTTCGGCGCTCCTGCTCGGGCTGTTCGTAACGTTGTTCGCCAGTGGCCATTGGGCGTTCTAGCCGGTCCGGGCGGCTGTGCGCCCAGAATCGCCGAGGCCCTCCAGGCGGCACGGGGAGCCTCATTCGTGCTCAGAGTAGTGGTCGGGGCGGAGCGATTCGAACGCTCGGCCTCCTGAACCCCATTTGCAGCGAAGGCCGCACGATGCCCCCATTTCGTGCTCCGCCGACGTACACTGCGTCCGCCGTTGACCCCCGGAAACCACCGGCTTGAGGGTCAAGATTGAGGGTCAATCGACGATGCTCATGGTCATCCTCGGGGCCGGCGCATCCTACGATTTCGAGATGAGCCACAGGGACCTCGCGTGGCGTGCCCCCTTGACCGACGAGTTGGTCAACGAATCGCTCAATACGACGACGTTGCTCAATGAGATTCCTGATCAGGCAGCGAGTGGACTCGTCGCCTACCTCCGGCGAGAGCGACGCAAGAGTGGGCGGGACAGCCTTGAGAGTGCGTTGGACCGCCTCTTGGGCACCAGCAGCCCGCGCGACCTGTTGGCCTTCCGGATGTACGTCCAGGACTATCTCGAACGAGTGAGTCGTCTAGGCGTTCAGGAGGTCGGTTCTGTAACCAATCACGCCTTGCTTGTCTGGACGATCGAGAGCTGGCGGGCTGTTCAGAAGAACCGCGAGCCGATTGCCTACGTCACCTTCAACTACGACACGATCCTCGACCAGGCTCTCGCCGGGCAATACGGCTGGAGCCCGGTCAACAGGAGCATGACTCTGAGCCTGGGTCGGACTGATGTAGGCGGCGATCAAGCCGCTCGGGACCGTCGTCACTACGCTGCCCATCGGCCCGGACATGCCGGGGGTCACCGCGGGCCCGGGGTTCGAGCTGTTCTACCAGGTCGACTGCCTGCTGCCCACCGGGAAGCCGCATGGGTGCTGATGGAGGAGCGATTGCGAGATGCGGCCGCGTTCGCCGTCCGCTGCGGCGAGCTGTGCACGCCCGCCCTGATGGAACCGCTGGCCAAGGTGGCTCGGTCGCTCGAGAAGTATGCCGACCAGCTCCTAGCGGCGAAGTGAGCTCCCGTGCCTCCCCGGCGGGCGCCGGATCAGGCGCTGCGGCGTTCGTCGCGCGATCTCGGTCGGAGCTCCGCACGTCATACTCCGCCGCATGCTGCGCGACCTGACATCCGTTGAGCATGGCGCGCCCCTCCGGGTGGCCGACGGCGGCGCGCTCGACCCCCTCGTCGGGCCGCAGTGCTCGCTTGCAGTCCAGCTGCGCCGGGCGACCGGCGCTGTCATCGGGCGAAGCGCCGAGCTCGATGCGATCTCGCAGGAGCTGCGAGAGGCTTCCGGCCGTCTCGCGGCGGTGACCCTCGAGGGCGAGCCGGGTATCGGCAAGACGCGCCTCCTACTCGCCACCGCCGAGCTCGCCTCTGCGAGCGGGTTTACGTGTGTGGCGATCACCGCCGACGAAGAGATCCGCGGGCCGTTCCTCGTCGCGCGGAGCCTGTTCGCCTCCAGCTCCATCCGCGATACGGCCGCGGGGACGCCGGCAGAGG
>PLZO01000111.1:33302-35363 GCA_003152165.1 Chloroflexota bacterium
TCCAGTGGGCCGACGACGACACGCTCCGCCTGCTCCGGTACGTCGTCCGGAGCGACGCCGATCGACCGATCTTCCTGTTCCTGACGATCCGGCCGGATGAGTTCGCATCGGTCACCGAGGCCGTGAACTTCGTTGCCGACATGGAGCGGATGGGCCTTGTCCGGCGGCTGCGGCCGGGGCGGTTCAGCTCGGTCGAGACGGGCGAGCTGCTGAAGCGGGTCCTCGGCGGTCCGGTCGAGGCGACCTCCGCGGCCGCGATGCACGTCCAGTCGGAGGGTGTCCCGTTCATCGTCGAGGAGCTGGCCCGCACGCACCGGGAGGCCGGCACGCTCCAGCAGATCGACGGCGAGTGGCGGCTGGCCCGCAATGCGGCCCGGCTCGTGCCATCCGCGGTTCGGACGCTCATCGACCGCCGCGCCGCGCGCCTCCCGGCCGGGACACGAGCTGCGCTCGGAGACGCCGCGATCCTGGGCCGCAGCTTCAGCCTGCGCGACCTCCGGGCGATCCGGGCGCGGATCGGCGAGGGCGATGTCGTCGAGCCGTCCCAGGGTGCGACCCAGCACGGCGTGCCTACGCACGGCGAGTCCAGAAGTCCCGGCGACGGCGCGGACTCGCTGGCCGACGATCTCGCGCCCGCCGTCGCGGCGGGCCTCCTGCTCCCGCAGGCACAGGGCGAGCCGGCCGATTACACGTTCACCCACGAGCAGGTCCGCCAGTTCGCCGCGAACCAACTCTCGGCGGCCCGGCGCCGGCAGGTCCACGCGGCGGTCGTCGACCTGTTGCTGGATGGTGGCGACCCCGACCCCGCCGGCCTTCCGATGCTCGCCCAGCACGCACTCGCGGCCGGCGACACGGCCCGCGCGGCTCGCTTCTCGATCGATGCGGCGGCGGCGGCTCTCGCCTCGAACGCCCCCGAGGAGGCGCTCCGGCTCGTCGAGCAGGCGCTCCCCGTCGTCGCGACGCCAGCCGATCGGCGGGTTCTGCTCGCAACGCGCGACGACGCGTACGCGATCCTCCGCCGGACCGGCGAGCGGCTCGACGGATTGACCGAGCTGGCCGCGCTCGCCGAAGCGATGCGCGATCCGGCGATCGAGCTGGACGTGCAGCTCCGGCGCGCGTCGGCGCTGCGGATGAGCCATGACGAAGACGCCGCCGCGGAGCTGTCTCGCCGCGTGCGCACCCGCGCGGCCGAGCGGGGCGATGCCGCCCTTGAGCTCCGGGCCACCCTCGAGCTCGGGCAGGCGCTCCTGCGGAGCCCGCTCGGCGAGTCATTCGGCGGCGCCGCCATCGAGATCGACATCGACGCTGCCGACGAGGCATACCGCCGGGCCATCGTGCTGGCGGAGCAGATGCACGACGATCACAGCCTGGCTGCTGCGCTGCGCGAGATCGGGACGATCGACTTCGCGAAGGGGCGCGCGTGGTTCTCCGGCGAGGTTCGGTCCGGTCGCGCTAGCGAGCTGCTCGCGATGCTGGCATCGGGCGCCAGCATCGAGGAGATGATCCTCGCGTCCCCTATCGGCCCGCTCTTCATCGAGTCGACCCAGGTCCTCGATCGCGCGCTCGGCATCTTCGAGCGGCTCGGCGACCGTACCGGCGTGATGTCGACGGTCATCGCCATGGCCTACGCGCAGTACGGGACGGTCATGCACCTCACGTCCTCGGTGCGCCACCTGGAGGAGATCCGCCGGGTCACCAGCCGTCTGTCCGAGCTCGTCACGGAGAGCGAGCGCGCCCGCCTCGACCTCCAGATGCTGTTCGGCGTCCACGTGTGGTCCCGGGCCAAGGTCGTCCCGGACTCGGCGGTGTCGCGCGGTGAGGAGGCACATCGCGCCGCGAAGCTCCAGGGCGATCGGGCGATCGAGTTCCTGTCCGCCGGCGGGCTGGCGCTCAGCCTCCTCGAGCTCGGCGACGTCGCGGGGGCCGAGCGGTGGCTTGGCCTGGCCGCCGCCGCGGCGTCGATGGCGCCATCGCGGAGCCGCTCCATCCAGCTGGAGACCTGGCGCGGCATGGTCCGCGCGGGCGCGGGCGACGCGGAGGGCATGCGCAGCCACCTCGAGA
>PLZO01000154.1 GCA_003152165.1 Chloroflexota bacterium
CTTCGTCGGCGCCGAGCGATCGCACCAGCTCGACATTCTTGGTGTTGCACACCGCCGTGACGTGGGCGCCGAGCTCCTTGGCCAGTTGCACGGCCGCCGTGCCGAGGGATCCAGATGCGCCGTAGATGACGATCCGCTGGCCCGCCTGGACATCGGCCGCTCGGAGCACGGCCAGTCCCTGCATGGCTCCGTCGCAGATCGCCGCCGCCTCCTCGAAGCTCATGCCGGCAGGTTTGTGCGCCAGCGCGGCGCTCTCCCGCAGGCAGATGAACTCCGCGTGCGCCCCGAACCAACTGGTGCCGAAGACGTGGTCACCGACGCTGAACTGGCTGACGGCTGCGCCCACCGCTTCGACCTCGCCCGCCAGCTCGACGCCGAGCGTCCGCCGCCTCGGCCGGCGAAGACCGAGCAACAAGCGCCAGAAGTACGGATAGGCTGCACGAAGGTGGGTATCGGTCTGGGTGACCGTCGTTGCGCGGATCCTGATGAGGACTTCGTCTTCCTTGGGCACCGGCCGCTCGACCTCCTCGATTCGGAGCACCTCCGGGGGTCCGTAGTGGTCCTGGACAGCGGCTTTCATCGCGTAAGGCCCTTCGATTGACTGCGATCAACACGGCGGATCGGTCCGCCATGGCGCCATGCGCGGCCGGCTCGAAATAACTCGGGCGGCCTGCCCCCGGCCGAGCCAGGCCGAGCTCGTCGCCCGGTCGGGATCACCCAGCCCTCGTCCGCTACGACGCTTCGCCGGAAGTTGGCGGCGTCGAGCTGGACGCCCCAGACGGCTTCGTACACCGCACGCAGCTCGGCCAGGGTGAACGTCGCCCCGACGAACGCCGAGGCGATGCCCGAGACCTCGAGCTCCACACGCACCCGCTCGACCGCATCCAGCACGATCCGGAGATGGTCGAACGCAAGCTCGATCGTCCCCTTGAGCACATCGGCGACCGGGACGAGGGCAGCGTCGGATGCGTCCGAACCGGCGACGATCGCCCCGACGTCGCGGAGGACGGCCAGGTAGCCGACCGTCACGACATTCATCCGCGGGTCGCGTCCGGGGTCGCCGTACGCGCCGAACTGGGTCAGGAGGCTCGCCGAATCGACGCCGGTCTCCTCCGTCAGCTCTCGGATCGCCGCTTCATCCAGGGTCTCCGGGGGGCGCTTGAATCCGCCTGGGATCGCCCACATGCCTTGGAACGGCGCCTCGCCCCGACGGACGAGCAACACGTGGAGCGAGCCCTCGGTCATCGTGAGGATCACGACATCGACCGTCACGGCGAACGGCGGGAAGCGCGATGGGTCGTAGCCCTCAGGTGCTTCCCCAGGTCTGGTTGTAGTCTTCACGACTCCTACTATAGCCGCAGGTTAGTGTCCTGTCGACCAGAACTCTCTAGGCACCTACTCCGATGCGTCGAGACCGGCCCCGCGCGACACAATGTTGTCATCACAGTTTGAGTCCATGCGGCGCCGCATCAGCCCACTCGCGTTGGCTCCAACCTAGGGGCGACAAGCCTCCCGCAGCCCGCCCGACGGATCAGCTGCTCGGTCGTAAGACCCGACGGCACTCCCAGGTCGGCCAGGCGAATGCTCACCCGAGCGGCCGCGTGCGGCACATCTTCACGGTCACCGACGGATGCGGCTGGGGCACCGAGAGTCCAGGAGCTATTGCCAAGGACGCTTGGCAATGTGACAAGTGGCCCTGTTAGCAGTAGCGCGCGTCGGGCCACACTGGTTGCATGGACACTCGATCCGGGACGCGTCTCGTGACCCGTCTCCGTGTCGCCCGCGCGGAACTCGATCTCTCCCAGGAGCAGCTCGGGCGCATGGTCGGCGTGAGCCGCCAGACGATCTGCTCCATCGAGATCGGGCAGTACTGCCCATCAACACTACTGGCGCTCCGCCTGGCCGATGCCCTGGGCGAGCCAGTAGAGCGACTGTTCTGGCTGGAAGGAGAAACCGATGCGCAGCTTGTTCGTCCGTGACGAGCGCGAGGCCGCTGTTGAGCAGGGCGGCGACCGGCTCGCCTACCTCGTCGTGTCTTACGGGTTGCTTCTTGTCGTCGCGTACCGCTCGCTCGTGGAGCGGCAGGCGTCTTGGGACCTGCTCGCGCTCGTCCTCCTGGGTGGGATCGTGAGCGTGGGATACCGGATGACGAGGCGGGCGCTGAGCCGCAATGCGCTGGTTCTAATCGGCCTCACGACCGCCATTTGCGTCGTTGTCGGGGCTCTCGTCGCGCTGGGCGTTCGCGCGTAGCTCGGCGGTCGAGCCGGTAGCGCCAGTGACGCTGGTGACGATCGATTGCGCCGCCTGAGGGGACGTGCGGTAGCCGCGCGCGGAGTTGTAGTAACCGCAGCCCGTGGGGTACGAGTATCGCTAACAAGCATGGGGTGAGCACCAACCTGGCAGACACGGATTAGCGCCGCTCACCCCTGAGCGCGGCCCAGATGTCTAGCCAGCGGGTCTGCCCGCAGGGCAGCAACGCCCGCAGCCGGGTCGTCCGGCGACCGGCCTGGGGTCGGCCCGGGCGACTGCCCCGGAGCTTTCCCGAGCCTCTTGCCTCCTCGGCGTCAAGCTGTAACGGACGTGCCGAGCGCGTACACCCAAGGTGTGCCCAGGAGTGGGTCGGCCTGGTCGCGTCCCGGATCTGCTGTAA
>PLZO01000087.1 GCA_003152165.1 Chloroflexota bacterium
CGCTCCAGTTGCAGAACAGGATGAGCAGGAAGAACGCGGCGAACAGGGGGATATACGGCTTGGCCGCGATCCCGCCCATCCCGATTCCGAAGCTCTCCAGCCCCTCGTAGGCGAACTCGACCAGGTTCTGGAGCCGGTTGGGAACCAGCTTCATCCCGCGCGTGGACAGGAACGTGAGCAAGAGCAGGATGGCGATGACGATCCACATCGTCAGGATCGTGGACGTGATGCTCGGGTGGAAGCCGATGACCACGGACCCGCTGGCCAGCGGGTGGGCCGGATCCAGGTCGATCACGGTGTGGGGCGGCGGAAGCTCGAGGGTGGCCGTGATGTAGCAGGTCGGGTAGGCGCACGCCTGGCCCGGAGTTCCGCCGAGCGGGAAGGGCGGCAGGAAGATGACCGCCAGGATGTCGAGCACGATGACGGCCACGACCAGCAGGCCCAGCCGGCGCAGGACGCGGCGACGCTCGGTCGTCGCGGGCGCGGGGGTCGTGACCAGATCGCTCGACACGCTTGCTCCACACACTTGAGCACGGCAGCTGGGCCCGTGCCTCGAATTTCTCGCTCTGGTCCTGATCCGTCAGTCGAACTTGCTCAGGAACCGGGAAAGCAGCCGGTAGATCCCGTACGTACCGATCCCGGCTCCGCCGAGGAACCCGACGAGCACGAAGATCGGGGAGGAACCGATTTGCAGATCGAGCCAGTGCCCGGCCAGCGCCCCACACAGGGTGGTCACCAGCAGGAGGACGCCGATCTCGGAAAAGAGGGCGAAATAGGCTCCGGTTTGGCCCGACAAAGCGCCCGGAGTGTAGCAGCTGCCAACTGGCCGCAGCAAACCCCGGGCGTCTGTCCGGCCGGCGACTCGCGGCCTAATGCAGGATCAGGAACCCATCGACATCAACCCGGCCAGTGCCGGCCACCGAGATGCCAATCTTATGCGTCGCACGCGAGGCCCAGGTCACGGACATGATCTCCTGGGCAGCAAGCGTCCTCGTGCTCTTCTCGCTGAAGGTCCCGATCAGGATGGTGTCAACGTAGACCTGCGCCGTGCCTCGGGTTGGCGCCTTCGGCCCGATCCAGGCAAACGCCGAGCAGGTGCACGTCATCGAGGCGACCGCGCCGAGGGCGCTGGTGTACTTGACCGAGCCGTTCAGGGCGCCGGACAGCGCTGCGCTCTTCCAGGTGCCGCTGTAGGTGGCCGAGGTCTCCCCGTAGAGGGTTGGGGTGAAGGACAGGGACGCCCATCGGCCGACGTTCCCGACCCGGTCGATTGCCCGGACACGGTACTGGTAGAAGCTGTTGAGCGCCACCGTCTGGCGAGCAGCATGCGCGCCGACCCTGATGGTCACGCTCGCCCAGGGTGCGTGGTTGCGGCTCACTTGCAACTGGTAGATCTTGATCCCGAAGCCCCGGTCCGTGCCGCTCCAGGTCAAGGTAATTTGGGCCGACGAGCCGATCGGCGGGGCCACGATCAAGGCGCGCGGCGCAGTCGTCACCGGCGCGAAGGTGTCCTTGACCACCGTCACAAGGACCGTGCCGACGGAGAGCCCGCCGCGTCCGTCCGACGCGGTGTAGGTGAATGAGTCGGTCCCGATAAACGAACCGGTCGGATGGTAGGTCAGGAACTTCTTATCCGCGGTGATGGCCACCTGGCCATTCGTGCCCTGGGTGACGCTGGCGATCGTGAGCGGATCGCCGTCGGGGTCGGAGTCATTGGCCAGCACGTCGATCGTCACCGGGCCGCTGCCCTGGACCACTGTCGGGAAGTCGTTGGTCGCGGCCGGCGGATGGTTCACCCCGCTGACCGTGATCGTGAACATCTGGGGGACACTCGTGTCGCTGCCGCCGTTGAGGGTGCCGCCGTTGTCCTGGACGGTCACGGTCACGTTGGCCGGGCCGTTCCGGTTGGCGGCGAGGGTGAAGGTCAGATTGCCGAGGGTATCGATCGCCGGCTCGGTGCTGAACAGGAGTGGATGGTCGTTGGTCAGGTGGTAGGCGAGCAGGGTCTGGGTCGACTCGCTGGGCGGACCCGGGCTGAAGCCGGTCGCCCAGCCGACGAACGTGTGAAGGACCGGACTGGCCTCCTCGGGAAGCGTGATGTTGGCGCCCTTGATGAAGGTCGGGGCATGATTGAGGACAAGCGTGACGGTGATCGTGAACGTCTGGACCGCGCTCGTGTCGACACCACCGTTGGCGGTGCCGCCGCTGTCGTGGATCTGGACCGAGACGATCGTTGTCCCGCTCGTATTCGTGGCCGGGGTGTAGGTCAGGGTCCCTGAGGGAGAGATGGCCGGCGGGGCGCTGAACAGCGCGCTGTTGTCATTCGTGACGATGAAGGAGAGGGTCTGGCTCGACTCGTTGGCTGGGCCGGCACTGAGTCCGGTGGCCCAATTCGGGACGGACTGGGCGCCGGCGTTCTCGTTGACCGACTGGTCCGCACCCTTGGTGAACGATGGGACTTGGTTCACCGGCGTGACCGTGATCGTGACGTTGCCCGTGTCGACGCCGCCGTGGCCGTCGCTGATGTTGTAGGTGAACGAGTCCGGGCCGCTGTAGTTGAGGGCGGGGGTGTAGTGGACACCAACCCCGCCGCCGTCAACCGTCGCGGTGCCGTGCGAGGGCGCCGTCACGCTGGTCACGATGAGAGTATCGCCATCCGCGTCGGTGTCGTTGGACAGGACAGGGATCGCCGTGCTGGCAGCGTTCTCGAGGACGGTGGCCGCGTCGGGGTTGGCGACTGGGGGGTTGTTGCTCACAGTCAGGGCGGCGGTGTTCGACCTGGCCAAGTAGGTTGAGGTGACAATGTGCGGACCGGGGACCGAGGCTGTGCAGCTGCCCGAGGCGCAACTTCCGTCCGGGGTGATCCCTAGGATTTCGGACGGGGTGACGTCGCCGATCAGGTTATTGAACGCGTCATATGCGGCAGTCGTGTACGGCTGCGAGCCCCCAGAGGCAATCGTGGCGGAGCTGGGCGTCAGGACCACGTGGTTCAGTGCTCCGGCGGCTACGGTGGTAGTAGCGCTGTTCGTGAGCGAGCCGTCGGTCACGGTCAGGGTCTGCGGCCCGGCCGTCTCGAACGTCACACTGAAGGCGTGGGCGCCGTTATCGGCGCTGATGAACGTGTAGGGAGGCAAAGCTGCGCTCAGACCTGTGCTCGTGAAGGTAACGGTGCCGGCGTAGGTGGGGTCCTGAATTCCACCCATCGTCGCGGTCACAACCACGCTCGTGTCCACCACTCCAGCCACCTCACTCGCGCTCAGCGTGAGCACCAGGCCGTCAGTCACGGCCTGAACCGCGGCGACCGGCAGGTACATCGTGAGCAGCAGAACGCTGAGCAGGAGCCGGGCGCCGAGTCGCATGGGGTTCACCTGGCTAATTGACCGATACGTGGGTGGACTGCGGGTATGAGTTACCCGATCCGCTGTGGATCGTGAGGGTCGGGTAGTAGTCACCTTCGAACGAGTACGTATGACTGGCAGGGCTGCCGGAGACAGGTCCGGGCCAGGGCCCGCTTGAGGTCCCGTCATCGAAGGAGATCGTCCAGCTCGTCCCGAACTCGTACGTGCCCGAGAACTGCACCGTCAACCCGCTCACGGAGCCACTGAAGCTCGTCACGATCGGCTGGGCCGGGGTCGGGGTTGGCTTCGGCGCGGGCGTGGGCGTGGGCTTTGGCGTTGGCACCGGCACGGGGGTCGGCCGCGGCGTCGGCACAGGGGTCGGCGGCGGCGTCGGCACAGGGGTCGGCGGCGGCGTCGGCACAGGGGTCGGTCTAGGTGTGGGAACCGGAGTGCGGACGGGGGTTGGCGCAGGGGTTGGCGCAGGGGTCGGCGATGGCGACGGGCTCGGGCTGGGGCTGTCGGACGGCAACGGGCTCGGGCTGGCTGTCGCGACCGGGGCGAACGAGACCTCACTGATCGCTAGCGCGGTTGCGGCCGTCGGCGAGACGCCCCCAGAGACGATCGAGAGCCGCGGATGGAAGATTGCGACGGCAACGAAGACGATTCCGGCGGTCACGAGCACCGCCCCCAGGCTGTCCCGGGCAAAGCGCGACCGCCCGTCGCCCCGCGACCCACGCCGGCCAGCGCCCGATGCTGCCGGCTTCAATGGTGCGGTCGTTGGTGGGGTGAACTTCGCCGGGTCGGGCGGCAAGCCCAGCTCGAGGCCACCGGTGAGGGAGGTCGAATGAGGAAGCAGGGGGGTGGCCGCCGCCGCCGCGTCATTGTTGTCCGGGGCGAACAGTCGGAAGCCACCTTTCGACGGGGCGGCGGGCAGGGGCGGCGTCACCGCTGCACCGGCTCCCGGCGACAACGCAACGTCAACCACGGGTACTGCGGCCGCAGCCGCAGCTGCTAAGACTGACGCCTGCGCGATCGCGGTGGATGCTTCGGGCTTGGAACGCGCCGACCGTGCCACCGAGGGACTGGGGGCGGCCGACCCGGGCGCGGCCCCTCCCGGACCGAGCGCGAGCGGCGCCGACTCCTGCGCGGCCATCGAGGCAGGCAGAACGACGCCGGCGCGCGCGACCGAAGGCCCGGTGACTGGCAGAGGCTCCGCCGGATCCTCATCGGCCAGGATGCCGAACACCCGGCGGAGTGCCTCGCGCCCGATCTCCGGATCGATCGGATCGGACCGGAACATCTTGTTCAGGGCCGCCTCGCGTTGGCGCCGAAGGACCAGATAGACGGCGCCCCAGGCAAGGACCGCCGCCGTGAGCACGATCGCGAGGATGATTGGCAGGCTCATGGAATGTGCGCGCGGGCTCCCCGAAAAAACGTCGAACGCGATGCTAGCACTGAGCGTCCGAATGTGGATTAGGACGAGTGCCGATTGCCAAAGAACGAGCGGTTATACGGACTGCGAAGATGCGCCGCGGTCCGCTGCGGTCGCGCTGGGACGTGGCCGTTTCAGCCCGGGCGGAGAGGCTCCTCGACGGGCTCATCCACGGGATCGTCGTCCTTGTATGAGGCGGCCTGGAAGTCGTTCATCACGAGCGACCGCCGGGTGAGGATGAGGAGCGCGAAGCCGGAGCCCACCACGACCCCGAGGAACGCGTAGAGCTGGTCGGAGCCGGAGAGGAGGAACGACAGGACGGCCAGGGCCAGCGACAGGGCGTAGATCAGGAGAACCACCCGGGTCTGGCTCAGGCCAAGGTCCATCAATCGGTGGTGGACGTGGCCACGGTCGGGCGTGAACGGCGAGCCACCAGCGGCCAGGCGGCGGACGATATTCCAGAACGTGTCGATGATCGGTACGCCCAGCACCAGCAGCGCCACCGCGACCTTGGCCGAGCCCAGGATCGACAGGACGGCCAGCGCGTAGCCGATCATCATCACCCCGCTCGTCCCGACAAAGATTGAGGCCGGGTGGAAGTTCCAGCGCAGGAACCCGAGGAGCGCCCCGGCCAGGGCAAAGCACAGCAGGGCGACATACGGCTGGCCGAGCAGGTCGGCGCTCACCGTGAGGCTGATCAGGCCCAGCGTGAAGGCCGCGATCAAGCCGATCCCGCTCGAGAGGCCATCCAGGCCGTCGATCCAGTTGATGCTGTTGATCATCCCGGTGATCCAGAAGATCGTGAAGGCCACGCCCCACACCCCGTCCAGGCTGATCTGGCCGGGACCGAACGGGTTGGCGATCGAGTGGATGGAGATCCCGAGGATGATGGCGCCGCCTGCCAGGACCAGCTGGCTGACCAGCTGCCAGCGGGCCCGCAGGTTGAGCACGTCGTCGATCAAGCCGATCGCCGCCGCGAGGGCGGTGCCCAGCAGGAGGGCGGTCATCTCGCCCGGGCCGATCGAGGCCGGCAGTGAGAATCCGTTGAGGGTGCGGTGGGCAACCATCATGGTCAGGACCAGCGCCACGCTCAGGAAGCCGACCCCGACGGCCACCCCGCCGCCCCTCGCAATCGGTTGAGTGTTCACCCGCCGGTGGTTCGGCTCGTCCACCACGTTGAGCCGCCGGGCGACGGCGCGAACGACAGGTGTGAGCAGGAAGCTGATCAGGGCCGCGACGATGAATGCCGCGACGAACGCCGGCAGCAGCTGGGGCAGGCCGGCGATCAGCCGCATTGGGAACGAGCCATCACGCCTCGGGCAGCCCCGGCACCGGGAAGCGATCGGCAATCTCGCGGGCACGGGCACCGAGGCGGGCCAGCTTGGCCGGCTCGTCGCGCACCGCGATCGCCTCCACGATCAGGTGGGCGATCGTCCGCATCTCGTCCGGGCCGAAGCCGCGGGTGGTGGTGGCCGGCGTCCCGATCCGAATCCCCGACGCGATGTTTGGGGGGTTCGTGTCGAACGGGATCGCGTTCTTGTTGACGGTGATCCCGATCTCGTCGAGCAGCCGCTCGGCTTCGCGGCCGGTGACCCCCAGCGGCGTGACGTCGACCAGGATCAGGTGGTTGTCCGTGCCGCCGGTCATCAGCCGGGCACCGAGCGACTGGAGCGTCTCGCCCATCGCCCTCGCATTCGCGACGACCTGGCCCTGGTAGTTGCGGAACTCCTGGGTCAGGGCCAGCTTGAGGGCCACGGCCTTGCCCGCGATGACGTGCATCAGCGGGCCGCCCTGGACGCCGGGGAAGACGCTCCGATCGATCGTCGCGGCAAGGTTCGGCTTGACCATCGGGTAGTTGGCCGGATCCACGCTGGCGGGCAGTTCGCGCCGGCTGAAGATCATCCCGCCGCGCGCGCCACGCAGCGTCTTGTGGGTCGTGGTCGTGACGATGTCGGCGTGGGGGAACGGGCTCGGGTGGAGGCCCGCCGCCACCAGGCCGGCAACGTGGGCCATATCCACCCAGAGCAGGGCGCCCACCGAATGGGCGATGTCGGCCATCCGCTCGAATTCGATGATCCGAGGATAGGCCGAGGCGCCGGCCACGATCAGCTTCGGGCGGACCGCGCGGGCCTGGACCTCGAGCGCGTCGTAGTCGATCCGCTGGTTGTCCTCGCGCACCCCATAGGCGTGGATCTCGAAGTAGCGCCCGCTGAAGTTGAGGGCCATCCCGTGGGTCAGATGGCCGCCGTGGGCCAGGTTCATGCCCAGGACGCGATCGCCGGGATTGACCGAGCTCATGTAGGCGGCCATGTTCGCCTGGGCCCCGCTGTGGGGCTGGACATTGACGTGCTCGGATCCCGGGAAGAGCTCGAGCGCGCGCTCCTGGGCGAGCCGTTCGACCACGTCGACATACTCGCAGCCGCCGTAGTAGCGCTTGCCCGGCAGGCCCTCGGCGTACTTGTTGGTGAGCCACGAGCCCTGTGCCTCGAGGACCGCCGCGAAGACGTAGTTCTCGCTGGCGATCAGCTCGATCTTGTCGTGCTGGCGGGTGCGCTCACCCTCGATCGCTGCCCAAACGTCCGGGTCGACCTCGGCGACGGATGCCCACGGGAGGGCGGTGGTCTGGCTGGCGGTCATCGCGGACTCCTCGCGCTGTTCTCAGGGCGTGCGATGCGGCGCCGCCCATCTTCGCACGATGGGCGCCTGGTGACGTCGGGCGTTCCGCTCCGAGTCCCGCGCGCATCGCCGGGCAGCTCAACATGACCGCGATCAGCATATGATTGGGCGCAATCGAGGGCGCCCACCCGGGCGTGCCCGTGAGTGGAGGAATCGGGTTCGCCCGTTAGTTACTGAATACACAGCTCAACGTCAACGTCACCTCGCCCAGGCCCACAGTCAGCGGCCGCAGGGCCGCTGCCCTCGATCGCTCGGCGGTCGAGGTTCACCTTCTGACCCGGCCAAGTCGAGCTGGCGGCGCCTTCGCCGCCCTCGCCAGGAAGGCAGATCCCCTAGACCCCAGGCATTCGGGCGGTGCTATGCCCCGCCCATCGACGGCGAACGTCCATCGCACGGAGCGCCACCCGATGGCGAAGGGTGGCAGCTAGTGGCAGGCCGTGGCAGGTCAAATGCGGACGCGTCGCTGATCGTTGCCCTCGCCCAGGGGCTGACCGTCGCCGAGGCGGCCGCGATTTCTGGCGTGGCGGAGCGGACCGTCTACCGCCGCCTCGGCGATGCCGAGTTTAAGTTTCGGATCGCGGAGGCCCAGCAGGCGATCGTCGAGCGGGCGGTCGGGCTGCTTGCCGAAGGGACCGTACATGCGGTCCACACCCTCAGGAAGCTTTCGACCGAGGGATCGGAAGGTGTGCAGCTCCGAGCGTCGATCGAGCTCCTGGACAGGTACAGCAAGCTGGCTCACGAGCAGCGTCAGCGAGACATCTACTTGAAGGCGGACGCACGGAACCTCGATCATCGCAGGAAGCCTTCATGATGGCCTTGACATGCTGCGTGAGGCAGCGCCCGACCAGGAGCAGCGGGCGCGGGCGTGGCGATTCAGCGAGACCCGGATGGACTCGTCGATCCGCTGGAAATTCGATGCACGGCTCGAAGCTGAAGGGGCGGAGATCGATTGGCAGGATCACCGCCCGGCCTGGCAGCGGCACAATTGCTCGGAGTAGCTCTCAGCGCCAACTAGATCCGGTGGAGACAATGCGCTAGCCCTAGCCGCCGTCCCATTCGTCGGGAGGCGGAGGCAGCACGGGCGTGGTCTCGGGTCGGCCCTTGCGGGCGGCCGTCACGATCTCCTTGATCCGGGCCGGCGGGACCGCCCCGACGCGCAAGACCTCCGTGTCCCAGCCGTCGCAGCGGACCACCGTGGAGGGAATTCCGCCGGGCGCGGGGCCGCCATCGAGGATGATGTCGAGCTCATCGCCGAACTCGATCTGCAGGCCGGGAGCATTTGTCAGGTCGGGCTCGCCTGATCGATTGGCGGACGTGACCGGCAGCGGACCAAGGGCCCGGACGAGTGCCCGTGGCGTGCGGTGGCCGGGCAGTCGCAGGCCGATCGTCGAGCCGCCGGCAGTCAGGACGTCGAGCAGCCGAACCTCGGGGCGGCGCGCGAGGACGAGCGTCAGCGCACCCGGCCAGGCCGCGGCAGCAAGCGCTCGAGCGGCAGGACCGAAGACCGCGGTCCGTTCGGCCTGGCCGATGTCCGAGACGAGCAAGACAATCGCCTTGTCCGGCGGGCGGCCCTTCGCGGCGAACAAGCGCTCGATTCCGGCGGGGGCGTCGAGTGCGACGGCAATCCCGTACACCGTGTCGGTGGGCAGGCCGACCAGCCCGCCCTGTCGAAGCACGTGGATCGCCTCGGCCCGACCCGCCGCGTCGTCCCGGAGCACTCGCGCCGTCACGACCCCAGGATCCCACTCGCGGCTTGGCGCCGGAACAGATCAGCATTCCGAACACCATCGGGGCCGGGCAGCACGAGCGCCTCGATCACCTGGGCAGCGCCTTCGTCGGCCACCGGCGGGGCGATATAGCGGGCCGCGGCCTGGACCTCCGGCGGAGCGCTGGGCATCGCCACCCCATGGCCCACGCCCTCGATCATCTCGAGGTCGTTGAACTGGTCGCCGATGGCCATCGTCTGCTCGAGCTGGATCCCCAGCCGCCGCGCCAGCCAGCGGACCGCTTCGCCCTTCGAAACCCGCGGCGCGAGGAACTCGAGGAACTCGGGATGGCTGACCGTGACCTCGGCTCGTCCGGCGAAATGGGCTCGGGCGACCGGCAACAACAGGGTCGGCAATGGCGCGTCGGCCACGGCCAGGATCTTGGTGACCGGGTGCTGGATCCAGGCGTCCAGGTCGGGCACGATCTCGGCCCGGGCACCGAGGAACACCGAGTAGTCGTCCGCGCGCGGGTCGCTGGCCGGCAGGACGAACCGCTCGAGGTGATTGACATGGGCCGCGAGCCCATGCTCGGTCGACCAGGCCAGCGCCTCGCGGGCCACGGCCGTGGCAAGCGGTCGGTGGAAGAGGAGCTTGCCCAGCCGATCACCGGGTGCCCACATGTCACGGATCAGGGCGCCTTGGTAGGCGATGATCGGCGCGGTCTGGCCCAGGATCTCGGCGAACGGGCGGGCGCTCTTCGCCATCCGGCCAGTCGCGATCGAGATCTGGACACCGTCCGCAACGGCGGCCCGGAACGCGGCAACGGTCCGTGGCCGGAGGACCAAGTCCGGGCCGACCAGCGTCCCGTCGAGGTCCATCGCGATCAAGCGGATCGGGAAGCGCGCCTCCATCAGCCGCCGCGGTCTGGCGGCGCGACACGCTCGATCCGGGCCACGCGGTCCAGCCCGGCCAGGTCGGGCAGGATCGTCGCCTGCCAGCCCGGAACCAGCTCAGCGGTCGCGGCGATCACTGCCGGCCCCTGGTCCGCGCCGATCTCGAGGAACGCCGCCCCATCCGGTCGCACGACGCGGGCGAGCTGTTCGAGCAACCGCCGGACGAGGTCGAGCCCGTCGGGACCGCCATCGAGCGCCATGGCCGGCTCGAATGAAGCCGCCACCGGCAGCCCGGCAATCGCCGCGGATGGGATGTAGGGCAGGTTCGCCGCCACGATCTCGAACAGCGTCGCGTCCCACGGCACGAGATCGCCGAGCTGGAACTGGATCCGATCGGCGACCCCATGGCCGACTGAATTCTCCCGGGCCAGCTGCAGGGCATCAGGCGAGGTATCGGTGGCGATCAAGCTCACATCGCCCTCGATCCGCCGCTTGCGCAGCTCAACCGCCAGGACAATCGCGATCGTGCCGGCGCCGGTCCCGACGTCGATCACCCGTAGCGCCGGCGTGCCGGCCGGCCGCGGGGCGGAGATCAACCGGTCGACGATCGCCGCAATCACGAGATCAACGAGCAGCTCGGTCTCGGGTCGGGGGATCAGCGCCCGCGCGTCCGTCGACAGGGCGAGGCCGTGGAACTCCTTGAACCCGCGGATGTAGGCCACCGGCTCGCCGGCAATCCGACGCTGGAGACTCGCTTCATAGGCCGCCGCGGCGTCGGCGCCGACCGGCGCGTCGGAGTGGGCAATCAGGCCGACTCGATCGACGTGCAGGGCATTGCCGAGGAGCAATTCCGCATCGAGTCGGGGGCTTTCCGAGCCGGCCATCCTGAGTCGCTCGATCCCCGCATGGAGCAGGAAACCGACCGTGACCGAGGTCACTCCTCGTCGGGCTCGACGACGGACTGGAGCCGTTCGGCCTGATCGGTGGTGATCAGGACGTCGATCATCGGATCCAGGTCGCCGTCGAGGATCCCCGGCAGGTTCGACCAGTTCTGGTTAACCCGGTGGTCGGACACCCGGTCCTGGGGGTAGTTGTAGGTCCGGATCTTGTCCGACCGATCGCCGCCGCCAACCATGGAGCGTCGAGCGGTCGAGTTGAGGGCGAGCTGCTTCTGCTTCTCGTCGTCCTGGAGTCGGGCGCGCAGGACGGCCAGGGCCTTGGCCTTGTTCTTGTGCTGGCTCTTCTCGTCCTGGATCTCGACCACCCGGCCCGACGGGATGTGGGTAATTCGGACGGCCGAGTCGGTGGTGTTGACGGACTGCCCGCCCGGCCCCGACGAGCGCTTGACCTCGATCCGGAGATCGCGGTCCTCGTCGATCTCGATCTCGGTCGGCTCCACCTTGGGCAGGACGACGACGGTGGCCGTGGAAGTGTGGATCCGGCCCGACGACTCGGTCGCCGGAATCCGCTGGACCCGGTGGGTCCCGCCCTCGAACTTGAGCCGGCTGTAAGCGCCATCGCCGGAGATATCGACGACCGCTTCCTTGATCCCGCCGATCCCGTTCTCGTTCTGGACCAGCATCTCCGCCGCGAAGCGGTGCCGCTCGGCGTAGCGCAGGTACATCCGCAGGAGCTCGCGCGCGAACAGGGCCGCCTCGTCACCGCCGGCGCCCTGGCGGATCTCGACGATCACGTCCTTGTCGTCGGACGGGTCACGCGGCAGGAGCAGGACCTTGAGAACCGCGAGGAGCTGGGCTTCCTTCTCCTCCAGCCGGGCGATCTCCTCGCGGGCCATCGCCCGGAGCTCCTCATCCGTCTCGGAGTCGCGCATCTCGCGGGCGCCGGTCAACTCGGTCGAGGTGTCGATGAGCTCGCGGTAGGCGTTGACCACTGGCTCGAGTCGGCTCAGCTCCTTGCCCAGGCGGCGGATCGCCGCGGGATCGGTCGACGTTTCGGGCAGCGCCGCCTCGGCCTGCAGCTCGTCGTACTGGTGGGCGACCGCCTCGACCTTGGCCAGCAGATGTTCGTCGCTCATCGCACTTAGGCCGATGCCTCGGCGGCGGCCATCGGGAGTGGCTTCCGGTCGAACGCTGCGCTGCCGGCCGGGAGCGTCTCGCCGTCGGCCAGGATGGCCTGTTCCATCGACACGATCGCAACTTCGATCATGTCGTCGGTGGGTCGCTTGGTGGTGATCATCTGGACCAGGATCCCGGGGTACATCACGATCTGGATGATCGGGTTCGCCCGGTGCCGCCCGCCCAGGCGGAGGAGTTCGTAGCCGATCGCCGCGATCACCGGGATGAGCACGATCCGGGCCCCGACCATGACTGCTAGAGACTGCTGGCCAACCAGGCTGAAGGCCACGATCGAGAGGGCGATGACGATCACCAGGAACTCCGTGCCGCAGCGCGGGTGCGCTGTCGGGTAGCGTCTGACGGCCTCGGTGGTCAGGGGATCGCCGGCCTCGAGGGCGTGGATGGTCATGTGCTCGGCGCCGTGGTACTGGAAGACGCGCCGAACGTCGGGCGCGCGACCAACCACCAACAGGTACCCGACGAAGATCACGACCCGAACGAGCCCCTCGACGAGGTGCTGGACGAGGCCGTTGTCCACGCCGGCGGTGGCCACCGATGCGATCAGCAGGGGCAACAGGAAGAAGACCCCGATGCCGGCGACGAGGGTCAGGCCCAACATCAGGGCCAGCGCTCCCTTGCCCAGCTCGACGCCGTCCTCAATCACCGACAGCGAGGCGCTGCGCACGAGCCAGCGCGTACCGATCACGAGCGTCTCGTACAGGACGACCAGGCCGCGGACGCCCGGCACTCGAGCCCAGCGGCTGCCATGGAAGCCCGAGTCGAGGCGTTCCTCGGCCCACACGATCCCACCGCTGGGTGACCGAAAGGCCACCGCAATGGCATCGCGGCCACGCATCAGGACGCCCTCGATCAGGGCTTGACCACCGTACGTGAACCTGGGCATGGCGCTCAGTCTACCGGTCCTGTTCGGGCCGGCCGCGTCCTGGCGGGCTGGGCGCCCCCTGCTGGGCCTAGCCGGACATATGCCTAAGCGCGGACCTGGCGCTCCATGCGCTTCTGGAAGCGCTCGACCTGGCCGGCCGTGTCGATGATCGTCTGCTTACCCGTATAGAACGGATGGCAGTTGGCGCAGACATCGACGCGCAGCTCTTCGCGGGTCGAGCCGATCGTGTACTCCGTGGCGCACGAGCCGCACACGACATGGGCCTGATGGTATTTGGGATGGATCTTCGGCTTCACGACTGGGTTTCTCCTCCGACGCCTTCCGAGCGGGACGTAGCCCGCCGGTGGCCGCCGGCTATGCGGACCGGAACCTATGCCTCGGCCGCGACCGGCGAGGCTGCCGCGGGCGAGACAGGCTCGACGCGGATGCGCTTCTTGGACTTGGTCTGGTGCTCGAAGTGGACCTTGCCGGTAACCGTGGCGAAGACCGTGTAGTCCCTGCCCAGGCCGGTCCCGGTGCCGGACCGGAAGGTCATCCCGCGCTGGCGGACGATGATCGAGCCGGCCGGGACGAGCTGGCCGTCGCCGACCTTCACGCCGAGCCGCTGGCCAACGCTGTCGCGGCCGTTCTTCGAGCTCGAGCCTGCCTTCTTGTGGGCCATGGGGCTACGTGTCCTTCTTCGTGGTCGGCTTCGGCGCCGGCTTGGCCGGGGCCTTGGTCGCGGCCTTGGCAGCGGGTTTGGCAGTTGTCTTGGCGGTTGTCTTGGCGGTTGTCTTGGCGGCCGGTTTGGCCGACTTGGCCGCGCTGGCCTTCGAGGCAGCGCCGGTTTCGGATTTGGCGTCCGGCTTGGGGGCGTTGCGGGCGGCCAGCTTGGCGGCGAGCGCGGCGTCCTCGGCAGCCTGGCGCTTGGCGCCCTCTTCGAGGCGCTGGCGCTCGGTCCTGGCGTCGGACTGGGCCTTCTCGAGCGCGGCGGCTGCGCTCTTGCCGTTCAGCACGACATCGGTGATTCGAAGCAGCAGGAAGTCCTGGCGATGACCCTTCTTCACCCGGCGGCGGGCCTTCGGGCGGTACTTGAACGAGATCACCTTGGGGGCGCGGTCCTGGCGGACGACCTCGGCGCTCACCGATGCCCCGGCGACGAGCGGTCGGCCAATCGAGGCCTGGTCTCCGTCGGCCACGAGCAACACGCGATCGAGGGCGACCGACTCGCCCGTGCCGGCGTCGAGCAGCTCGACCTCGAGCTCCGTGCCGACCTCTACGCGGTACTGCTTCCCGCCGGTCTCGATGACTGCGTACATGGATCCTCAGATGTGCGGGCCGACCGAGTCCGGCGACCGCTTACGATTAGACATGGGACGACGCCCAGACGGATCCGGGCGCGAACCGGCAGTGTACGGCTGACCCGCTCCGAGCGTCAACCGGCACAGGAGAAGGGAGATAAGGGCCTCGGATCTGTCGCGAACCCGGACGCGGCGACGGACGAGTCGGCCGCCTACTTGCTCGGCCTGGAGGCTGTCGCGATGCCCCATTCGCCGCCGTGCACAACGCCCACCAGTGCACGGTTTGGGCCTTTGGGCGCCTTTGTGACGCGCACCTCCCCACCCGAGGTCATCAGAAATTCGCCAGCGGCGTGTCCTGACTGGGTCAGGAGATCGAGATGAACCAATCCCGCGGCACCGAGTCCTAGCGCCTTTCGTGCGTCGAGCGGGACGGTCAGATGGCCAGTCGGCGGCGTGTCTCCGACGAAGAGCGTCACCGGCAAGGTGGTCCAGCAGACTCTTATGAGCAGGTGCAATCAACTCGTCGGATAGTCGTACCGCCAGTCCGACCGTCACCACCCACGTCTCGAGTGTGCGCACGTCGAGCTCTGGCCCATACCCCTCGCCCCGCAATGACCTGACCACCGACACGCCGAGGCGGCGAAATTCTGCAGGTGTGAGATGTAGCTGCTGTCCCGTCAGCCACTCGAGGGCGTATTCCTCTAATGTGATCCGCCCAAGAGGGCCATCAACAGGACCTCCGTGGCCAGTGTCACGCATGATTAGGAGCGATACGTACGCATTGATGAGTGACGACTCAGTGGTAGGCAGCTGCCCGGTCGCCATCTTGGCGCCTCGGATTAAACCGAGCATGAGGGGATTCCGCGCGAGCGTCTGAAGAGCCTCAGGCAATCTCCAAGGCGGCTCGTCCAGAACGACTTCAATCTGCTCGTTTCCGAGGGGCTGGAGATGCAGATCGGTCCAATCCGCGAAGGACTTGGGTACACGGGCCGGTCGGGTCGTCAGGACAACCTGCAAGGCAGCGTGGATCATGGCAAATTCGGCCACCTCTCGCTCAGCCCTGTCCCTAGCGGCGGCCGGGACTTCGTCCATTCCATCCAATACGAGGAAGGCGCTAGGCCGCCGCAGCAACGACTCCACCTCGGCGCTGGAGGGTTGGCGTTTGAGCGCCCGCGCCATCTCGGCTCTGATTACCGATGCCAGATCTGTCGCCCAAGCGCCGAGCCGACGTGGAGGCCCTCTCGGCCCTGTTCCAGCCAAGACCGCGCCATGTCAGCGGCGATTCTGCTCTTTCCAGAGCCATGGGCGCCGATGAGAACGGTTCGTCGGGGCATTGCGGCGAGGTTCAGCGGTTCGCCGTCCGCAAATCCGCCGCCAGCGACCCTGCGATCGAGCTCAGGGAGTTGCGCGATATCGAGTCGCCGCAACCTAGTCTCAACCTCGTCAGCGTATGCCTGTCGATCGGGGATAGCCGCCCATCGGGATGAGATGAGTGCGATGCCTGCATCCAGCAGGGTCTGTCTGAGCGTCAGTCGGGAGATACGACGGCGAGCGATGGCGCTCGTACGCACAAGACGGAGGACTGGATCTACGGCTACTGCCGGGTCGCCTACGAGCCCTTCGAGTCGTTGCTCGAGCTGGGAACTTAGATGTGACGGGTCCCCTATATTGTCGCGCACATTGATCGATGCGAACAAGCTAAGGGCTTCATTTCGATCGATCTTGAGGTGGTTGCGGCACGAGGCCACAAAGGCAACACCATCTGCCCGGAGGCGTTTGTCCCATTCGACAAGCGCCAGGTCGACGGCCTCAACGTGGTCTGTGGCAATGCCGTCAGCGTTCGCCTTGGAATCTCGGGCGCGCTGCGCCGCCTCGCGCAGTTTCCGGGCACTCGAACTAGTGACAAGAAGAAGGGACGCGTCTGGCGTCGACCTGTGCTGTTTCAATAATTGATCGAGAACGCCCTCGCGTGCGAGTGTTGTCGCAGTCCATTCGGCGCCTGGCGAAAACTCCTTTACCTGCGCGTACGTGTCTGCGGTTGTGGCCCGCTGAACCAGAATGTCGTCGACGTCGGCAAAGGCCTCCGGCCACACGCCTAAGACGTCGTCGTTGCGGGCCATTTCTGCCACGTCAAGGGCGGCGACGAGGTCTTGGTAGCGGTAGCCAGAGTCCCCGGCCGGTCTTCCTGGCTCCGGCATCTTCTCGCCTCTCTATTTGTCAACCCTTGGACCAGGTCGACTTCCAGTCTAGGTTCGCGCCGGGCCGCGCGGGTCACCCGATGACGCAAATGGGTGTCCGGATCCCGGACTCCAAGGGCCAAGACCGGTCGCGGCATCTTGCCCTCTACGCCCGGCCATCGAGAAATCGGTCAGGACTGCTCGACGGCAGTTCGGCCCAGTGCTCTGGAGCGGGATTAATCGGTTGGACTCAGAAAGAAGCTATCGGACGTAGGGTTGGGCCATTGCTGGGGCGTCCTTGTCCGCCACGATCAGCCGCAGACGATCTCCATAGGCTGCCGAGACCTCAACCAACAGCTCGCCGTCGTGAGCCTGAGTGACCCGTACATGACCACGCCAGAGGCTGCCGAGCCCTGTTCTGGTTGTGGCGAGGAAACGGCGGCTGGCAGCGTCTTCTTCTCCGATCGTCACGCGATCGAGCAGGCGGATGGGCGACGGGCCTACCTCTGCGCCCTCTGCGACTCGCGTATTCGATCGTCGCGCAAGGGCAGGCCGCTGACGGCCCAGGAAGTCCGAAGCATCGTCGAGAACGGCTCGGCGATCGCCCTTACGTGGCGGCCCTGAGTCATTAGCGGGCTCAAAGGCAAGAAGAACGCCACACGATGGGTGGATCGTGGTGCTCAGCGGCCGCCTGCCTACTCCACGTGCAGCCGGTTTGGGCTCTTACCTCTACTGCCGCGAAGGGCGGCGGCCCACGCGGCCGCGACGGCCATGGGGATGATCGGGAGAAGCTCAGCACCCATTGCGGGCGCTTCGAGCGACACTGCAACGCCGAGCCAGACGCTGGCGGCCACGGCGAACGCCATGGCGACCACGCCAACGCGCCCCAACATGACACACAGGCGGGGGACGGTTGGATTCGGCGCGGCGTGCCTGACCAGCCGCGCAAGGCACGCCGCTCCGACGGCCCACCCGAGGAGGGCCATCAGCATGAGCACGCCGCTTGGTCCGGGCTCAATGTAGGACCCGATCCCGGCGGCGCGAACCAGCCCGACGAAGGCTGCGCATGCGAGGAGCGCCACGGCGAGCGGGGCAAGGAGCCCTCGACGTGGCTGTCCCTGATGCAGTCGGGCCGACGCCAGGAAGAGGAACGCGCCGGCCATGATCGCGAGCAGGCCGACGGCGCCCGCAGCTTGCACGAGCCGGATCGCGAGGCGCACGGCGGGGAAGTCGGCTCCGTACCCGTCCGAGGAGCGCCAACGCACGCTGAGGACCGCCGCCCAAGCCAGGGCGAAGACCACGGACGCCAGCAGCATCGAGCCGAGGCCCGACCGCAGATGCGCCGATGACGGGAGCGCATCCGCGGGACCGAGCTCCCGGTGACGATGGGCGTCGAGGGCACTGACCCCCAGGTTGAGGACGGTCGACACCGTGACTTGGTGCTGATCGAGAACATCCTCGAGCTCCGCGCCGTAGCGGGCTCGCCAGGCACTGGGGTAGAGCGACAGGACGAGTCGGGACGTTGGGCGAAGCACGCCACGCGGTCTCATGAACGTACCTCCAGCGAAGTCCGATCCACTCGTTGTCGCGCGGTGACCACGACCCGTTCCATCGTCGCGAGCCGTGCCTCGAGGACGCAGTGACCCGAGGGCGTCAGCGCATACGGCCGACGTCGGCCGGCCGGCTCGAGCGCGATGATCAGACCCTCGTGTTCAAGGCGGGCGAGAGCCCCGTACAGTGTGCCCGGCTCGAACCGCACACTGCTGAAGCGATCGATGTCCTCGAGGATCCCATACCCGTGCTTCTCGCCGCCAGCGAGGCTGGCAAGGATCAGCAGGCCTGGGTCGGACAGCCGTCCAAGGTCGTTCCCCACCTCATCACCCCAAACTCGGTCTGACTTAGTAAGTAACACTGAGTATAGCGTGGGTCGATCTGGCGTCAATGGCCAGGTCATCAGTTAGCGTGAAACGATCAGGACCGCCGGGACGACGATCAGGACCGCGAACGCACAGATGACCGCGATCAAGCCAACGGTCAAGGCAAGTCGACGCAGCAGACGGACGAACAGGACGAGATCGGTTCGCAGCCAGGCCCTGTTTCGGAGCCGCCATCCGAGCGCGACGACACCGAGGACCAGGGCCGCGCCGGATCCAGCCGCGATGACGAGCCCGCGCTCGATGAATGGTTCCATCCCGGGTCGTGTAGCTGACCCGGCGCCGAGGATGGCCTGATTGACCAGGAGCTCTTTCGCTCCGGCTGCCGCCAGGACGAAGAGACCGGTGACGATCGCGGTGAGCGCAAGAAACGCGCTCGCCGCCTGAATCCGACGGGTGGATAGCATCGGTTCCTCCAGTGTGGATGCGAGATGAGCCCCGAGTGCGCCAGTGAGCACGTCGAGGACGAGGCTCAGCGAGAACGGCTCGTCGTCGAGGAGCGCCTGAAACTCCTCGCCGTAGCGGCGCCGCCAGCGCTTGGGATAGAGGCGGGTTAGGGAGGATCGGCGCATCGCGGTCAGGAGCTCGTCGCGAGGCGCGCCAGCCCCGCGTCGGCGAACTGGCGGAACGCGGCCAGTTGGTTTGCGAGCACCGTGCGCCCGAGCGCCGTTAGGCGGTACGGGCGACGCAGCTCCTCGGTTGGGAGGGGCTCGATGAGCGCCTGCTCCTCGAGTCGATGGAGGGCTCCGTAGAGGGTACCGGGCCCCAGGTGGAGCCCGATGAGGCGGTCGATGTCCGCGATCATTGCGTGGCCATGTTTCGGGCCGCCGGCTAGGCTTGCGAGGATGAGCAGCCCAGGCTCCGGTTGGCCTCGGGCGCCGGGACGGCGTGGCATCGGGACTCCTCTGCTGACGGCATGATCGTAGTACGTACTACATCGTAGCACGTAGGTAAGCTTCGTCAACCGGCGTCGAGATTGGTTCGCCACAGGGTTAATTGCCAGCTGCCGCGGCAGCGGATGGCATTCCCAGGGCCGCGACACCGCCGCTACCGGTGAGGCGACCAACGTAGCAGCCTTGGTCCTACTACCGCCTGTTGCCGTGGCCGCGAGCGCTAGAACGACTAGCGCCACCACGATCGCGACAAGGATGACTTTGCTTCCGCGCGAAAGGTGCTTCCACCACGATCCCATGCGACCAATCACTTGCTTGCCTCTAGGGGTTCATTCCACTCGACCCCGCCCGCATGGCGGGCCGGCTCATCTCTTCGAGTCAAGCTACGAGAGGCGGCGCCTTGGGGAAGCGCGGATCGACGACTAGATATGGTCTCTGAAGATGTTGTTCGCAAACGACGACCGCGCGGCACGGTGGGAGCTGTTGAGTGCCAAGGCCGGTCGGAGGCTCTCGTAGCACACGCTAATGCGCCTCTCAGAGGCCGGCGACGACAACCATGGAGCTTGGCGCGATGACCACGAACGCGGGGATCGGCACCAATAGGTTGATCGCCGCCGCGATCGCACCGATGTCGGCGCCCGCATTGAGGGTATTGGCGACGACGAGCGCCAGGCCGGCCGGATAGGGTCGCGAAGAGTGATGCCTTCGTGGGTCCGACCCTGAGATGGCACCGGCACGCCTGACGGATCCCAGCCGCCCTGTCGTGCCCGCTGTCCGTCGCGCCATTGCCAGCGACCTCGAGGGTTCAGCTCCTGATTTGATGCTCCCAGCCTCAGGCAATCCGAACCCGGCTAATTGGCGCGACTTTGCAATGCGCAGGACCCGCTCGGGCGTCCACCGACGACATCGCGGGTGGGATCGTGGGCCGGAAGCGCAAGCTCGCGCGACCCACGATTGGAGACGGCGATTACTGACCATCGCACGTTCGAACACAAGACCGTGACGACCGACACGAATGCTGCGCCGAGTAGCACGACCCAGACGCTCGAGAAGGGCGTCCATCATGGTGACGAGGAAGCCGGCGGCACCGTAGCCGGCGGGATCGGCGGCGCACTCGTCGGAGCCGTCGTCGGCGGCCCGGTCGGGGCCGTCATCGGCGGCGCGGTCGGCGCGGCGTCCGGTGCCACGGCCGGCGCTCTCGACGACAAGCGCAAGGACGAAGCGGTCGTCGTCACGAAGGAAGAAAAGACCTGGTAGCTCATCCATGGCAACCGACTCGAGACCACTACCCGCTGTGCACGGCGAGCAGCGGGTAGCCTTCGCCGTTCGCGGCTTCTCAGCAGGAGCTCACATCCAATGACCATCGGAACCATCGTCATCGTCGTCGTGATCGTCCTGGTCGTGCTCTTTGTTCTCGGGCGCGGCAGGCTCTAGACCGGGCCCGAGCGAGGCAACAACGTTGGCCGCACCGCCCACGTTTGGCCGGCCCGGCATCACCCGGGTCCGAATCGCGAGTCGTGTGCGCTATCGCGCATCCGAGGGGGAGTGGATCGTCGATCCGGTCGTCCTGGACCGAATCCGGAGCCTGGCGGTTCCGCCCGCATGGACCGACGTCTGGATCTCCGAGCAGCCCGGGGCACGGCTCCAGGCGACGGGCCGCGACGCCCGCGGTCGAAAGCAGTACCGCTACGCTGACGCCTTCCGTCGATCTCGCGAGGCCGACAAGTTTGCCGCCCTGGCTGATTTCGGGCGGGTGCTGCCGCGCCTCCGGCGGCGTGTTGATCGCGACCTGCGCCGGCGCGGACTCCCCCGCGAGAAGGTCCTGGCGACCGTGGTCGCGATCCTCGAGGCAACCCGGATCCGGATTGGCAATCGCGAGTACGCCCAAGCCAACCACTCATACGGCCTGACGACGCTCCGTCCGCAGCAGGTGATCGTCGAAGGCGGCACCGTCCGCTTCGTGTTCCGCGGGAAATCTGGCCAACGCCATCGGATCGTGCTCGAGGACCACCGGCTGGCCAGGATCGTCGCCCGGTGCCGGGCGGTGCCGGGTCAGGATCTCTTCCAGTACGCCTCCACAGATGGAACCTGGCTCCCGATTCGGTCTGACGATGTCAACGGGTACCTGCGCGACGTGACCGGCAGCGACATCACGGCCAAGGAGTTCCGGACCTGGTCCGCGTCGGTCCTCGCGCTGGCGCTACTGCGGGCGGGCAGCGAGCCGGCGGTGGCCGGCCGGAGATCGGTCCTCGGTCGCGCGATCAGGACCGTGGCGGAGGGACTCGGCAACACCCCGATCGTTTGTCGGACGTCGTACATCCACCCCCGCGTGATCTCGGATTATCTGGCTGATGATCTCGACGTCGCCCCAACCCGCCGCGGCATGGGCTGGCTCTCTGCGGATGAGCGTCGATTGGTCGCCCTGCTCGAACGGGCCGCCTGAGTCTGGCGCCAAAAGCCGGTGGGCAGCGGCGGAGACCTGTGGCGGGCGGCCTGGAAAGGCAGCAGACGACCGGGTGACCCATGGGCGCGGCGCCAGTAGGCGCATTGCCCGCGGATGTCTGCGCGACGTGGACATACCCCGAGTCAGTCCTGGACTCCTCAGTTTGGCGTCTGGCGACATCGTCGAGGGTGTCCCCTACGCCCCGGCCAGCAAGCCGGCGGTCTTGGTCCAGGCTGCGTCGGACCTTGGGCTTGGTATCCACGGCCGCGGGACCGACGGCCTCCAGGCGGGCGAGCTCGCCGGAGAACGTCGATTGGGCGGGTAGGACTTCGGTCCGAGCGGCGCGCAAAAGGACCGAGGGCCGTCCGTGCGACCGGGGTCGGTCCGAATCACGATACGAATGCAACATTCCGATCGATCCCGCTCCTGCTCCGCAAGGCTCGACCTCGCAGACTTCGTTCATCCGATTGTGGGCGTGAACCACCGAGGTTGCGATGTCTGACGACGCACGAGCGCTCAAACGGCGGGCGGCGAGGCCGCCCGCCGTGGTCAGAGAGATTCTCGAGAGGCAGACGAATGAGTCTGCCGAATTGCTGGAGGCCACGGTCGGTCGAGCGTTCGGGGGCGATGTGACCAACCTCGGCCGGTTCGTCTCCACGTTGACGCCTGTCTTGCCGGCGGGCACCAAGATCTTCCTGCGGGGTAGCTCGGTGACGGGTCAGAGCTATGTCTCGGGCGAGCTGTTCGACGCGCACGGGCCCGGGTCGAGCGACCTCGACATCGTCGTGAGTGGCGACGAGGTCATGAACCTGTTCTCGGGCGATGGGTTCTATTGTCCGCGAGTCAATAGTCGACCGCTGTGCGATACCGATCGGGACGTGGCGCCGCTCCTCGACAAAGCCCGGTCGGAATCCCAGGCATTGGTCGGCCGACCAGTGAGCATCCAGGCCATGGCCGAGTGGTTCCTGGACCTTCGGTCTGCGGCCCAGCAAACGCCGGTCATCCAGCTCGGTCGCGTGCCCTGGTGACGTTGCGCGTCGCCAGCTACAACCTCCGCTTCGGAGGGATTGGGCGAAAAGCGGCCATCAGTGCGTCGCTCGCGAGCCTCCAGCCAGACCTCGTCATCCTGCAGGAGGCGACGGACCAGCCGACGGTGGAATGGATTGGCCAAAGGCTTGGTCTGGATCACGTCGTGGTCGGATCCGGACGATCGGTGGCGGCTCTGAGCCGGCAACCGCTGGATTCGGCCTGGCATGAGATTGGCTTGGGTCGCAGCGCGCTTGAACTCAAATTCAGGCTGCGGGACTTCCGGATCTTTGGAGTTCATCTGTCGGCCGGCCTATCCCAACGAGGCGAATCGCGACGCATGGTTGAGGTCTCGCGGCTGCTGGGTCAGATCGACGCCAGCGGCGGCGGCGAACGGACGATGATCGTCGGCGATTTCAACGCGATCGCTCCCGGCGACGGCCCTCTGATGCGACGGCTGCCGTTGTGGATCCGCATCCTGCTTCGCTTTGATGGCGGGATTCGAACCGAGGCGATGAGCTCGATCGCGGCTGGCGGCTTCGCCGATGCGTTCCGACTCCTCCATCCGGATGATCCCGGCTTCACGATGCCATCGACTGAACCGAGCGTTCGTCTCGACTACATCATGCTCGGCTCCGGCATTCGCCCACTTCTCAGATCGTGTGAGCTGATGAACGCTGGACGCGAGAGTGCTCTGGCAACGGACCACCTCGCGGTTCTGGCAGAGCTGGGCCTGGGCGAGGGGTTGGAGCAGACATTCTGATTTGGACGCCAGTTGGGCGGCAAGCCTTTTGGGCCGGAGTTGATCCATGTCTGGCCGGAGCCGCCTGGCGCCGTTCGAGCCATGAGTCTGGGATTCTAAAGCCAGAAGGCGACACCACCTACAGGATGGCGACAACGATGCGCCCGTACCTCGTCGGGCGATCCGTCCTCGGGGCAGGGGCATCTGGACGAGCGCAGGTGGCAAGGCGCCTCGCCCTTCACCTGGGTCAAGACCCCTGACGAAGTCCTGGCCAAGGCGGTGCGCAAGCCGCAAGCCACTTCAGGCGCGGGGCACTAGAGGGCACCTCCCCGTGATGTCTGGGACAATTGGCCCGATGGGGCGATGGTCGCCCTCGACAAAGGAACCTTGATCGATGCTTCAGTCTCAGTCACCCGTGATCTACGTCGAGCGGCGGCACAGCCTCTTCCATGGCTCGCTGACCCTCCTGCTCGTGCTGTGGGCGATTGCCCTGCCTGCCCTGCTTCTGCTTCTCACCGCATTCGGGCCGATCGGCTGGCTCGTGGGGGCCGGCGTCGGGATCCTGCTCGCGGTGCCGTGGCTTGTGGGTCTCGGCATCCTGTGGTTCCTGCGCCACATCGCCTGACAGGTCTCAGACCCGGGACCTAGCACCCGGGGCGAATAGGCAGGGGTGATCGTCGGCGTGACCATGTGAGGGTGATTTCGACCAACCCGGTTGCTGTGGGTCCTCAATGACGCGGGCCTGTACCACCTGCTCGTTCACCAGCGTGGCTGGCCCCAGGAGCAGTTCCAGACGTGGCTATCGGCCTCGATGCGGGCTCAGCTCCTCGGCACGCAGGAGTAGGCCGGGAACAGGTCAGCTGGCGCCGGGAACGGGTCCCTCGCGCAGGCCGAAGACATTGCCGTCGGGGTCCTTGAACCAGGCGCCCCGGGCGGGCCCGATCTGGGCGATGAAATTGACCGTCTTCGGCGTCTCGTATTCCTCGAAGGTCACACCGCGGGACATTAGGTCGGCCATGACCGCGTCGAGATCGGCAACCTCGAAGTGCCCGACGGTCTGGCCCACGTTCGGCTGGCCACGACGCACGGAGACCTGGCCGCCGCGACCCGCGCCGAACCGGATCGCGAACGGCGCCTCCTCGAGGATGGGCAGGTTGAGCTGCTCGCCGAAGAACTTCTTGGCGCGTTCGAGGTCCGTGACCGCGACGGTCGTGACCAGCAGCGAGTCGGATAGCACGATCCCACCTCTGTTGAACGGATGCCCAGACCGGTCAATCGTAGTCCGACGGTGAGCCGTCCGGCGCGCTGGGCGATGTCGGGGCGTGCACGCGGCCCCGACAAAGCGCCACGAAGGGCGGCTTTCGCCGAGTCCTGCTCCGGCGCTGCTCACGAATTTAGCCCGAGCCACGCTCAAGGCAGCATGGATCGGGCCGTCCTCGATCCGCCTGCCGGCCCGCGAGGTCCCAGACGGCTCGAAGGAGGCCGTTTGTCGCGCCGGCTGCACGGGTCGACCGAGGGTCGAACGCCGGCCTTGGGGCCCGTGCTCGCGCCTGAGGTTCCTGCGCCGCCAATACATCGCGGTCAAGACGCGGATCCGCTCAGCCCGGGATTAGCTCCGTTCGATTACGCCGTCCCGGGGCGGGTTCTCATGGAGCTTCTTCATCTCGCCGATCCGACGGCCCAGCCGCTCACGGCCAGCTGCCAACTCCCTGCCCACGCTCCGAGACACGGTGATGCGGGGTCGGACCGGGTTCGGCTCGGGGCCGAAGGTACGGACGAACTCGGCCAGCCACGTCTTCCGGAAGGCGTCGAGCAGGTCGAACAGGCTCGAGTCGCCCGGAGCACCGATCAGGATGAACTCGTCGCCGCCATCCCGGATCGCTCGGCAGCCCGGAATTCGGGCGAGGGCCCGACCGAACGCGCCAATCACCTCGTCGCCCTTGGCCTGCCCGTTGTCAGTATTGAAGGTTCCGAAGCCGGCGAGGTCGACGAAGGCGATGTCCCACTCGGCGCGGGCAAGGCCGGGGACCTCCTGGACGGACCTGGCCAGGTCCGCGAACCAAGCGTAGGTCGGCAGCTGCGTCCGGCGATCGAGATCGAGCTTGAGCGCACCCGGCCAGCTGAAACGCTGGACGAAGGGGCGGGTCGACCGATCGAGCCACTCCACGACCGCGGCCGTCAGCCAGGGCACCTCGGGGTCGAGCGCCCGCCACCAGCCTTCGGGCTCCTGGGCGCGGGCGAACCAGACCACCGTGCGATCCGGGTCGAAGTCCGGATCGAGTCCGAGCAGGAGGTCCGCTGCAGCAAGGGTCGTCAGGATATCGGTTGGCTGACCCGGGTCGCCCCAGCCACCGTCGGAACGGATCTTGTCGGCCACGTGATCGACCAGCTCGGGCACGAGTGATGGATAGATCCGCAGTTGCCACAGGACCGTGCCCAGCGCCGCGCTGGCCGAGACGAGCTGCTCGCCCTCGAACGAGCCCCTGCCGATGACCGGTCCCGCCACCCGCCGGGCCATCGTCGCGTAGCGGTAGGCGATCGCCGTCGCGAGGAACCACAGGTCGTTCAACGTGTGCGGGGCACTCGTGAGCTGCCACAGCGCGAAGAGGTCGCGCCAGGGATCATCGGCCGCAACATGCAGCGCGAACCGGGCCTCCACCTGGGGCAGGAGGTCGCGCCGGATCGGCGCGGCTGCCTCGCCCTTCGGATTGGACGTTTCGCCGAGCTCGGCCAGGAGCTCGAGGGTCTGGACCTGAGCGATCGGCTCGACGAGCCAGCGGGCGTAGGCACCCGGGTCGGAGGCCAGCCGCTCGGCATCGCGCGGGCGCCAATGGGCCGGTTGACCGGAGGCCCGGGCGTAGAGCGGTGAGCCGGGCCCGCCATCCTCGGGGAACGTCCACGGCAGGCCGCGATCCGCCCCGCTGCTCTGGACGGAGCGGCGATTGTAGGCGGCGAGGAGCTGGCTTGCCTGGACACGTTCGCCGCGGCTCCGGGCGAAACGGTAGGCGGCGGCCATGATCGGATCGGCCAGCTCCTGGGGTCCGATCCGCTGGCCCAGGTCCAACAGGGCGGCCGTGCCCAGGGCGATGGCATCCTGGCCGGGATTGCCGGTCAGGTGGACTCGCGGTATCGATGGAGCCGCCGGGATGATCGGGTCGATCGGATCGACGACGGCAACTCCGATGACGCCTGGCGCTACGGCGACGGCGGCGTTCGAGGCCCCGGGGTCCGCCTCGAACGGACCCGGGTCGACCGGGCTCCGGAGACCGGGCCAGGCGCCGTCGACCAGCGGTCGGATCGTTCGATCGTGCCGACGAGATCGCCGCTGCTGCGGCGGTTCCCCCCAAACCTTCATTTCGAGGAACCGCCCAAGACGCGCGCTGACGAGGAGATGAACGTTCCTCCGGATCGAGCCCAAGGCTGCCTTGCGGGCCCATCCAGTGTCCAATGTGGCACGGAACGGGGAAATGGGTCGAAAGTACCGAGGCCGGTTCGCGCCCCGGCCGGGCGACTCCGGGACCGCCGCTGCCTGGGCTGGACCCAGCAGCCAGGAGCCAGACGGGCCAAGATGGACAGCATGATCCAGCCACCCAACCCGCATGCCGCACTCGGGCCCGAGCCGATCCGCACGATCGGGAAGGACGAGCTCAAGTCGAAGCTCGATCGGAGCGATGACTTCCGGCTCGTGATGGCCCTCAACAGCTGGGCCTACGACGCCAAGCACATTCCTGGCTCGGTCCACTTCAATACCCCCGAGGAGCTGTACGCGGCGATCCGGCCGGACGACGAGATCGTTGTCTACTGCTCGAACGTCGACTGCCTATCGAGCGTGGCGATGTACCGCGATCTCGTCCAGCGCGGCTATCGCAACGTGCGCCGGTACTCGGGCGGCCTGCTCGAGTGGGAGGACGCGGGGCTGCCCCTCGAGGGCTCATTCGTGGTCCCGGCTCGCTCATGACCCACGAACACGCGGCCCTGGCGACCGATCTGCCGGGGCTGGCCGCCGATCACCCCTACCTGACCGAGCTCGACGCCGAGCGCCACGGCTGGTACGAGCTGGCCGAGCTGGTCCGGGCGTTGACGCCCGAGGAGTGCCTGGCGCCCGGCTACTACCGTGATCCCGACTGGACGGTGCGCGACGTTGTAGCCCACCTCGGGACCTGGCTCGCCGAGGCGCAGGTCCAGTTCCAGCGCATGCGCGCGGGCACCTACGAGGGCCACGACATCGACATCGACGCGCTCAACGCGGTCTTTGCCGCGGCCATGGGCGATCAGCCCTGGAGCGTCGTGTGGGTCCAGGCCAATTCCGCTCGATCGATGCTGGTCCAGGACTGGTACGAGTTGCAGCACCCCACGGACGAGGCTGCATGGTGGATCCGCAAGTCGGGCGTCGATCACTACGCCGAGCACCTCGAGCGCCTGCGCGAGTGGGTCGCCGAGCTGACTCGCCGGCGGGAGGCCCCCACAGGCTAGTCCCGCGTCAGCGCCACGAACGCTGGTCGCGCCGGCGATTGCCGAAGACGCCGCCGCCATACGTGCCCGCGTCGATCAGCACCGCGACCACGATCACGATCGGTGCCAGCCCGCCCAGCCCAGTTGGAGCGAAGTAGACGTAGGCCAGCGTGGTCCAGGGCAGGAACACGAAGCCGAGCACCGGCACGATCAGGTTGTCGAAGACGGCACTCCAACGAGCCGTGTCAAGCAACCACCACAGGACGATGACGAGCCGGGGACTGATGATCGCGGCGATCGCCGCCAGGCAGCACACCAGACGACGCTCGAGCTAGGAGCCGGCCAGGCTGCGCAGGGCGACGGCGACGTAGGTCGCGACCCCAATCGCCATCGCCGGCTCATCGAAGATCACCTTGTTCGAATGGTTCGCCGGGGCGGTCGCCGGATCCTCGTTGGCCGGCCGCGCGCCGACGAAGGCCATCGCGCCGGGAACCTTCTGGAGCACGTACGAAAAGTCCTCGGCGCCCATTACCGGCTCGATCGAGCCCGGCACTCGCTCCTCGCCGAGCAGCTCGACGGCCGTCGCCCGGACCATCTCCGAAAAGGTCGGATCGTTCGTGGTCACGGGGTAGCCTGCAATCACCTCGATCTCGACCGTGGCTCCGTAAGCGCTCGCGATCCCCTCGGCGAGCCGCCGAATCCCGTCGTGGACGAGCGTCCGGGTCTTCTCCGAGAACGTCCGGATCGTGCCGTCCAGGAAGGCCGACTCGGGGATGATGTTGTTGGTCGTGCCCGCCGTCAGGTGGGCGATCGTGATCACGGCCGGGTCGAATACGTCGACCTGGCGGGTGACCATCGTCTGGAGCGCGATCACGATCTCGGCGGCGATCGTGATCGGGTCGAGGGCGGCGGATGGCTGCGAGGCGTGACCGCCCCGGCCACGGACCTCGACCTTGAGGAAGTCCGCGGCGGCCATCATCGGGCCCGGCCGGATGTTAATCGTGCCCGTTGGGTACTCGGTCGAGATGTGCAAGGCGAAGGCGCCCTTTGGCCCGGGCGTGCCGGCGGCGTCGAGGAGGCCCTCCTCGAGCATCACCCGCGCGCCGTGAAAGCCCTCCTCACCGGGCTGGAACATCAGCAGGACCCGACCGGAGAAGCTCGCCCGACGCTCGACGAGCAGGCGCGCCGCCCCGAGCAGCATCGCCACGTGGGTATCGTGGCCACAGGCGTGCATCACGCCGTCCGTCTCCGAGCTGAAATCGAGGCCCGTGTCCTCGGTCAGGGGCAGGGCGTCCATGTCGCCCCGGAGCAGGACGGTCGAAGTCGCGGCCGCTCGGCTGGTTCCTGGGCTGGCTGGGCCGGTGCCGGGGACAGTGCCGGAGGTGGGGCCGGTGCCCTCGATGACCGCGACGACAGACGTGGTTGCCTGACCAAGGTGGGCCTTCAGCCCGAGCTTCTCGAGCTCCTCAACGATCAGCGCCTGGGTGCCCGGGAGCGTGAGCCCCATCTCGGGCCGTCGATGGAGTCGGCGGCGGATGGCCACGATCTCAGGCAGGAGGGTTTCGGCGGACCGCACGAGCGACTTGATCTCGGGTGTCGTCATCATCACAGGATGGCACGATCCGGCGGGCCGCGGTCGGTCCGTCGATCCGCGGCGAGGCCCGGCGGGGCCCCGGCGTGCGCAGCGACGAATATTCCGGGCCCGGCGGGGCCAAGACCCCGATGCCATCGACCGCCGCCCACGCGATCGTGTGTACTCCGTGCATCAAATCGGTAGATTAGGCTCGAGACGGGCATTTGGGACCTGATCTGACTTCACTGAAGGCGTCGACTACGGAGGATTCCTCCCGAGCCAAGCTCGTTCGGGATAGCGCGGCAGATCCGGACCCAGGCGGATGCACTCAGGAGATCAAATCGGCCGTTCTGGGCCCACTGCCTCGCGCCCCAAGCCATGAACGGACCGAGATCGACCAGTTGCGGCGGGCCGTGCCTCGTCGGACCGAGCCGGCCCCCAGCCCGAGGCGGCGCCTCGACAGCCATGGCCACCATCGCGGTACGGCCCCCTGCCCGAACCAGCACCCGGCCCGAACCGGCACCGACAACCACGGTTCGCGGCGTGTCACCGCCACGGAACCTAGCGGGTCAAGGTGACCTTGCTCAGGCCGGAGGGTGCGTCCGGACTCAGACCGAGCAGAACAGCGACGGCCTCGGCCAGCAGTTGGCCGGGCAGGATCAGGGCGAGCGGCGTGAGGCATTCCGGCAACTCCGCCAAGGCCGTGATTGCCAAGGCGTCAGGGGCGCCGGCCACTTCCAAGCCGCCAACGGTCCACGCTCGAGCGCCGAGCGACCGGGCCCGGTCTGCTGCGGGGTCGATCGCCGCGCCCATCGGCCCATCCGGGCGGAAGACGAGGGTCGGGACGCCGGCGCTGGCGAGGGCGATCGGCCCATGCTCAAGGTCGGCACTCGAGTAGCCCTCGGCGAAGATTCGGCCGGTCTCCTTGAGCTTGAGGGCGGTCTCGAGGGCCGTGGCCAGGTTGAAGCCGCGCGAGACGACGAGCGCGCGACCGGCGACAGCCACCGCCTCGACGAGCTCGAGCCCACAGCCGTCACCCGCTCCACCCGCTCCAGCAAACCATGCCGAGGCGGCCGCGAGGGTCCGGTCCAGGGCGTCCGGGACCCGCCGCAGGGCGGCGGCCAGGTCCGAGTCCGGCACGAGCGCGGCCACGATCCCGGCCAGGGCGGCCAGCTCCGCGACGTAGCTCTTGGTGGCCGCGACTGCCCGTTCCTCGCCGGCGCGGCAGGGCACGGTGTAGGCAGCCGCGAGCTCGAGCGGCGATCCGGCCACGTTCGTCACGGCCACGGTCAGGGCCCCACCTCGACGGGCCGCCTCGACGACCGCCACGAGATCCGGGCTGCGCCCCGACTGCGACACGGCCAAGACCAGCCCGCCGGTCCAATCGGTCGGCGCTCGATAGACGGTCGTCACCGACGGCGATGCGAGGGCGACCGGCCAGCCGAGCTGGGTCTCGATCAGGTAACGGGCGAAGACTGCGGCATGGTCCGACGTGCCCCGGGCGACGACCGAGACCCATCGCGGTCGGGTCCGTCGGACGGCGTCAGCCACCGTGCCGAGCGCCGGCCCGCTGGCCTCGAGCTGCTCCCGGACCAGCTGGGGGCTCTGCCGGATCTCCTCGGCCATGACGGTCATGCTTCGGTCCCCCTCGTCGCCAACTTGACGAGGGTCGGGACCTCGTCAGTCGTCCAGGCCCGCTCGCGGACGAGCTCGACCAGTTCGAGCTGCCGGTCGATCGCCTCGCCGAGCGCAAGGATCACCTCGTCAGGGCGTCCCGGCGGCCCGTCGGAAGAGGTCCGGAGCACCATCCGAATGGTCGCCCGCGCGACGGCCGGCTCACGATCCAGCCCCGGCCGGGCGCGCCCGCAGCCATCAACCTCCAGCTGGAGGATCAGCGGCCGGAGGTCATAGGTAATGCGTCGCTCGGTGCCAGTCGCTCGACTTCGCTCGAGCCGATCAGCCGCCAGCAAACCGCGGCTGGCCGCCGCCAGTTCAACCGGCGCTGCTCCGGCTAACGTCGCCCGATGGCTCATGGCGCCGAGCATAGCGGTGATCGCGGGCGCACCGAGCCAGACGTCGTACAGCTCGACGACCTCGAAGCCGGCCGGCAGGGCTGCCTCGAGCGCGGCCCGCAGGCGCCACAGCGACCACCGTTCGCTCAGGATCAGGTCGGCCAGGTCGTGCTCGGCGGCTCGTCCCGGCGGGAGCGGCGCGGCAAACGTCAGGCGCGGCCGAGGGGTGGCGGCGGCGCTCATCACGACCGGGATCCGGGCGGCGGTGAGGCCGGCTGCCCAGGCCCGGGTGATCTCCGGCGGGCCGAGGTCGAGCGCCGGCGAGCCACGCCGGAAGGCGATGCGCCAGCGCTGGACTGGTTCGACCATCCTGCTAGTCTGGCTGTCCGTGAGACCCACCGCTCAGCCTGACCTGTACAAGCTCCTCCAGGTCGACTCCGAGGCCGATCCTGAGGTGATCCAGGCCGCCTACCGCCGGCTCGCCCAGAAGTTCCACCCCGATCTCGCGCCGGGCGCGGAGGCGGCCGATCGGATGGTCGCGATCAACGGCGCATGGGAGGTCCTCGGCGACCCGGTCAGGCGCGCGGAGTACGACCGGCAGCGGGCCCAGGAGCGCACAGCGGCCGAGCCCGCTGTGAACGCGCCGGCACCGTCGACGGCGCCCTCGGTTCCACGTCCCGGCGCTCGCCGCCCCGCCAGCGCCGCCGGAATGCAAGCGCCGGAACCGATCAGCAGCAACTGGACGTCCGGCCGCTCGAACGTCGGCGGAGGCTACGACGAGCGGTCGATGCGCCGGCCCGACGGCGAAGGCGCGGCCGGCCCACCTCCCGGCCACCCGTCGGGCAGCGTCGTGGGCTTCGGTCGATATGCCGGCTGGTCGCTCGGCGAGATCGGCCGCAGGGATCTCGAATACCTCGAATGGCTCGATCGAATGACGATCGGCCGCCCCTATCGGGACGAGATCGACGCGATCCTGCGCCGGACCGGACGCCGCCGATCGGCCGCCCGCGACGACCGACCGGGACTGTTCCGGCGGCGGTAGCGACCGGCTCCTTCGACTAGCTCGCGACGAGCTCGTGACTAGCTCGTGACTAGCACCGCGACGAAGAGCAAGTAGGCGACGATGATCGCCGAGCCGCTTCGACGGTTCAGCCCCTTGGCCTGCAGGGCCAGGGCGACGGCCAATGCCGTGAGCCCGAGGTAGAACAACGCCACGAAGCCCGCGTCCTGGGAGGGAGCGCCGAGGCCCAGGATCGCGGCCGGGATCGTCAGCCCGACAATCACGTTGATCGCGTTACTGTTGAAAGCCGTGCTCAGCATCGCGGCGCCCCGACCCTTCGACGCGAGGTAGATCGCGGCTACGGCATTGGGCAGGCTGGTCACAGCGGCGAGGATCACGCCGCCGATCAGGATCGGGGCCAACCCGGCCGCGGAGCCGAGGCTCGAGCCCGTCTCCTCCATCACCACGCTCGCGCCAACGACGGTCACGAGCGCAACGGCGACGAGCACGCCATCCCGCCAGTCCCCACGCTGGGGCCGGATCGCGATCGCCAGCTCGGACTCTTCCTCGTCGAGCGCCCGGGCCAGCCAGCCCGACAGTCGTCCAGGCAGGCTCAGTATCGGGCGCACGGTCGGCCGCAACGCGCTGTATGCCACGTACGGCAGGAAGGCCAGCAGGCCGAGGACCAGGCCCAGGCCGGGGCCGATCGCGCCGGCGACCACCGCGACCGCGATCAGCGCGAGCAGGATCGCCAGGGCGCCTTCGAGGATGATCGACCGTCGATGGAGCCCGATCCGCCCGGCGATCAGCGTGCTGAGCCCGAGCAGCGCAGCCAGGTTGAAGACGTTCGAGCCGAGCGTGACTCCGATCCCGATCGTGCCGTGTCCGCCCGAGATCGCAGTGATCGACGAGGTGATCTCGGGCCCGTCCGCGGCCAGCGCGGCAGCGAGTCCGAGGAGCGCCTCGGATGCGCCGACTCGCTCCCCGACCCGTTCGAGCCGCGCGACGAGCACGACGCTGCCGGTGAGGCTGACAGCCGCGCTGAGCAGGAAGATCACGATCTGCACAGGCCATTCTGTGCGCGCCGGGCCGGCCCTGGGAGGAGCTGCGGGCACCCTCCGGGCTCGAGGTCAGCCGGGAATCGGGCGCCGAATCACCACTCCGCCCGGGATTGCCGGATGTTGATGCTCTGGAGAATCCCCAATCCGATCGCCAGGCTGATCAATGAGGCTCCGCCACGGGTGATGAACGGCAGTGGGATCCCGGTGATCGGCAGAAGCCCGATCACCATCCCCACGTTGACGATCAGCTGGAACAGCAGCATCGAGCCGATCCCCGCCGCGAAGATCGTGCCGAACCGGTCCTGCGATCGGTAACCGGACATCAGCACGCGCCAGAGCAGGACGACGAATAGGACGAAGACGAGCGCGGCGCCGATGAAGCCAAGCTCCTCGGCCAGTCGGGCGAACGCAAAGTCGGTGTCACCCACTGGCAGGAAGGCGAGGGCGTCCTGGGTGCCATTCGTAAGGCCCTTGCCGAACAGGCCACCCGAGCCAACGGCGATCTGCGACTGGAGGAGCTGGTAGCCCGAGCCCTGCGGGTCGCCGGCCGGGTTGAGGAAGCTCAACAGGCGCTGCTTCTGGTAGTCGCGCAGGATGTAGGTCCAGGCAATAGGGATGAGCGCGATCACGAGCCCCGCCAGCGCGCCGAGCCATTTCATGCTGGCCCCCGACAGGAAGAGCATCCCGGCCAGGATCCCAGCCAGGACCAGCGACGTCCCCAGGTCCGGCTGGAGCATCACCAAGACCCATGTCGGGATCATCAGGATACAGGCGCCCAGGATCACCCGGAGGGAGCCGAGCCGATCGTGGCGCTCGGCCAGGTAGTTGGCCAGGACCACGATCATCAGGATCTTGGCGAGCTCGCTGAACTGGAACTGGAGCGGCCCGATCGCGATCCAGCGAGCGGCGCCGCCGATGCCGGTGCCAACCACCAGGCTCAGCCCGAGCAGGCCGAGGTTCACGAAGTAGATCGGCCAGGCAAACGTTTTGAGCCACTTGTAGTCGAAGACCGTCGCGGCGATGAAGACGATGGCGGCGATCCCGGACCACAGCAACCCGCGCAGGAAGTTCGAGCTCGGATCGAGCGGATTCGCCCCGGTCACGACGGTGCTGCTGTACGACATCGCCAGGCCCAGCCCGGCCAGGAGCAGGGCATAGATCGTCAGCTGGAGGTCGTAGGCGCGCCAGTAAGCCCCGACTGACCCGCTCGCCCAGTCCTGGACCTTGGCCGGCTCAGCCTTGAGCACGCCCATCAGCGGCGGCCGCCGGTCACGCGTCGGGCCTCGGCGGGCGACCGGCCATCAATTGCCACCACGGTAGAAGTTGCCAATCTGCATCAGGTTGAACAGGCGCAGGTCGTGCTTGATGCCAAAGTGGATCTGGAGGAAGTACTTGATCATCTCGGTTGCCGAGTTCCCGACGGTGTTGGCGTCCTCGTTGAAGCCGACCACGGCGAGCTGCGAATCGGGCTTGGAAACGTCGCCGTGGAGCGGCACGAAGGCGACGAACCAGTTGTGGTAGGGCAGGAGGCCCTTGGCGTCACGCACGCCGAATTCGGCCGTGCCGGTCTTGCCGGCCACCACGAACGGCTCGTTGACCAGGTTGTAAGTGTGCTGGCTGGTGACCACCTGGCGGGCGGCCACGCGCATCGTCGTCAAGACACTGGCCGGTACCGCGATCTTGTGCAGGACGATCGGGGTGAACGGCCGGACGATATTGCCGTCGGGCCCGGTGATCTCGCGCACGACCTGGGGCTGGTAGAGCGTGCCGCCGTTGGCGAGTGCCGCGTAGGCGTTGAGGAGCTGGAGCGGGGTGGAGGTGTCAAAGCCCTGGCCGATTCCCGCCTGGACGAGCTCACCGGGCAGGATCGCCTGGCCGAAGGTGGCCTGCTTCCACTGGTCGTCGGGGACGATCCCGGCCACTTCGCCGGGAAGGTCGATTTTGGTCGGCGCACCGAACCCGAACTGGTGGGCCCAGTAGGCCAGTCGCTGGATTCCGAGCATCTCGGCAACCTGGTAGAAGAAGGTGTCGCTAGAGTCGGCAAAGCCACCCAGGATGTTGAGCGGGCCGAAGCCCATCTTGTTCCAGTCCCAGAACCTGTCCGCCCCGATCTGGATATAGGGATGGGTCTGGATGAGGGTGGTCGGGGTCAGTTTCTTGTCGGTCAGCGCGCCCGAGCCGGTGACCAGCTTGTACGTGGAGCCTTCCGGGAACTGCAGGCTGATCGCATGGTTGAGAAGAGGCTTGTCGGGGTTCTTCAGGAGCGCCTGAAATTGGGCATTGGTGATCCCCTGGGCGAAATCGTTGTCGTTGTACGTGGGCGTGCTGACCATCGCCAGGATCTCGCCGGTCTGCGGATTCATCGCGATGAGGACCGCCGACTTCAGCTTGGCCGCCTTCATCGCCCAGGCGACGGCGGTCTGGGCCTGCTGCTGCATCTTCGTATCGATCGTCAGCGTCAACGAATCCCCGGCGACCGGCTGGCGATCGGTCGAGAGGACCTGGATCTGCCGGCCGGTGGCATCGCGCTGGATCGTCTCCGTGCCGTAGGTGCCGCGGAGCTGGGTCTCGTACTGCTCCTCCACGCCGGCTAGCCCGATGAGGTCGTCAGGCTGGTAACCCAGGGGCGTGAGCTGCTTCAGCGTGGCAGCATCGATCGCTCCGGTGTAGCCGAGCACCTCGCTCATGAGCGGCCCGTTGGTGTAATGGCGCAGAGCATCGACCGAGACCTCCACGCCGGGCAGGTCGAGATGCTCCTCGGCGATCAGGTTGGCCGTGGCGACCGGCACGGCCTGGGCGATCCGGACGAGGTCGAAGGTCGAGCCGGGGTTGCCGTCGATCGCGGCGTTGATGTCGGCCGGATCCATCTTCAACAGCGAGGCCAGCTGGGCAACGACGGTAGCCCGCTGCGAGAACGGCAGGTCCGACGGCCGGATCTCCACCGTGTAGCTCGGAAGGTTGGCCACGAGGAGGAGCCCGTTGCGGTCGTAGATCAGGCCGCGGGTGGAGGGGATCGCCTGCTGGAACGTGCTGTTGCTGGTGGCCAGTTGCTGGTAGGTCTGGCCGCTGACCAGCTGGAGGTAGACCATCCGGGCAGTCAGCCCGCCGATCGCTAGGAGGGCGGCGATCCCGAAGGCAATGAACCGGATGAGCTGGCGCTCGCGCCCGGGCCGCTCATCGACAAGGCCGGCGGCTACCACGCGACCCGCTCGCGCTCGGCGAAACGCTTGTGGAGGGCGACCGCGGCCGGCGCCAGGACCACCGCAATTGCCGCGGAGTAGAGCGCACCAGGCAGGATGAGCTGGATTGGATCACCCACCTCGAGCTTGCCCCGGAGCGCCGTATACATCCCCAGGAACAGCAGGTCCGTCACGAAACTCAGGACGAAGGTCGCGCCGATCGCTGTGACGATCCGGCCGCGCGGGATCAGCCGGGCGATCAGCGCGGCAATGCCGGTCGAGACGAGCAGCGTGAAGGCCGTCAGGCCGATTGGTCGCGGGGTTAGGAGATCGATCATCAGACCGCCAACGAATGCGAGCGTGATCCCACCTTCAGTGCTCCACGTAAACGTGGCGATGACGGCGACCACGAGGAGAAGATCCGGATAGGCCCCGTTGATACCGAGGTACTGGACGATGGTCAGCTGCAGGACCGCAGCCACCACGGCGACTACCGCGGCGAGTGGCAGACTCATCTGGCGCGATCCTCGGCGAGGTGTCTGGCCCCTTGCCGGTGATCGGACGAGGCGACGATCGAGGTGACGGCTCCGGCCCGACCAGTATACCGACCGACTCTGAATCCGGGCAATCGTGCTTCCGCCCGCCGGGCCGTGCCAGCCTTGCCGGCCGTGGTCTCGCCTGACGGCCACGCCATGATCGGCAACGCCCGCCTCTCGAGGTAACGAGGGCCTGTGCAGTAGCGTATTCGTCCGCGAACCGTTCCACGTGAAACATCACGACGGACCGGCTTGACAACGAGCCAGGCAAGCGGTGAAGCGGATGATCTTGCCGCGAGGGAGAAGGACGCCGCCTGGGCCCTGGGATCTGCGGCGCCCGCTCAGGAAGGAGGCTCGAAGGGTCCCGCTTTGGTAGAATGGAGACGCGTGAATGACATCGGTCCGGGGTACTGAGTGGGCCAGACAATCGCCTGCGCCAACCAGAAGGGCGGCGTCGGAAAGACGACGACGGTGGTGAACCTCGCCACTGATCTCGCTCTCGCCGGAGACCGGATCCTCGTCATCGATCTGGATCCTCAGGGTAACGCCACGAGTGGGCTGGGTGTCGACCGGCGAACGGTCAGCCGCTCGATTTACGACGTCCTGGTGGATGGAGCCAGCATCGCCGATGCTGTGATTCCAATCGCGAGTACCGGAGTTGAGCTCATTCCGTCGGCACCGGCACTGGCCGGAGCAGAAGTTGAGCTCGCCGCGATGAACAGTCGGGAGCGCCGCCTGGCTCGGGCGATTGGCCCGCTCGCCGACACCTACAACCTCATCCTGATCGACTGCGCACCATCGCTCGGGCTCCTCACGGTGAACGCGCTTACGGCTGCGGACTCGGTCCTCATTCCCCTCCAGTGCGAGTACTACGCCCTCGAGGGGCTCGGCCAGCTCATCGGAACCATCCATCTCGTTCGCGACCACCTCAACCCGCGGCTCACGATCCAGGGAGTGCTCCTGACGATGTACGACGCTCGGACGAACCTTTCCGCGGAGGTCCGCGCCGAGGTTCGCCGCCACCTTGGGCCGGCGGTCTACGACACCCTGATCCCGCGCAGCGTCCGCCTGTCCGAGGCACCCAGCCATGGCTTGCCGATCGCGCTCTACCAGGCCGACTCGAAGGGCGCCCGGGCCTATGGCGCGTTTTCGCGCGAGTTTCGCGCCCGGCTGTGGGCGGTCGATCCGGCCGCCACGCCCGACTCGAAGCCGGCCCGTGAGCCGATCCCGGTGATGACCAGTAGCGGAGCCGGCACGCCGCCCCACCCGACCAAGGCGCCGGCCACCCAGCCGGCAGGTGTCCAGTGAGTGCCCGCGGGACGGGGCCCGCCCTTGGGCGCGGGCTTTCGGCGCTCATTCCATCGCGCGAGGGGGCCTTGGCCAGCGCGAACGAGATCCCACTCAACGAGATCCACGTCAACCCGAACCAGCCTCGCCGTGACGTGGCCCATGCGAACCTTGAAGCGCTGGCAACGAGCATCGCCGATCACGGGGTCCTGCAGCCCATCCTGGTGACCGAGACGCTCGACGGCTACCGCATTGTTGCAGGGGAACGCCGCGTCCAGGCGGCCCGACTGGCTGGCCTCGAGCGAATCCCGGCGGTGATCCGGCAGCTCGCCGACCGGGAGCAGCTCGAATTGGCCCTCGTCGAGAACGTCCAGCGCGAAGACCTCAACCCGATCGAGGAGGCCAACGCATTCCGTCAGCTGCACGAGGAATTCGGGCTGACCCAGGATGAAATCGCACGGCAGGTTGGACGGGCCCGAACCACGATCACGAACACACTCCGCCTGCTCGAGCTCGATGACGGCGTGCAGGCGGCCGTCGCAGATGGGCGCCTGAGCGAAGGTCATGCTCGGGCCCTGGTCGGCCTGCCGGCCGTCCAGCAGCTCCATCTCGTCTCAACCATCGTCGATGCGGGGCTGTCGGTTCGCCAGGCCGAAGAGCTCGCTCGACGCCTGCGCGAGCCCCGGCCGGCCAAGGCAGCAACGGAACGCCGATCCGATCCCGACCTCGAGCGGGTCGAAGACGACCTGAGGAGCGCCCTCGGGACCAAGGTGTCCGTCGCCCGCGGCCGAAAAGGCGGACGAATCGTGATCGAGTACTACACCGATGAGGATCTTGGGCGGCTGTACGAGCGCCTAACCGGAGGACCCGCGTGACCGAGGATTCCAGCCACAAGGTGAGCGCCGCCGCCGCATCCGGCGCTGCCGGGGCGTCGGCCGAGCGCCGCCCCCGGACCAAGGCCAGCCCCAGGAGCGGTTCGGATTACAACGCCGAAAGCATCCAGATCCTCGAGGGCCTCGCGGCTGTTCGAAAGCGGCCAGGCATGTATATCGGCTCGACCGATGCCCGCGGGCTCCATCACCTGGTCTGGGAGGTCGTCGACAACTCGATCGACGAGGCGATGGCCGGCTATGCCACCAGGATCACCGTCCAGATCACCGCGGCCGGGATGGTCACGGTCGAGGATGACGGGCGCGGTGTGCCGGTCGGTCGGCACAAGAGCGGCATCGACGCCCTCGAAGTCGTCCATACGATCCTGCACGCCGGCGCGAAGTTCGAGCAAGGCGGCTACAAGGTCTCGGGTGGCCTGCATGGCGTCGGGGTGAGCGTGGTCAACGCGCTATCCGAGTGGATGCGGGTCGAATCGTCCCGCGACGGGTCCGTCTGGTCCCAGGAGTACGTGCGCGGCAAGCCCTCGACCAAGGTCGTCAAGGTTGGACCGGCCGGGGCGCGGCGGGGAACGAAAACGAGCTTCCGGGCGGACCCCGAGATGTTCGAGGACATCGACTACTCGTTCGAGCTGATCTCCCAGCGGTTGCGCGAGTCGGCTTATCTCAACAAGCGCGTCTGGATCACGTTCATCGACGACCGCAACGACCGGGAGCGTTCCTTCTACTTTGAAGGCGGGCTGATGTCCTTCGTCCGGCACATGAACCGGAACAAGGAAGTGCTCACCCAGCGCCCAATCTACGTCGAACGAAAGGAAGGCCAGACTCTCGTCGAGGTCGCCCTCCAGTACAACGACACGTACACCGAGAACGTCCTCGCCTTCGCCAACAACATCAACACGGTCGATGGTGGCACACACGTGACGGGCTTCCGGGCCGCTCTGACCAGCTCACTCAACGACTGGGCGCGCCGGTCGGGGATCCTCAAGGACTCCGACGCGAATCTAAGCGGCGATGACGTCCGCGAGGGACTGACCGCGGTGATCAGCGTCAAGCTCCCCGAGCCCCAGTTCGAGGGACAGACGAAGGCCAAGCTCGGCAGCGCCGAGGTCAAGGGCCAGGTCCAGGCGGTCCTCGCCGACGGGCTCGTCCAATACCTCGAGGAAAACCCCGGCGACGGCCGCAGGATCATCGAGAAGTGCCTGACCGCCTCCCGGGCCCGCGAGGCGGCCCGCAAGGCCCGCGACCTGGTAATCCGCAAGGGCGCCCTGGACGGACTGTCCCTGCCGGGCAAGCTGGCCGACTGCCAGGAGCGCGACCCCGAGCGCAGCGAGATCTTCATCGTCGAGGGCGACTCGGCCGGCGGCTCGGCCAAGCAGGGTCGGGATCGGCGCTTCCAGGCGATCCTGCCGCTGCGGGGCAAGGTCCTCAACGTCGAGAAGGCGCGCCTGGATCGGATCGTGGCAAGCGAGAACGTGCGGCCGCTGATCATCGCCCTGGGCGCCGGGATCGAGGGGATCGGCGACAGCTTCGACCTCACCAAGCTGCGCTACCACCGGGTCATCATCATGACCGACGCCGACGTCGACGGGGCCCACATCCGGACCCTGCTCCTGACCTTGTTCTACCGGCACATGCCCCAGGTGATCGAGGCGGGCTACCTCTATATCGCCCAGCCGCCGCTTTACCGGGTCAGCACGGGCAAGGTCACAAAGTACGTTCAGAGCGAGAAGGAGCGCGAGGCGATCGTCAAGCAGATGAACGCGAAGAATGTCTCGGTCCAGCGATTCAAGGGCCTTGGCGAGATGAATGCCGAGCAGCTCTGGGAGACGACGATGAACCCGGAGACGCGGACCCTCCTGCGCGTCGACAGCGAGAACGCGGCGGCCGCGGACGAGATCTTCACAACACTGATGGGCGAGAAGGTGGCGCCCCGCAAGGACTTCATCAAGTCCGAAGCTCGCAAGGTTCAGAATCTTGACATCTGAGGTCCAGGCCGCTGCCGGCGGACCGTCATTCGAGTTCGAGCCGCACAACTGCTTTGCGTGCGGCGAGCTCAACGAGCACGGCCTGCAGCTCCAACTCCACCTCGGGGAGCGCCGCTCCTGGTCGGAATTCGTCGTGGACAGTCGGTTCGAGGGCTGGCGGGGCGTCACCCACGGCGGGATCATTGCCACGATCCTCGACGAGGTCATGGCCTGGGCCCTCGTGGCCGAGGACAACTGGGGCGTGACCGCCCGAATGACGATCGAGTTCAAGCGGCCCGTTCCGGTCGGTACGCCCGTTCGCGCGGAGGGCTGGATCGTGCGCACTCGTCGTCGGCTGGTCAATACGGCCGGGCAGATTGTCGATGCGAACGGAACGCCGCTGGCCACGGCCGAAGCGGTCTACGTGGCGGCAACCGAGGAGCGCAAGCGCGAGCTCATGGCCCGCTACGGCGTTCGCATCCGGAACGCCCGGGCGAACGGCACCGGAATGAGCAAGTGACCAGCGGCTCAGCGATCACGGCGCGGGCCATTGCCTTCGTCGCAGCGAAGACGCCCGAGGCCGAGCGACTGGGCGGGCGGCTGGCGGAGCTCACGGCCGATCCCGACGGGTTCAGCCGCGCGCTTTCGGGTGGCTTCGCAGGGTTGGCCGACCCGGAGTATCGCGAGGGTGAGCGCCGGATCGCGCCCGGTCTTGGGCCCACCTTCGGCGTGCGCTGGCCCTTGAATGCAGCCGTCGATCGAGGCTTCCGTCAGGCAACCCGGGGTGAGCGGCCAGCAGGCTACCTGGAGCTGTCCGAGCGGCTTTTTGCCCAGGCCGAGCTCGAGCCGCGCTGGTTCGCCTTCGAGCTCCTAGATCGACTCCTGCCGGTTGATCCGGAGCGGGCCTGGCAGCTCCTTCGGCGGGCGGCTCGGGAGGCCGCCGACTGGATCACGGTCGACGCACTTGCCCACCCCTATGGCCGGGGCATCCTGCTTGAGCCGTATCGCTGGGCCGAGCTCGAGCAGCTCGTCTACTCCCGGTCTCCTTGGGAGCGGCGGCTGATTGGCTCCACGATCGCAACGACGCCGTTCATCGACCGGCGGCTCGGTCGCGAGCGTCAGATCGCGGTCCACGGACTCGGGCTGATCGGTAGCCTGCTCGGCGACGCAGAGCCAAACGTGCAGAAGGCCCTGGCCTGGGCACTCCGTTCGCTGACCCTCGTCGATCCGGAGCCCGTGCTCGCCTTCGTCGAGCGTGAGTCAGCGCGAGCCGCGGCGACGAACGACGGCCACCGAGCGTGGGTCCTGCGGGACGTGCTCGTCAAGCTGCCGGCAGCGCGAGCGTCAGCCATCAAGGCCCAGCTCGGCCTGATCCGCCGGCGTGCCGACGCTCCGGCTACGTCCGAAGCCGCGGCGCTCGGTGCCCTGGCACCCGCCGCCGCTACGCCAGTTTGAGCCGCCCAGGAGATCCTGAACCGTGACCGACGACATCGGCGACATTCGCTCGATCCGCATCGAGGACGAGATGCGGGTGAGCTACCTCGA
>PLZO01000035.1 GCA_003152165.1 Chloroflexota bacterium
TGACCATCGTCGTGTGCGAGTCGGTCCCGACCAGTGTGTCCGGAAAGGCGACCGGCCCGTCTTCGTCGGTCCGGGTGGTCACCACGCTGGCCAGGAATTCGAGGTTGACCTGATGGACGATGCCGGTCCCGGGCGGGACGACCCGCAGGCCCTCGAACGCCTCCTGCGACCAGCGCAGGAGCTGATAGCGCTCGCCGTTGCGCTCGTACTCCCGCTCGACGTTGAAGGCGAATGCGCCGGGCGTGCCGAACCGGTCGACCTGGACCGAGTGATCGATCACCAGATCGGCCGGTACGAGTGGGTTGATCCGGGTGGGATCCCCGCCGATCTCGGCCATCGAGTCCCGCATCATCGCCAGGTCCACGATCGCCGGTACCCCGGTGAAGTCCTGGAGCAGGACCCGCGAGGGCATGAACGGGACTTCAGCCAGCCCGGCTGCGCCCGGCCGCCAGGCCGCCAGGGTGCGCACATCGGCTTCGCTGACGACGCCCCGGCCGGCGTGGCGGAGCACATTCTCGAGCAGGATCTTGAGCGTCATCGGCGCCCGGTCCAGGCTGGTGCCAAGCCCCTGCCCGGGGCCGCTGCCGAGGGCTTCGAGTGAAGCCAGCCGGTAGTAGTCGGGGAGGCCCGAACCCAGGCTCGCCCGGGCGGCAAACGGATCAAGGATTGACACGGGTGACCCTTCTCTGGCGTCGCTAGACTCGTGGCATGGAATCGTACTGCCGTCGATGAAGGTCTGGGGCGACCCGCAGCGCGAGCCGTCGGGCGGCGACTCGAGCGAGCCTGACTCGAGCGACGCGCGCCTCGCGGCGGTGGCCGCCGAGGCCGGCCTGGACCTTGAGCCGGGCTCCCGCGGGCGCCACGAGCACGGTGACGGCGACGGCGAGGCGCACGGTCACCGCCACCCGCATGAGCACTCCGAGCCCGGCCAACCGCCCTATCTCGGGATCGTCGGGGCAGGAGCCGTGGGAACGGCGCTTGGCGTGGCACTCAGTCGAGCGGGCTGGCCGATCACCGCGGTCGCCAGTCGCGACGCTGCCCGCCGGAGCAGGTTCAGCCAGCTCGTGGGCGGCACCCGGGCCTTCACCGATGCGACGGCGATCCTCGACGAGGTCGAGCTGGTCATCCTGGCCGTACCCGACGATGCCCTTGGGCCGTTGGCCGCCAGCCTTCGGCTGTATGCCGGGCAGGCCCTCGTCCACACGAGCGGGGCGCTCGGGGCTGAAGTCCTCCAGCCGGCCATGGCGGCCGGGACGCAGATCGGCTCATTCCACCCCCTCGTTGCCTTCGCCGACACGGAGCGCGCCGTGGCTGCGTTCCACGGAGCCACGGTCGCAGTCGAAGGGGATGACCAGCTGGTGGCCCTGCTGGCCGAGATGGCCGCGGCGATCGGGGCGACAGCGGTCCGCCTGGCGCCCGGCTCGAAGTCCGCCTATCACGCCGCGGCAGTCCTGGCTGCCGGTGGCTTCGATGCGCTGCTCGATGCCATCGCCGAGCTTGGCCGGGTGGCGGGCCTGGACGAGGCTAGCTCGCTCGCGATCTACGGGCCGTTGATCGAGCAGACCCTGGGCAACGCCCGGGCCTTGGGGATCCGCGCCGCGCTGACCGGTCCGATCACCCGCGGCGATGTCGGTACCCTCCGGGCTCACCTCGCCACGCTGCGCGATCACGCACCTGGCGTGCTCGACCTGTACCGGGCCGCCGCCGAGCGCGAGATCGGGCTGGCGGCAGGCCGTGGCGCCCTGACACCGGAGGCTATCAGTGGGCTGCGTGACGCTCTTGCAATGCGTTCCTGAGCAGGTAGGATTGGCGGATGCAGCACAGCATTGCCGCCAAATACGCGGCGCGTCCCGCGGCGCGCTTCGTGCGCTCGTCGCCCCGGGCTCGGGAACGCCGACTCGGGCTCCGAAGCACGACCTTTCAGGCTGCCTCCAGCCACCAGACTGCGCTGCGTCGGTCGGACCTGGGACCATACGTCCAGCTGCGTGCCAGCTGGCGTTCGATCAGGCCCGCTCGTTCCTACGCCGGCTTCAGGACCGGCCGGATCCGGCCGGTCGTCACCTTTCGCTGGATGCGCCTCGGTCAGCCCGTCAGGCGTGACCGGCCGAGCGCCGCGTCGGCGCCGTGGCTCGCCTGAGGAGCAGCAGCGCAACTTCCGCCGGCGGGATCGTGATCCGGCGCGAAGCGGGCATCCCCCAGTTCGTTGCCGGCAGGCGCCGACGCGAGGGTGACCATTACACCTGGACCCTGCCCAAGGGCACGCCCAACCCCGGCGAGACGACCGAGCAGACGGCCCTCCGCGAGGTGACCGAGGAGACGGGCCTCGACGTGCGGATCACCGGTCCGTTCGAGTCGATCTCGTACACCTTTGTCCAGACGGGCACCCGGATCTACAAGACGGTCCACTACTTCCTGATGGAATCGACCGGTGGCGACCTGGCTCGCCACGACCACGAGTTTGACGACGTGCGCTGGGTGGACCTCGCCGACGCCGGCGGCGTGCTGACGTTCGAGACCGAGCGGGCCCTGGTCGAGCGGGCTGCGGCGGTCTTCGGCGCCGCGGAGCCAAGGTGACCGAGCCCCCGCTCGAGGTCGCGATCCACGCCACCCCGCTGCTCGACCGCCATCGGGCTCTCGGCGCCAGGATGACGACGTTTTCGGGCTGGGAGATGCCGCTTCAGTACCGCGGCATTCTGGAGGAGCATCGGGCGGTCCGCGAGCGAGCCGGCCTGTTCGACCTGTCGCATATGGGCGAGCTGTTCGTCGAGGGCCCGGACGCCGGCGAGGCCCTCTCCGCCGCCCTCGTCTCCGAGCCGCCTCGGCTGGCGGTGGGCCGCGCCCAGTACTCGATGATCTGCGCCCCGAACGGCGGGATCCTTGATGACCTGATCGTGTACCGCCTGGCCGAAGAACGATTCCTGGTGGTGGCCAACGCGGGCAACACTCCGCTCGTGAGTGACCTCCTGGCCCAGCGAATCGCGCCGCACCGGGCGATCCTCGACGATCGCTCCCTGGCCATGGCCCTATGTGCCATCCAGGGACCGCGATCGATCGAGATCGTCGCGCCGCTGGCCAACCTGGACGTAGCCTCGATCCACTACTACGGGATCGCCGAGGGCGTCGTCGCCGGGATCCCGGCCCTGGTCGCCCGGACCGGTTACACCGGCGAGGACGGTTTCGAGATATTCGTCGAGACGGCGCGGGCGGGCGAGCTGTGGGACGCGCTTTGGAGCGCCGGCCGAGCGCATGGCCTGGCCGCCGTGGGCCTGGGCGCCCGGGACACCCTCCGGCTTGAGGCCGGGATGCCGCTGTACGGCAATGATCTCGATCCCGGCGTGAACCCATTCGAAGCGAATCTTGGCCGGGTCGTCCGGCTCGACAAGCCGATCGACTTCGTCGGTCGCGAGGCGCTCCGGCGCATCGCGGAGAACGGCCCGGCCCGGCTGCTGGTTGGCCTGACGATGACCGGGCGGGGCATCGCCCGGCACGGCTATCCGGTCTTCGCCGGTGAGCGAGCCACCGGCGTTGTCACCAGTGGCACCCTCTCGCCCACACTCGGACGGGCGATCGCGATGGCCTACGTCGCGCCGGGCGAGGCCGAACCGGGTACGATCGTCGCGGTCGAGATCCGCGCCGCGCGGGTCGCCGCCGAGGTTGTTCCGCTTCCGTTCTACCGCCGTCCCCGCTGACCCATCCGAGCGGGCCGGATCGCGGGTTCAGCCGCTCGATCAGGAGGTTGCGCTCAATGGTCCCCCAGGACCTGCGCTACACACGGGACCACGAGTGGGTCCGACTGGCTGGCGACCTGGCCACGGTGGGCGTCACGAAGTTCGCCGCCGACCAGCTCGGCGACATCGTCTTCGTGGAGCTGCCTGCCGTCGGCGCGTCGGTCGCCGCGTTCGCGACCTTCGGGGTGGTCGAGTCGGTCAAGGCCGTCAGTGACCTGTTCTCGCCGCTCAGCGGTGTCGTCACCGAGGTCAATCCCGCCCTGGCCGGCCAGCCGGAGCTGGTCAACAGTGACCCATACGGCGAGGGCTGGATGGTCAGGCTCAAGGTCGCCGATTCCGCCCAGCTCGCCGACCTGCTCGATCCGGCGGCCTACGACCAGCTGATCGCCGAGGTCTGACCGACCGATGCCCTACGGGCCCCATACCCCCGCCGACCGCGCTCGAATGCTCGAGGTGATTGGCGTCTCCTCCGTCGACGAGCTGTTCGCCGACATCCCGGCGGCCCTCAGGGCGAGCCGGCTGGACCTGCCGGCGGGCCTGTCGGAGCTCGAGCTGGCGGCCCATCTCCAGGCCTTGGCCGGGCGTAATCGGACCGACCTCGCCAGCTTCCTGGGGGCCGGCGTCTATCGCCACTTCCAGCCGCCGGCAGTCGATCAGATCCTGCTCCGGGGCGAGTGGTACACGGCTTACACCCCATACCAGCCCGAAGTCAGCCAGGGCACCCTCCAGAGCATCTACGAGTACCAGTCGCTGCTCGCCGAGCTCGTCGGGCTTGATGTCGTCTCTGCCTCCCATTACGACGGGGCGGCCGCGACCGCCGAAGCCGCGCTGATGACCTGCCGAGCGACCGGCCGCCGCCGGATCCTGGTCAGCCGGGCGATCCATCGCCACTACCGCGAAACCCTGGCCACGTACCTGTTGGGGGGCGACCACGAGCTGGCCGAGATTCCGACCGTGGCCACCGGCGAGGCGGCTGGCACGACCGATCTGGCGGCCCTCGAACAGCTCCTGGCCGAGCCGGGCGGCCCCGTCGCCGGGGTGATCGCCGGTCAGCCGAACTTCTATGGCCTGCTCGAGCCGATGGCCGAGATCGGCCGGCTGGCTCATGCCGCGGGTGCGCTCTTCGTGGCGGTCGTCGAGCCGGTCTCCCTGGCGGTGCTCGCCCCGCCGGGCGCCTACGGCGCCGACATCGCGGCCGGGGAGGGCCAGTCGCTCGGGATTCCAGCCCAGTACGGCGGGCCCTACCTGGGCATCCTGGCCACGACCGATGCCCTGATCCGCCAGATCCCGGGCCGGCTGGTAGGGATGACCATGGACCTCGACGGCCAGCGCGCGTTCGTGATGACCCTGCGCGCCCGCGAGCAGGACATCCGACGCGAGCGAGCGGCCAGCAACATCTGCACCAACCAGGCGCTCCTGGCCCTGGCTGCAAGCGTCTACCTGGCCTGTCTCGGCCCACATGGCCTGCGTGACGTGGCGGCCCTCGGCGCCGCGCGCGCCGCCGAGCTCGAGGCCGCCCTCCGGGGCGCCGGGGCCGGCCGGCTCCACCCCGGCCCCTACCTCAACGAGTTCGTGGTCCGGGTCCCCGATGCATCATCGGTTCATCGGCGGCTGCTCGAACGAGGCGTCCTGGCCGGCCTGGCCCTGGCCGCGGTCGAGCCCGAGGATCCCGGCCTGGCCGACGGCCTGCTCGTGTGCGCGACGGAGGTCACCACTCCCGATGAGATCCGGCGCTTCGCCGACGCCCTCGGAGCCGAGCTCGGGGGTGCCCGATGGGTGTGACCGGGCCGCGTCTCCAATCGACGCTCTTCGAGAAGTCCCGCCCGGGACGCGGCGGCGGCAAGATCCCGCACCCACCCAAGGACGCCCTCGACCGGTTGCCGGCCACGGCTCGCCGGGCGAGCCCGCCGGCCCTGCCCGAGCTCAACGAGCTCGAGGTGGTCCGCCACTATGTGAATCTCAGCCAGCTGAACTTCGCCATCGACACCGGCTTCTACCCCCTCGGCTCGTGCACGATGAAGTTCAACCCAAAGCTGAATGAATGGGCTGCCCGCCTGCCCGGCTTCGCCGGTCTCCACCCGCTCGCTCCGGACGACACGGCCCAGGGCACCCTCCAGGTCCTGTGGGAGCTCGAGGAGATCCTGGCCGAGATCAGCGGGATGCAGGCGGTCAGCCTCCAGCCGGCCGCCGGCGCACAGGGTGAGCTGACCGGCATCCTGATGATCCGCGCCTACCACCGCAGTCGGGGCGATACCGATCGGCTCGAGGTCCTCATCCCCGATTCTTCGCACGGCACGAACCCGGCCACGGCCTCCATGGCCGGCTTCAAGACGATCACGATCCGGTCGGCCCCCGACGGCGGCGTCGACCTCGCCGCATTCCGAGCCGCCCTGGGGCCGCGTACGGCGGCGGTGATGATCACCAATCCGTCCACGCTCGGCCTGTTCGAAAGCCGGATCGGCGACCTGCTCGAGGCGGTCCATGCCGCCGGGGCGCTGGCCTACATGGACGGCGCGAACCTCAACGCGATCCTGGGCCGGTTCAAGCCGGCGGAGGCCGGCTTCGACGTGATGCACATCAACACCCACAAGACCTTCAGCACGCCCCACGGCGGCGGCGGGCCGGGCGCCGGGCCGGTTGGCGTCGGTCCTCGACTCGTTCCGTTCCTGCCTGCACCTCGAGTCCTGCGCGAGGCCAACGGAAGCTTCCGGCTAGAGCGACCCGGCGAGCGCCCGACGAGCATCGGCCGGCTGCGCAGCTTCGTGGGCAATACCGGCGTCCTGCTGCGTGCCTATGCGTACCTCCGGGCGCACGGTGCGGAGGGCCTGCGCGAGGTCAGCGATGACGCGGTGCTCGCCGCCAACTACCTGAAGACCCGGCTGACCGGGACCTACGACATTCCCTATGAGCGCCATTGCAAGCACGAGTTCGTGGCGTCAGCGGCGACGATCAAGCGAACGACCGGCATCCGCACGCTCGATATCGCCAAGCGCTTGCTCGATTACGGCTTCCACCCGCCGACGATCTACTTCCCCCTGACCGTCGACGAGGGCATGCTCATCGAACCCACCGAAACCGAGGCGATCGAGACGCTCGACGCGTTCGCCGACGCCCTGATCAGGATCGCCGCCGAGGCGGTCGAGACGCCCGAGCTCGTCCACGATGCGCCGCACACGGCGCCGGTTCGCCGTCTCGACGAGACGACGGCAGCGCGACAGCCGAACCTGCGCTGGCGACCGATGACCGGGGCCGAGACACCCTGTCCGGACATTTGACAGGGGCCACCAGCCCGCCCATATTACCGGCGGCGTCGTTGTTGGCGACGCGTTCGCACGGTGTTGTCCACGGTCCGCGGGCAAGCGCGCAGCTGTCCGGGCTGGGTGCTCCACCGGGGAATGCCACCCGCCGAGTCCCGATGACCATTTGGCCTTGTGCCAGCTGGAGGAGATTAGATGCGGAAACGTCTAGGCGGGTTGGTCGCAGCGGCGGCTATCCTCTTTGCAGCGTGCAGCGGGGCCGCAACCCCCGTACCCTCGGCAGCTGCCCCGTCGACAGCACCGGCGGCCTCGGCGGCCTCGGCGCCCCCGGCCTCGACAGCCCCGAGCGGGTCGCCGGTCTCGGCCCTCGATGCGTCCATCTTTGGTACGAACTACAAGCCGCCGACAGGCGCCAAGACCGGCGGCACGATCGTCATGGGCGAGTGGCAGCCGCCTGACAACCTCAACCCGTTCTATTCGTCGGCCTTCACCACCGTCGAGGCGGTTACGCCCGCGATGCGCGCCCTACTGACGATCACCTCGGACGGCAAGTACATCCCGGACCTCGCCGCGTCGATCCCGACCGTCGAGAACGGCGGCGTCGTCGTCACCGGAACCACCTTCACCGTGGCCGTGACTCTCAAGCCGGGCCTGATGTGGTCGGACGGGACCGCGCTGACGATGAACGACTGGAAGGCTACGTGGGCGTTCGCCAACGACAAGGCTCAGTCCGGCTGCCTCGTATGTGGCTCGGGCTTCCCCGACGTCGACAGCATCGCCGTCTCGGCCGATGGCCTCTCGGCGACGTTCCACTTCAAGGACCTCTACCCGGGTTGGCTGAACCTCCTGGGTAGCGACTTCTTCCAGGCCAAGTGGCTGAGCACGTTCACGGTCGCCAACGCTTCTAAGTCGATGCCGATCAGCTCGGCCATCGCGAGCGTCCCGTTCAACGGCCCGTTCATCATTACGAACGCGTCGAAGACCGAAATCGACTACGCGCCGAATCCGGACTGGCACGCTGGCGTTGATATGGCCGTCGGCGGGGCCAGCCATCCACCCTACCTGGCCGGCCTGAAGTTCGAGCTGTTCGACAGCATCGACGGCGAGATCGCCGCCTTCAAGAGCGGCGCGATCGACCTGGCCCTCGACATGACCCAGGCCAACTACTCGACGATCCAGAGCACCGACCCGACGGTCGGAACGGCTGAGCTCCAGCCGGCCTGGCAGTACGAGCACCTCGATCTCTACAACGATCCGAACAAGACCCGCGGCAACGGGCTGTGGATGCCCGCCGTCCGCAAGGCGATCGCGATGGCAATCAACAAGCCGGACCTGATCGCGGCGGTCTTCCCCGGCGCAAACGTCCCGCCGGCCTGCTCGCCGACCCCGCCTGGCCTGTGGTACGCCAAGACCGAGACCTGCCCGGCCTTTGACGTGGCCGGTGCCAACACCTTGCTCGACCCGATCATGCCGGTCGGTTCAGACGGCAACCGCCAGCTGACCGCGGGCAAGGACGTCAACCTCGAGCTGTGCACCTCGGCCGGCAACCCGACCCGCCTGACCGAGTTGCAGAAGGTGGAGTCCTACCTCACGGCGATCCACATCAAGAGCTACATCAAGACGGTCGACGCCGCCTCGATCCTGTTCGCCGGTTGGGTGGACACCAAGACCACCACCGACTGCAGCATCTACCGCGGCAACTACGACCTCGCGGACTTCGCGTATGTCCTTACCGGTAGCCCCTATAACGACTACTACTACGCCTACGACACGACGCAGTGGCCGGAGACGGGCGATCACTCAGGGTCCAACGACACGCGCTTCAGCGATCCGACGATGGATGCTGCCCTGACCGCCCTCAAGAGCGACGTCGACCTCGCGGCGCAGCAGAAAGACGCCGGAGCCGTCCAGGACGCGTACGTCGGCGGGACCCCCGAGATCCCGTTGTACTACCGGGCTGAGACCACGGGCATCGGAGTGCACCTCGGCGGTTGGCCGATGTTCAATCCGAGCGCGACGGGTCCCACCTGGAACGTCGAGGACTGGTTCTCCAAGTAGGACGATCTGAGCGTCGCCGCTCGGCGGCGCTCAGTCACCGCCCCAGAAGGAGCGGCGGAGCCGGCCGTCGGCCCGCCGCTCCAACCTATCATCCGATCGAGGCGATCAACCGAATGCGTATCCGGCGGCGGGTCTCGAGGGCCCGGCGAGGCTTCTTCGAAGCAGCGGCATGACGAAGTTCATCGTTCGACGCGTCATCCAGGCGCTCCCCGTCATCTGGCTGATCACGGTGGTCAGCTTCTTGCTCATGCAGCAGGCCCCCGGTGGCCCGCAGGCGGCCTTCAACCAGAACCCGCACATTAGCCCCGAGCAGGTCACGGCCTGGCTGCAGCGCTGGTGTCTGGTCCGCAACGCGAGCATCCTCGACACGATCCAGGAGTATTTCGGCTGGCTTGGATTCTGGAACTGCACCGGCGGCGGCTTCCTCTCCGCCCAGGGCCTGCCCAACTTCCTGCCCGCGTTCCTGGGTGGCGGGACGAACGGCGTGATCCATGGGGATTTCGGCTTTTCGATCTCGTCCGGCCAGCCGGTCCTTGGCCTGATCGCCCAGCGGATCCCGGCGACAGCGATCCTGATGGGCACGGCATGGATCCTGTGGGTCACGATCGCGACGCTGGCCGGCGTCCTGGCCGCGGTGAAGCGTTACAGCCTGATCGACCAGGTGATCACCTTCTTGAGCTACGTCTTCTACTCGCTGCCGACCTTCTGGCTCGGCTTGATCCTGATCTTCATCTTCGGGGTGGAACTGCGCCTGTTCCCGGCTCAGGGGATCATCAACGTGCGGACATCGCCGGCGCCGTTCGCGACCGATGCCTATTGGAAGGCGTTTGCGGCCAATCCCTGGCCGCAGCTCGTCGACGTCGGCCAGCACCTCGTGCTACCGGTGGCAACTCTGATCGCGGTGAGCGTGGCGGGGGACAGCCGCTTCGTCCGATCGGCGATGCTCGAATCGCTCAGCCAGGACTACGTCCGGACCGCCCGGGCGAAGGGCCTGCCGGGTCGGACGGTCGTCTTCCGGCACGCCTTCCGCAACGCCTTGCTGCCGATCGTGACGAACATTGCCCTGGAGATCGCCTTCCTGTTCG
>PLZO01000175.1 GCA_003152165.1 Chloroflexota bacterium
GGGCCGCATAGGCGGACTCGTCATAGACAGGCAATTCGGGAGGCGTGGAGTTCTCGGCTGGGAGGTACGGTTCGGTCGGCCGGTACTGGGTGGTGTCGTAGGTCGGGGCCGCGGCGGGAGCGGGGGTCAAGTCGTCGACCGGGCCGCTGGTGCTGCCCGGTTCGACTGGCAGGGTCATCGTTGGAGCCTCGTCGAATGGTGCCGGAGTTGGTCTGTCTTCACCAGTTCTACGAAGCGGCTCTGAGAATCGCCTGAATGAAGTCCGCTCGCTTCGGTCGGGCCAGGACTTCGCGTAACGTCCAACGCGAAACTGGACCGGCCCGTATCTGGGCCGTCATCGATCGAGAAGGCCGCGCTGCCCGCTGCGGCATTCTTTGGGCGGCCCCCTCGCCGCGGCCGTCCGGACCGATCGTCCCGCGACGGAGGCCGGCACGAGTCCGACGAGCGGCGGGAGGTGTCCCCTCGACTATCTCCCTTCATCGCGTCGCCCTTGCCTGCCGCCCAGTCCTCTTTCAGGCGCAGGCCGTCCGGGGCAGGACCCGGAAGATCTCGGCCGTCATCACGGCAGTCGGCCCGCCAGCGGCCACGCGAACCGCGAGGAACGGACGGAGATTGAATTCGGCGGCCGTCGGGACGAGGTCGGCCTGATCGGGTCGGAGAATGAAGACGGGCCGTTGGCAAATCAGCGACTCGATGCGTCGCTCCCGGGTCACCCAGCCCTCATACACGATGTTCGTGTCGTCGACGACGAGGACGTCCGGCCGGAGTCCCTCGACAAATCGCCCGTACCAGAGCGGCGTCGAGGCGTCCCAGTACGAGAGGATCGCGGCGTCACGCGGCAGAGCGCCGAAGACCGCGTCGACGAACTCCTGGCCCGACCGGTCTGCGCTCCGGTCGGAGGCGGCCCAGTTCAGCGAGCCGAGAACGACCGCGAGGCCGAGGGCGGCTACGCCGGCGATTGCTCCCGCGCCGACCCGCGAGCCGGGCGCGACAGCACCGTCCGACGGGGCGAAGCGCCGGAACACGTTTCCGACAAGCCTGGCACCGGCCACGGCCAGCGCCTCGAGGCCGGCGGAGGCAGCGATCGCGACGACCAGCCAGGGCACGAGGAGGTAGTGCTCGAGCTCGAGGTAATTCGCCCAGATGTAACAGGCGAAAAAGCCGACGACGGCGAGCAGGACTGCGTAGCTCGGCCGGCGGCGTCCGAGGGCCACAAAGCCGACCGCCCCGAGCACCGGGAGCATCGCCGTCGCCCGCGCTACCGCTAGGCTCCACAGGGTCCCCAGCGCCGCCACGAAGTTGCCCGGACCCGTCGCGGCCAGGAAGTCGAACTGGCCGTGGAACTGCTGCCCGCTGACAAGCCAGAGGACGCCGGCGAGGGTCGTCGGGTGGTTGTAGGGCAGCGGCGGCGATCCGCGTGCGGCGAGTGGGATATAGACATAGACGCTCAGGCCGACCACGAGGGCCACTGCAACCTCGAGTAGAAGAACCGGGTGGCGAAGGAGCTCTCGCCAGCCCGTCCACACGACGTACAGCGCGACGAACGGAACGATGAACAGCATGAGCAGGTGGTTGCCGAGGGCGAGCCCCACGAGGAGGGCACCGACGACGAGGTCGCGCGGCTCGCGACCGTCAGCCCAGACAAGCGCCCGGTGGAGGATGAGGGCGGCGAAGAACAAGTGGAGCGGGTGGGCATCGGACACGGTCGCCGCCGCCCAGACTGTGCCAACGAAGCCGAAGGCGAGCGCAATCCCGATGGCGATGAGCGGTCGGACGCCGAGCCGGATCGAGATCGCCGTCGCAGTCGCGACGGCGCCGGCGACGAAGAGCGCCGCGGTGAAGTTGAGCCGAACCGCAACCGTCGCGAGTGGCACGAGCTGGGCGAACCAGCCCAGGATGACGTAGGTCGGGTAGCCGGTCGGATGGGCGACGCCGAGGACGTGGGAGACGGTCGGCAACTCACCCCAGTCGCCCCAAGCGATACCCGGCATGAGCGTCCGGGCATAGACGATGAGGGCGATGACGCCCGAGATCAACGGGGCGAGACGAGTCAGGTCGATGGTGAGCGGCAGTCGGTCGGGCGAGGTGGTTTCCAGATCGAGCCTCGATCGCGATCCGGGCGCTACGCGCGGATCCGGCGGCGCGCCAGCTTGGCCTCGATCTGGCGCTCGGCGTCAACGTCGGTGTCGATCTGGGCGCGGAGCTCGGCGAGGTCGGTCGCGGCGGATTCGAGCTTCATCGCCGCGATTGTACCGGCCCGGCACGACGCCGATCCGGGTCGAGCCGGACGATCCTGGCCGTCGGCGGCGGGTCAGACGATCTGCAGGCCGCGGGGCGGTCAGCCCCCGTGAATCGGCAGTGTCGCAGCGTTCAAAGCCCGCCGGCGACTTAGTTCGGTCGCGCCGAGGCGGAGGATGCGGTCGAGCTTCGGCCCGGCGGCCGATCTCGCTCAGCGGGCAGCGTCGGCCTCGAGATTCTGACCAGCTCGATCGCGCTCGCTAGCACGGCTGACGACGAGCCAGATCGGGTCCTAGGTACCCCCTCGAACCAGTAGGGTGACGATCGGATCTCGGCGCCTCAGAACGTGGCGCCCGTATTCGGGATCCGCTGCCCGTGCGTGTTATCGGGCGTTGTCGCCGGCGGCGGCTCCTGGCCAAGGGCGATCGCCTCCCTCCGTGTAGCCTTCCTCGGACGGTCAGGACCAATCAGCACTACGGAGTCGCCCCGCGTGAGCCGTCGCTGGCCAATTCTCGCGATCTTCATCCTGTCGGGGGCTGCCGGCCTCGTCTACGAGGTCGTCTGGGCCCGCCAGCTCGTCCTCGTCTTCGGTAATACCACGCAGGCCGTGTCGGCGATCCTGACCGGCTTCTTCGGCGGGATCGCGATCGGCAGCGTGATCGGCGGGCGGATCGCCGATCGGGCCCGCCGGCCGCTCCGGATGTACGGCCTGCTCG
>PLZO01000076.1:0-44357 GCA_003152165.1 Chloroflexota bacterium
GGCGGGGCGACGGGAAGTGTCGGCGGCGTCAGGAAAGGCCCAGGCGCGGCGCATCCAGCGAGCAGGGCGGAGAGCAGAGCTACGGCGAGCGACTTCATCATCAGGGAGACGGTGCACGGCCCCGGTCGGTTGCGCAGGGGCCTAGTCCGATCGCCGCACAGCGCCCCTGATCGTCGAGGCGATTAGTACGAACCCGGCTCCGACGACGAAGCCGAGCGGAACCGGGATGGCCCGGCGCGACGCAAGATCGGCCGACATCGGGACATCTTGGGTGACCGACGTTTGCGTCCCGTCAGGGTGTAACTGCGGGCAGTTGAGCGTCGTGCCATGCGGCGTTCCGGTCAGCGGGTCGAACCCAGCGTCGAGGACCGGATAGCACATCGAGATGACCTTCTCGTCCGGACTTACCGCTGTCAGCAGGAACGCGCCGTAGCCCACGATCAGACCAACGACACAGGCGAAGACGACTTGCCGGACCGAGAACCAGCGTCGCTGTTCCACGTCTCCCCCGTATCGGTGCTGTCGAGCGGATCGTCCGCTAACGACCAATCGCGGGGCAATAGGCAATCTGGCAGATGATCCGGTCGTTACGTTGCCAAGGTGAGCAGTCGACCAGCCATCGTCCCGCAAACCCGTTTGCGGGCACCCCAGCTGGCGAGGACTATCCTCTGGTCCGAAGGTCGAGCGAGTCAGCATCGGGAGACGAACGATGATGGTGTACGGAGGCAGTTGGGGCGGCCGCGCCTTCGGCCTGCTGTGGCTGCTCGGCGGCCTCCTGTTCCTCGTGCTCGTCGTCGTCCTCGTTGTGTTGGCCATCCGCCATCTCACCCGAATGAACCCGCCGAGCCAGGGGCCGTGGTCGGCACCACTGGCTCCGCCTCCGCCTAATGCTCGCCCGGAGCCGCTCGACATCCTGCGCGAGCGGTTCGCCCGGGGCGACATGACGCTCGATGAGTTCGAGACCGCGAAACGAGCCCTCGGCTACCCGAGCAGCCTCCCGCCACCAGGAGCCGGGACACCGCCGACGGGCTGACGCCTCCTAACCCTTCGGCTTCACGCCGAGATGCCGCTGGATCGCCTTGGCCATCTCGTCGGTGACGGCCTTCTTCTCGGCGTCGGTCATCGTCTTCCAGTTGGCCGGGATCTTGGTGAAGACCGGCTTAGCGGGGTACTTGGGTTGAACCATCGGAACTGACCTCATTGACTATTCGGCGAGCGTTCCGACGTGTTGCGCGAGTCGTCGGCCGAACACGTCGTCGAGCCATTCAACCGGTGAAACCCGAGATGAAACCTCAGGGACGAGCCCATTCACGCGCGCGCGGGCGAGAACGGCGTGTGACAACCAGGGGTTGGTCGGTTGTCACCGGGGTCGTGCTGATCCGCCTGGGGCTCCTCCTCGCCGCCTGTTCGGTCGGGTCCGTTGCCACGCCGTCGGCTTCGAGTCCCGAGGCGACCCCGGCCGCCTCGGCGTCGAACCAGCAGGTCAACGTCGGGCAAGTCCAAGACCTCCGCAGGGGCCAGCTCAAGCTGGCGGCCATTGAGATGCCGTTACGCGGGACCCTTCATTCGTAACCGATAGGCTGCCTGTCGACAGGCCGGAGAGCAGAAGGTCCGACGCGGATTGCGCATCGTCGTGGGCTCGCCGTCCGGCCCGCCGCAGTACTCATACGCGCACTGCTTCCGACTGATCCCGCGGGTCCGCCACTGGCCGATCAGGCGGATGAGATCGACGTCCCGCCCGGCCGTCACGATCTCCTGGGCCAGTCGATCCAGGTCGTGCATTCGGCCGTATCTCGCGATCGTGTCCGGGTCGTTGTGGTTGGCTTGCCATTGGGCGGTCCGCTTGGCGTCGCCGTACGCGCTGACCCCCTGGCCGTAACGCTTCTTGAACTCCCTGGCGAGCCGAGTGGCCTCGGCGCCCCGGACGGCCAGGTACGCCTGATAGGCTTCCTCGATCGGTGTCGTCGTCGTATCCATCCGTTACACTCTACCACCTACCCGTAACGCACGCCAGGATCTTGTCGCCGGCCGGGGCCGTTCATCGAGGATGCACCGGCCGCGGACTCGCTCCGGCTCGGCCCGGCCGCGGGATCGCCCGCCGGAGCTGGCGCACGTCGGGGTACCCTCTGAACATGTCCACGGTCGATCACGGGTCACCGGCACATCTGGACGGGCACCTCCCCAAGGACGGTCCGCTGCGCCTACATGTTCTGCAACGCGTCGCCGTCGCCGGCGGACCTTGAGCGACTCCGATCCGATGCCGCGCAGCGACGCCCGGCCCCGCTGGACTATCGCCATTAGGGAGGGGGAATGACCGACCAACTCGACGTTGCGAAGCTGATCCGGGTCAAGGCGGCCATCGACGCGACGCTCGCCGCTAGCACGGTGGTCAGGGCCGCGCCTGGCCTTTCCAGCGCGTACCTCACTCATCGACGCGAAGTGACCTCGATGCTCGACGGCTCGCTCCTGGAGGAGTTCGATCGGCTCTACCCGGAGGCACACTTCTCCGGTGCGCGGGTCTTCTTCGAGGATCTGCAGCGCGAGCACGGCGAGGTCGTCGTGCGGATGAGCGGGATGTCCGGCTGGCTTGACGGCATTATCCAAGTTAACCAAGCCCAGCGGCAACTCCGCGCGAACGCTCAGGCATACGCCCGGGAGAAGGTGAAGGCCGAGCGCGGCATCGGGTTCAAGGACCCCAAGTAGTGGCCGGACCCAACCTCCTGTACTACGGCGACAATCTCGAGGTGCTCCGGCGGCACGTCACGGACGAGTCGGTGGAACTTGGTTTACCTCGATCCCCCGTTTCAGCTCGAATGCCAACTACAACGTGTTATTCGCCGAGCATGGCGAGAAGGCCGCGGCGCAGGTCCAGGCGTTCACCGAGATGGGAGTGGAACACGATCGCGTCGGCGGCCTACCAGAAAGTAGTCGAGGAGGGCAGGCCGCGTCGCTGAGACCATGCGGGCGTTCCGGACCAGGATCGGCGGTTTCGCTACTCGTGGTGTGGTACAGGAGCACGGTTATCCCTCCTTGACGCGCCGACCAGCGCTCAGCAGCACGGCTCGTACCGTTGAGGCGTACCAGCGCCGTCCGCCCTGAGCCCCGGGGACACCCTCAGCCGTGAGCCGGTCGGCGATCAGCTGGAGGGCCGCGCCCTCGGCACGCTCAGCCACGATCCGGGCGACGACGTCTTCCGGGAGCGACCGGGGGCGACCGAGCTGGACCCCTTCCCGCCGCTTGACCGCCAGCGCCTCGCGGGTCCGCTGGCCGATCAGGTCCCGTTCGAGCTGGGCGAAGACCCCCATCATGCTGGCCATCGCCTTGCCGGACGGCGTGGTCGTGTCGACGTTCACATCGAGGGCGACGAGTGCCCAGTGTTCCCGGGTGGCGGTCTCCATCAACCCGGCGAGATCCAGCAGCGACCGGCTCAGGCGATCGAGCTTGGCCACAACCAGGGCATCGGCGCGATGACGGCGAAGGGCATCGAGGGCGGTCGCGATGCCAGGGCGCTTGAGGCTCTTGCCCGAGAACCCGGCGTCCTCGATCACCTCGACCAGGTGCCATCCGCGGCGCTCGGCCTCGGCCAGGATCGCCGCCCGCTGGGCCTCGAGGCCAGCCCGCGACTCGGCCTGCTCCTCGGTCGAGACCCGCATGTACCCGATCACGCGCTCGTTCATCCGCCAAGATTACAGCATACGACCGTATGGTGTAATCAGGCGGGGCGGCCGGTTTGTCCGCGAGGGGCTTGAAGTCGCCGGACAACGCGGTCGAAGGCGTCGCTCCCGAGGTTGCCTGGGGAAACCGCGCCCGTTCGAGGGTTCTTGGCCACGATGATTGGGGCGGTGAGCAGGTTGGATACGGCCAGTCCCCAGAGTTTCAGCCCTCGCAGAACGACAATCAACTTGCCGCTGGTGGCGGCCTCCTCGACCAACCTGAAGCCGAAGAACTGGGACGGCACCGGAAGGGGCAGTTGGTCGAACGTGCGGGACCAGTACGGGAAGAACTCGACGCACGCCAGGTGCTCAGCGACGACCTGCGGATCTAGCTTCTCGAGGAGTCGCCCAAGGCGCTGGGTCCAGTAAGGCTGTGAGATCTCCGCGTTGAGGGGGTAGAACAGGGGCTCCGACTCGAAGGTCAGTGACGCGCGATGCTCCGCCGTCTCCTTGGGGGTCTCGGCGACGATGCCCTCGGCCGCGATCGCTGGATTGAGGGTGAGGAGCACGACATCGGCCCGCCGTGGGTCGCCGAAGTACGGGATCGGAAGGGCATCGAAGCGCAGCTTCGCCTTCTCGGTCGGAAACCTGTCGAGAACAGCCGCGTCCTGCGGCAGGATGAACGGGCTCTCGGTCGGAAGGCTGAGCCACGGGTTCTTCAGGCTAGCCACAGGCTCGCTCATGCGTGAGGGCGAGGGGCCTTGGCCGCGATCACCACCGAGACGACCACCACGACGACAATCAATGCGGCTGACACCGCCTGCACGATGGCGGAGTCCGTGATGCTCATGACGCGATGCTATCAGCCGTTCCCGGGCGCCCAGCCCACGAGCGAGATCCCCGTCCAACGCGACGTGCTTGCGAGGATACTGAGGACCATCGTGCGGAATGGACGGGGGACATTGCTGGTGCTGGTACGAAGTCTGGTTTGGCGGCGATCGTGGCGCTGACCCAACAGGAACTCGAGACCCGCCTCTGGGCGGCTGCCAACAGCCTCCGGGGTCCGGTCGACCCCTCGGACTTCAAGGCGTACATCTTTCCGCTGCTCTTCTACAAGCGGGTCACGGACGCGTGGGACGACGAGCACGCCCACGCCGTCGCTGACTTCGGGACGGACGTCACGCCCGATGTGGAGGCCGACTACCACCGCTTCCAGCTGCCCGAGGGCTGCCACTGGCGGGATCTCCGCAAGGTCCACGAGAACGTCGGGGTCGGGCTCCAGAACATCCTCGACCGCGTCCAGCAAGCCAACCCCGATGCGCTTGCAGGCATCTTCGGCGATGTCCAGTGGGCGAACAAGGACAAGTTGCCGGAGCACGCCCTGCTCAACCTGATCGAGGCGTTCAACACGCTCGATCTGAGCCCAGGTCGGGTTGGCCACGACGTCCTCGGCAACGCCTACGAGTACCTGCTCAAGCAGTTCGCCGACGCCTCGGGCAAGAAGGCTGGCGAGTTCTTCACCCCACGCTCCGTCGTCCGGTTGTTGACCCGCATCCTCGACCCGCAGCCGACCGACACCGTCTACGACCCGGCCTGCGGCTCGGGCGGGATGCTCGTTGAGGCGGCCAACGAGGTGCTCGAGTCCGGCGGCTCGCTGCGCCAGATGCGCTTCTACGGGCAGGAGGTGAGCCTCACGACAGCCGCCATCGCCCGGATGAACCTGTTCCTCCACGACATCGAGGACGTGGTCATCCGGCGTGGTGACACCCTGCGCGACCCGAAGTTCCTCGACGAGCGGGGCCACCTCGAGCGGTTCGACGTGGTCATCACCAATCCGCCGTTCTCTCTGAAGAACTGGGGCGTCGACGTGTGGAGCCACGATCCGTGGGGCCGGGCCGTGTGCGGAGTGCCACCTGGGAGCAACGGCGACTTCGGATGGGTCCAGCACATGCTCGCCTCGATGACCCCGGGGACCGGCAGGGTCGGAGTCGTGATGCCGCACGGCGTCCTGTTCCGGGGTGGGGGTGAGGGCGCGATCCGCCAGTGCCTCCTCCGCTCCGACCGACTCGATGCCGTCGTGGGCCTCGCACCGAACCTGTTCTACTCGACCACTATCCCCGCCTCTCTGCTCATCTTCCGGGCGACCAAGGACCCCGAGCGTCGAGGGCACGTGCTGTTCGTTGACGGGTCGAAGCGGTTTGCCAAGGGTCGCAACCAGAACAGCATGCAGGCTGACGATGTTGACGCGCTCGTGGCGGCCTACCGCTCTGGCGCAGACCCGGACGGCCAGGGCGGAGCCGAAGTCCGGCTGGTCCCGATGGCCGAGGTGGAGGCCAACGGCTGGGACCTCAATATCGGCCGGTACATCAAGGGGGCGGCCGCCGAGGTCGTGGACGTCGAGACGGCGCTCGCGGAACTATCGGTCGCGCAGGCTGCGCTGCGAGAAGCCGAAGAACGATTAGCGGACCGACTGGCCGGGGCTGGTTATGCCTGAGGACTGGAAAGAGGTCACGTTCGGCGAGTTAGCCAACTGGTCCTCTGGTAAGTACCTGTCTCCGAGCGATCGGTCGGATGATGGCGTATTCCCGGTCCTTGGCGCCAACGGTGTCATTGGCCGGACGAGCACTGCTCTTTATAAACATCCCGTCGTCACCGTTGGTCGTGTTGGTGCGATCGGGGAGGTCCACCTCACTCGAGGCCCGGTGTGGGTTTCCGATAACGCGCTCGTGGCAGAACCAAGGGATGGCGTTCTGATCGAGTATCTCGCTCTCGCCCTCGGCAACTTCGACTACCGCTCCATCAAGAGCGGGACGAACCAGCCCCTCGTCACTCAGACGTCTCTAAAGGCGCAGGTCACTCTTCTCCCATCCATCGCCGAGCAGCGACGCATCGCGGACCTGATTGCCACGCTTGACCGAGCCACAGATGCGCTGCGACGGACCGAGGCGTCGGTTAGTCGCGCGTACTCGGCGTTGCAGGAGGAGGTCTACCGCATCGCTCTACGGCGCATGCCGCTCGGTGACGTGGCTGAAGTCACTGTTGGGCCGGTATTCGCGAGCGGCTCCTTCACGGAGGATGCTTCCGATCCGCGCCTTCTGAGGGGCATCAACGTCGCAGCAGGCAGTGCGCGATGGGATGCCACTAAGCGTTGGCCGCGAATTGATGTGTCCAAGTACGGCCGATACTGGCTCCGCTCGGAGGACGTCGTGGTCGCGATGGATGCCACCTTCACGGCGACTGGAGAGATGCGAGTCGCACGACTCGGACCCGAAGACCTCCCGGCCCTTCTGGTGCAGCGCGTCGCAAGGCTTCGCCCCCTGAATACGCGCGCCACGCCCGGGCTCCTGTATCACCTGCTGCGTTCGGCAAGAGCATGCGCGGGGCTCCGTGATGCCCAAACGGGCGCGTTCGCGCCGCATATCAGCGCGGATGACATTCGGGCTACCAGCCTCCCGGCCTTGGGCGCCGCGGAAGCGCGCCGCTGGGAACGCGTCTTGGAGGCTGCAGACCAACAGGCGTCAAGGGCGCGAGCCTACATCACCTCCGGCGCCCGACTGCGGGCCGCCCTGCTCGCCGACCTGATGTCAGGCGCCCACGCGATCCCCGCTTCTTACGACCGCTTCATCGACGGCGCGACATGAGCGACATCGCCGAGTCCGCCGTCCAAGCCGCCCTCGTCGACCGGCTGACGAAGGCTGACCTCGGCTGGCGGTTCGTAGCCGGTGGAGCCCTCGACCGCACGAACGACGCCGTGCTCATCGAGCCGGAGGTCGTCACCGCGCTCCGTCGTCTGAACCCGGCCATCGCCGAGAAGCCGGAGCGGGTCGATGAGGTCCTTCCACGTCTCCGGGCGACCATTCTTGCCGTCCGTGATGACGGGCTCGTCGAGTCGAACCGCCGGATGACCAGTTGGCTCCGAGGTCAGGAGACCGTCCGCTTCGTTGGCACCGACGACTACGTCCAGGTTCGACTCATCGACTTCGAGCATCCGCGGTCGAACTCACTGCTCGTCTCGACCGAGGTGACGTACCACCCGGGGACCGAGGAACGACGGTACGACCTCGTCCTGTGGGTGAACGGCTTCCCGATCGTCGTCGGCGAGACGAAGACGCCGGTTAGCCACACGACCTCGTGGTTGAACGCCGCTGGCGACATCCACGGCGCCTACGAGGTCAAGACGCCCGGCTTCTTCGTGGCCAACGTTCTCTCCTTCGCGACCGAGGGCAAGGAGTTCCGTTACGGCGCTGTCCGCCAACCCGCTGAGATGTGGTTGCCGTGGTCACGGACAACCGACGAGGTGGCGCTCCCCGGACTCGCCTCGGTCCTGCGCTCGGCCGAACTGCTTCTCCGGCCGGAGATGCTGCTCGACATCATCCGGACCTACACGATGTACTCCCGGCGGTCGTCGAGTGCAGGGGGTTACACAAGCAAGATCATCCCGCGCTACCCGCAGGTCGAGGCGGTCGAGGCGATCGTGGCCCGCGTCCGCGACCCACACCGGCGACACGGGCTTGTCTGGCACCACCAGGGTTCGGGCAAGACGCTGCTGATGGCGTTCGCGGCCGCCCGGCTCCGGCAGCAGACCGACCTCGACGCACCGACGATCCTGATCGTCCTCGACCGGCTCGATCTGATCGAGCAGGTGGCGTCCGAGTTCGCCTCCGTTGGTCTTCCCGGGCTCCGTGTCGCCGAGACGAAAGACGACCTTCGGCGCCTGCTGCGTGAAGACTCCCGGGGCATCCTCGTGACGACCATCTTCCGGTTTGCCGACGCGGGCTTCCTCAACGAGCGGGCCAACATCGTGGTCATGGTCGACGAGGCCCATCGAACGCAGGAGGGTCGACTCGGTGCGGACCTGCGCGAAGCCCTCCCGAACGCCAAGTTCATCGGCCTGACAGGTACGCCGATCTCGACCGACGACCACAACACGTGGGAGACGTTCGGTGACCCGGCTGACCCGGGCGGGGTCCTGAACCACTACAGCGTCGAGCGCTCGATCGCCGACGGGGCGACCCTGCCGATCCACGTCGAGACGCGCCTCGTCGACTACCACATCGACCACGCAGCCCTCGACCAAGCCTTTGCCGAACTGGCCGAGGCCGAGACGCTCGACGAGGACCAGCGGGGGTACCTGTCCCGCCGCGCCAGCCGCGTCGACACCCTGATGAAGACCCCGGCACGGATCGCGGCGGTGTCCGCGGACATCGTCGAGCACTACCGGGCCAAGGTCACTCCGCTCGGCCTCAAGGCGCAGGTTGTGGCCTTCGACCGGGCGCTGTGCGTCGCCTACTACGACGCGATTAGCGCCCTGCTAGGGCCGGGCGAAGAGGCAACGGTGGTGATGACCACGGCCAAGGACGACCCGCCGTCCTGGGCCGTCTGGGACCGCGACAGGCCAACTGAGCAAGCCCTTCGCGACCGGTTCCTCGACCCGGCCGACTCTCTCCGGTTCCTGATCGTGACAGCGAAGTTGCTGACCGGCTTCGACGCCCCGGTCGAAGGCGTGATGTACCTCGACAAGCCGCTCCGGGCGCACACCCTGTTCCAGGCTGTGACCCGGACGAACCGCCGCTGGACCAACCCGTTCACGGGGCAGGAGAAGTTGTACGGGCTGATCGTCGACTACGTTGGGCTCGGCGCCGAACTGGCCAAGGCGGTCGCCGTCAAGGACACGGGCGGCAGGAAGGCCCTGCCCGCCGACGTCGAGGAGTTGTTCGCCATCCTCGCCGAGGCAGTCCATCAGACGATGACGCCATTCGCGGGCATCGACCGCTCGAGCGCGACCTACGAGCAGCTGATGGCGGCGCAGGAGCAACTGGTCACGGTCGAAGCTCGGGCTGACTTCGCGGCAGGCTTCCTGCGCTGCGAGGCGCTGTTCGAGTTGCTCTGGCCGGACACCCGTCTGCGGCCCGTCGAGAACGATTACCGCTGGCTGGCCCGGATCTACACGTCGATCCGCCCGAGCGTCGATGCCAATGCGCTCCTGTGGCATCGTCTCGGTGAGAAAACGCGCGAACTGATCGGGGAGTACATCAGCGGTGTCGAAGTCGAACAGGCGGAGGCCGAGGCGATCGCGATCGACGCCGGGACGTTCGAGGCGTTGCGCCAACTGGCGATCTTCGACGGCGAACCTGAACGGCCTAGCGAACCGCCGACCGTCGACGAGGTCCTCGACACGATCGCGAAGCGCCTGCGCCGGAAGTTGACTGCCGAGGCGATCCATCCAGTCTGGCGTGCTCTGTCGGATCGGCTGGAGGAACTTCGGCTGGCCCGAGTGACCGGGGCCAGGGACTCGGTCGCCTTCCTTCAGCGCCTCCTCGACCTCGCCCGCCAGTTAGTCGAGGCCGAACGGGCCGAGGCCGATGGCCGCCTCGACCAGTTCCAGGTCCTCGACCCGGACAAGGGTGCGCTGACCCAGATCCTCGAGGAGTACGGACCGCCCGGTGTGCCGGTCATCGTCGCCAAGGTCGTCGAGGACATCGACGCGCTCGTTCGTCCGATCCGCAATACCGGCTGGCAGGAGAGCCAGCCCGGCGACCGCGAGGTCCGGCGCCAGCTGCGGCTCGTCCTGAAGGACCGCGGTCTGCCGCCGAGTGGGGACCTCTTCGACCACGCGTACGCCTACATCAGGGAGCACTACTAAGCATCGAGAGCCGCAGGGTTGGGCCTACGATGGCTGGTGGCATCGGAAGTAGCAGGCGGGGAATGAGATGGCTGAGGTTACGGCCCGGCGCGCGGGCGAGATGATGCGCGGTCTGTTCGAGGTCCTCGCGCCTGAACCGGACGGACTCGCCGCGAAGGGTGCGCTGGCGCGCCTGGCGAAGGTGCTGCCGCCGACTCCGTTCGAAGCCGCCGACTACCCGAAACGGCCCGGCGTTCGCAGGTACGAGAAGTTGGTTCGGTTCCACTCGATCAACGCCGTGAAGGCAGGCTGGATGGCGAAGACGGACGGAACGTGGTCGCTGACCGATGCTGGCCGGACGGCCCTCACGAAGTACCCCGACCCCGAGACGTTCTACCGGGAGTCGATCAGGCTCTACCGGGCGTGGCACGAAACGCAGGTTAGGAGCGGAACAGTCGTCGAGGCTGTTGAAGCCGTTCCGGACGTAATCGAAGGCACGGGCTTCTCGATCGAGGAGGCGCGTGAGCAGGCCTGGGACGAGGTCCAGACGTACCTCCATGGAATGCCACCATATGACTTCCAGCGGCTCGTGGGCGCGCTCCTGCGGGGAATGGGCTACCACGTCGCCTGGGAGGCGCCCGGCGGAGCGGACGACGGGATCGACATCGTGGCTTACACCGACCCACTCGGCGCGAAGGGGCCACGGATCAAGGTTCAAGTCAAGCGGCTGGGGAGTAAGGTCGATGTCGGTGAACTGCGCTCCTTCATGGCAGTGCTTGGCGGCGACGAGGTCGGCATCTACGTTGCCGCTTCAGGGTTCACGAGCGAGGCGGAGCGCCACGCTCGGCGGGAGCAGAACCGCAAGGTGACCCTCATAAACCTCGGCACGCTCTACAAGCTCTGGGTCGAGCATCAGAAGACGATCCCGGAGGAGAGCCGCCTGCTCTTGCCGTTGACCGCGGTCTACTACCTCGACCGCTCGTAGCCGGGCTCGGGAGAAACCCATGGAGTCGGCCCACGTTGAGCATGCTCACGTTGCGGCGGCCACGGCCAGCGCGGAGTTGCCCGGTGGTCAGTGGTCCGGGCCGAGCACATTCTTGGCGTCTTCGAACCGGCAGCCACGCATTCGGGTCGAGCCTCTGGCGTGCCGCGCAACCTGTCACGATCCGCTCGTACGTTGACCCGACCCGATCCCTCTCGACGATTGACGAGGGGCTGAAACTGGCGGCAGTCGGGCGCGACTACCGAACCGGCGCCAGACGAGGAGAGGCTGATACACCGGGACAGGGCCGAGGTTGATGTCCGGCGAGGCTCAGAGGCTGGCTTCGAGGCCAGGGTTGGGTGATGTCGTCGGAGCATCCGACTATGACGCGATTAGCGCCTTGCTAGGGCCGGGCGAGGAGGCAACGGTCGTCACGACCACGGCCAAGGACGACCCGCCGTCCTGGGCCGTCTGGGACCGCGACAGGCCAGCTGAGCAGGCCCTCCGCGACCGGTTCCGCTGAGACCAACACGTTCACGGGGCAGGAGACGTTGTACGGGCTGATTGTCGACTACATCGGACTCGGGGCTGAACTGGCCAAGGCGGTGGCCGTCAAGGACACTGGGGGCAGGAACGCGATCAACACGGCGACCGGGTAGCCGAAGACCGTGCAGCACAGCAGCAGCGTGAGCACGGCTGCTACCACTCGTCCTTGCTGAACCATTGCAATCGGATGATGTAGCCGAACATGGGATCTCCTTCGTCTGGTGTGGTGGTACCAGGTGGTACCGGTTGGTACTGGTCGGTCCGCGGTTTAACCAGTTAAACAACGCCGGTCGCAACCTGGGTTGCCAACGCCGTTGGTGAGTTGACTCTCCAACGCCTCACCTGCGCTGGCTGGCCAGGTAGACGAGCATCGACCAGGAAGCAGCGTTGATCAGGATGACCACGATGATCATGATCGCCAGCAGGTTGTTGTCCATTCTTTCTCCTAGTTGACCATTATGAATATTCGTAATGCCCGTCAGTTCTCAATCTCGCCCCCACCGCCCTTTCGACCTTGCTGGTCGGCCAGACAAGGAACGCTGCCACCGTTGCAACGGTATGCGGACTTGCCCCGTTTGAACGGGGCAAGTAGCTCGGTGCGTGTCGCCACTGATCCTCGCGACCGCTCGGCGCGGCTAGCACGATGCGTCCAGCGGCATACGCCTTGACGACCGCGGCGATCGTCTCCTGCTCGATGGTCGCGGATGGCGTCCACTCGGTCATGTTCTCGTCGGCCATGATCCGCAACATCGCAGTGTCGTCGAGGTCCCGGACGATCAGGTCGACCTCGCGCGCGCGACGTCTACTCCTTACGCTCGGCTATGACCGCGTTCGCGGTCGCCGAGGACTGACTCCTGGTGGGCGAACGTCGGGCGTACCCGAGCGTACCTGGGTACGCATCGCCTCGACGAGGCTAGCTAAGTTCTGCGTCCGCTGCGCTCCGCGCTCGCTTCTGGGCTCGCGTCGCTCCGCTCTCCGCCAAGTTATGAAGGGGACCATGCCAGAGGCCTGAGTGGCTGCCGAGGGCACACGCCCTCCTTGCGGAAGGCGTGCATGCCGTCGGCATCGGGAGCCATCGGACACGTTTGAGAAGCTAGAGCGCCCAGGTCTGCTATTACCGCTATACCGCTTCTCCGCCCGCTTTCGCACAGGACAGGTGATCAAGTTTCTGGGTCCGCATCGGTACACGGCGGTGTTCCCACCGACCGCTCCTAGCGGTGGTCCGGATCGTTGAGTCCGGCTCGGCGACATGGCCGAAGCGCCACTTGGTTACCCTGGGTCTTTCGGGCGTGGTATCTCTATGTGGTCGCCGGACATGCCTCCGGCGACTTTTCGTTGTCGTCGGGGCTAGACCAAGGCAGGCCGGCGGACCGCCCGGTCGGAGTAGAAGTGGCAGAGTGCGCGCCGCTCGACGCGATTGCGTGCCACGGTTCGGGTAGCGCTACAGAGCTGTTCGACCGGATTGGCTACTAATCCCCTTTACTTGGCTGGGTTGCTGCGGGCGGCCTGCTTGGCGGCTCGTGCGTTGAGCGCCTTGAGGCTCATGCGGGCCATGTCGGCCTGGCGGGCGTTCTCAGCTCGCTTCTGGCGGACGGACTCGGGCAGGACATGGTCAGGGTCGACCAAGTCGAGGTACTTCTGCCAGCGCGCGGCGAAGGCGGCGCTGGTGTTGGTGCGGCCTGCGGAGTGGCAGGCGTTAGCGCCGATCCGCGCCCGTAGGACGCGCTGCGCCGCTGACAACGAGGAACCGGCGGTCACTTGAGGCGAGTGCCTCCTGGCACACTGCGCGACTCGAAGTGGCCCCGGTTCCGTGCCGAGGGGTCCGCGCTCTCGACGGACGTCTACGAGAACCTACACCCGAACATAGGTTGTGAAAAGCCCCCCTGACAGGTAGGAGATCAGAGGCGGTCACCGGGGCTCAGGTTGCGGTAGTTGTCACGGGCTCGCTCGTCAGCGGCGGACGCGCCGTAGCGCCCGACCATCTGGCGGGAGCGCCAGCCAGCGAGCCTCATGAGGTCGTTCTCCTGCATGCCCGCCGCTAGCATCGAGTGCGCGAAGCCGTGGCGGAACGCGTGCGGATGGACCTTGAGGCCAGCCTGCTTGCCCCGCCGCTTCACGACCTGCTCGACGCCCGTATCGGTCAATCGACCCCGCTGGCCGATCCACAGCCAGGGTGACTTGGCCTGGTTGTGTCGACCGCGCTCGCGCAGATACTGGTCGATCGCCCTGGCCGTCTTCCGACCGAACGGGCAGGCTCGAGCGCGCCGGCCCTTGCCCATCACGACTGCCGTGTCGTGCTCGAAGTCGATGTCCTCCAGGCGCAGGCCCGCCAGCTCACCGCGCCGCATGCCCGTGTCGAGGAAGAGGCGGATGATCGCCGTGTCGCGTCGCTCGAGGAAGTCAGTGCCCGCGCAGGCCGCCAGCAGCTTCTTGAGGTCGTCCTCGCGGAGGAACTCGGGCGGCTGCTCAGGGACCGCTGGCGGGTGCATCGTCGCCATCGGGCTGACGGGGATCTCGCCCTCGCCAACGAGGAACTTGAAGTACTGCTGGAGCGAGCGGTAGCGCTGGGCGACGGTCGCAGGCTGCTGGCCGCGATCCTGGAGGTCGACGAGGAAGTCGCGGATCTGGTCGGGCGTAGCGCCCGCTTCGAGGACGGCCTTCTGCAGGCCTGTTTCGCCCTTCAGAACCTCACGGGCAAGCGCCTCGCCGTCCTCAGGCGTCCTGCTGCCCAACGCGTAGGCGACGCTGTGCGACTGCTGGTAGTCGATCAGCTGCTTGACTGCCTTGGCGTACGTCGTGATCGTCGAGGGTGCCTTGTTCTCGGCACGGAGGTAGCGGACGAACGACTCGAGGTCCTTGGTCTGGTCCGACCCTGCGGTAGAATGCCGCCCCGGGATCGGGTCTTGTTTCACGTTGACACTCCTGCTTCTGACTGATGGCTCAGCACCGACAGTTATACGCTCAGTGTCCTATGTGCGCAAGGCCCGATCCAAGGTATATGCTCAGTCTGAGCACGAAACCCGTGGCGGAGTAGCTCAGTGGTAGAGCAGGGGACTCATAAGCCCTTGGTCGCAAGTTCGACTCTTGCCTCCGCTACCAATGTTCGCTGGCAACCGATGAACGAAACGAACAGACAGCTCTTGAGGGTGGCGGGCCGTCGCCATGTATGTGGGCCAAGGCGGGAGGCCCTCGACGCATCCGTCCGTGCGTCGTACCCGTACTACCGGTGTGCGCCGATCACCGACTCGGCGTGGGCCCGGATCGGGGGGGGACGGTATACTCGGATCGAGGCTGGCGCACGGTCGTCGGCCGAATGACTCGGAGGCTCCTCGTTGAACGCTAAATTCGCCCGCAACGGGATCGTGATGTTCGTCCTCGTGGTTGGGACGCTCGTCCTCCTGTGGCAGCTGCTCGGCCAGACCAGCGCGGCCAACACCACCCCGTACTCGCAGTTCCTCAACAACGTCCAGGGCGGCCTAGTGCTGAACGTCTCACAACAGCAGTCGACCCTGACGGTCACGCCCAAGGGCGGCGGCGCGCCCTATACGGTCACCGTCCCGCCGATCCTGACCAATGTCTACGTGGATATGCAGGCTGCGGCCAAGGCCGGCAACGTGACCCTTGCCCAAGATGTCTTCGGGGCCAAGGATGCCCCGGACACCTCGTGGATCGGCCTGCTCGCAACCACCCTGTTGCCGCTGATCCTGATCGTCGGCTTCGTCCTGTTCATGATGCGCCAGGCGCAGGGCACCAATAATCAGGCCCTGAGCTTTGGCAAGAGCCGGGCGCGAATGTTCCTGGGCAACAAGACGGTCGTGACGTTTGCCGACGTGGCCGGCGTCGATGAGGCGAAGATGGAGCTCCAGGAAGTCGTGGAGTTCCTGAAATACCCCGAGAAGTTCAACTCGCTCGGCGCTCGCATCCCGCGCGGTGTGCTGCTGGTCGGGCCTCCCGGCACGGGCAAGACGCTGATGGCCCGAGCAGTGGCCGGCGAGGCCGGCGTGCCCTTCTTCAGCATTTCCGGTTCCGAGTTCGTCGAGATGTTCGTGGGCGTCGGCGCCAGTCGGGTGCGCGATCTGTTCGACCAGGCCAAGCGCAACTCGCCATGCATCGTCTTCGTGGACGAGATCGATGCGGTCGGCCGCCAGCGTGGCGCCGGCCTGGGCGGCTCGCATGACGAGCGCGAGCAGACCCTCAACCAGATCCTGGTGGAGATGGACGGCTTCGATACGAACACGAACGTGATCGTGGTCGCGGCAACCAACCGACCGGACGTCCTCGATCCGGCCCTCCTGCGGCCGGGCCGCTTCGACCGCCAGGTCATCCTGGATCGGCCTGACATGAAGGGTCGGACGGCCATCCTCAAGGTCCACACCAAGGGCAAGCCGCTCGACAAGGGCCTCGAGGTCGAGGGCATCGCCCGGCAGTCGCCCGGCTTCTCGGGCGCCGATCTGGCCAACCTGGTCAACGAGGCGGCCATCCTGGCAGCCCGGCGCAACAAGAAGGTCATCGGGATGTCCGAGTTCCAGGAGGCGCTCGAACGGATCGTGGCCGGCCCGGAGCGGCGTAGCCGGGTGATCTCGGACGCCGAGAAGAAGATCATCGCCTACCACGAAGGCGGTCATGCCGTCGTGATGCGCGTGCTGCCCAAGTGCGATCCCGTCCAGAAAGTCACGATCATCAGCCGAGGAATGGCTCTCGGCTACACGATGGGCGTGCCGATGGAGGATCGCTACCTCAAGTCGAAGACCGAGTTCGAGGACCAGATTGCCGGTCTGCTGGCCGGGAACGCNNGACCTGGCCCGCCGGATGGTGACCGAGTACGGCATGAGCGAGAAGCTCGGACCGCTGTCCTTCGGGAAGCGCGAGGAGATGATCTTCCTCGGCCGCGACCTCGGCGAGCAGCGCAACTACTCGGACGAGGTCGCCAAGGAGATTGACGAGGAAGTCCGGGCGATCATCGACCGCGCGTACGACCGCGCCTACGAGGTGCTCACCACGAACCGCGAACGGCTCGACCGGCTGGCCGCCAAGCTCGTCGCCGAGGAGACCGTCGACTCGGAGGGCTTTGAGGCCTTGTTCGCCGATCTGCCGCCCAAGACGGACGTGCGGACGCATGGCTCGATCGTGGTCCCAGGCAACACCGGCCCGGCGGTTGAGCCGGCGCCGAGCCCAATCTGACCCACAGGCCCCAGGGCTACCGGATGGGCGAGCCAGAGCGGCTCGCCCATCTCGATTCTGGTCGCCGTACACTGCCCGGACCAGGCCGTCCTGCCGTCGCGAGGTCCACTGCGCAATGACCGATGCTCTCGAAACGTACCTGGCGGACAACGCTGATCGGCGCTTCTCGTCCTATCTCGAGTTCCTGCGGATTCCCAGCATCTCGGGCCAGCCGGAGTACGCCGCGGCCTGTCGCGAGGCGGCCACCTGGGTGGCCGGCCAGCTCGGTGCGATGGGCGTCGAGCACGTCGAAGTAGCGGAGACCGGCGGCCATCCCGTCGTCTACGGCGACTGGCTCCATGCCCCTGATGCGCCCACGGTGATCGTCTATGGCCACTACGACGTCCAGCCGGTTGACCCGATCGAGCTGTGGGAGACCGCCCCGTTCGAGCCGTTCCTCAAGGGCGATCGGGTCATCGGCCGCGGTTCGGCTGATGACAAGGGCCAGATCCACATCCACCTCCGGGCGACCGAGGCCATCCTGGCGACCCGTGGGGGGCTGCCGGTCAACCTCAGGTTCGTGTTCGAGGGTGAAGAGGAATCGAGCTCCATCCACCTCGATGCCTGGCTGGAGGCGAACCGCGAGCGCCTCACTGCCGACCTGGCGGTGATCAGCGACACCGGCTTCTTCGAAGGCAACCGACCGGCGATCACGATCGGCCTGCGCGGGATCTGCTACGTCCAGGTCGACGTGGCGACGACCGCAGTCGACCTGCACTCAGGCGGCTTTGGCGGTGCGGTCCAGAACCCGGCCAATGCGCTGGCCCAGATGATCGCCGCCCTCAAAGGACCCGACGGCCGGATCCGGGTGCCCGGTTTCTACGACGACGTGGTCGCCCTGACGCAGGCCGATCGGGCGGCCTTTGCCGCGTTGCCCTACGACGAGGAGGCCTACCGGACTGCGCTTGGCCTGTCGGCCCTCGTCGGCGAGGCGGGCTATTCGACGCTTGAGCGGCGAGGCGCCCGGCCCACCCTGGACGTCAACGGGATCTGGGGTGGGTTCCAGGGCGATGGCGGCAAGACGATCATCCCGGCCCATGCCCACGCCAAGATCAGCTGCCGGCTCGTGCCGGACCAGGAGCCCCGCACGATCTTCGAACTGCTCCGGGGGTACGTGCTGGAGGTGGCTCCGCCGGGCTGTTCGGTCGAGGTCCACTACCTCGGCGGCGGTCGGCCGAGCCTGACTCCGATCGATCACCCGGCCACCCAGGCCGCGGCTCGGGCCCTGGAAGCTACCTTCGGGGTGGCCCCGCTGTACATCCGCGACGGAGGTTCGATCCCGGTCTGCGCCAGTTTCGAGAAGATCCTGGGCCTGCCGGTGGTCCTCCTCGGGTTCACTCCGCCCGACGCTAACGCCCACGCCCCAAATGAGTCGATGTCCCTGGCCAACCACGAGACGGCGATCCGGACCGTTGTGGCCTACTGGGACGAGCTGGCGAGCCTGCCGCGCTGAGCGCCCCATCGACTGTGCAGAAATGTGGGGTCCGGGTCGGTGATTTGGGCCCCGCTGGGTGCTAGGATGCGGGAACTGGCAGCACCGGGAGGATCCATTCGCGTGAGCACCGAAGCAGCCGAGCCGGCCAGCGCCCAAAAGGGCGTGTGGCGACTCGAGACTCCCAACGGCAGCATGGCGCCGCGTTCGGCGCTGGACGTCCTGGTCGACCTGAATGACCGCGTGACCAGCGGCAAGGTTGGCGAGTTCCAGCCGATTCCGCTCGGCTTCACCCCGCTCGACAAGACGATTGGGGCGGGCCTCCGACCGGGCGAGCTGCTCCTGATCGGCGGCGCCCAGGGCACCGGCAAGACGACGATGGCCCTGCAGATGGCTCGCAACGTCGCCTCGGCCGGCCAGGCCAACGTGCTCTACATCTGCTTCGAGCACGAGGAGCAGTACCTCCTCAACCGGATGATCGCAATGGAGTCGGCGCTGGCCCATCTGCCCCACAAGACCGGCGCGATCAAGATTCAGGACGTCCGCAAGGAGATCCTCGGGTCGTGGCTGGCGGAGGGCCAGTCGGGTACCCAGCTGGCGAATAACCCGCGCCTCCGGCCGTCGCTCGACCGGATCGCCCGCTACGGCCAGAACCTGTTCCTGCTGCGCGGCTCGCAGACCGCCAGCACGATCGACAACATTCGCAACCTCGTCCGGCAGCATCGCGAGCTGTCCGGCGACCGCCGGTTGATGGTGATCGTCGACTACATGCAGAAAGTTCCGGTCATCCCCGAGCCGCCGACCGAGGCGGAGAAGGTGACCTACGTCGTCAACGGCCTGAAAGACATCTCGCTGACCGAGGACGTTCCGATGATCGCGATCGTCGCGGCCGACAAGGAAGGCCTCAAGGCGGCTCGCCTGCGCAACCACCACCTGCGCGGCTCGTCGGCGATCAATTACGAGGCCGACATCATCCTGATCCTCAACGAGAAGTACCACATCGTGGCCAAGGTGAACATCGAGTTCAACCCGTACCAGGCGCAGCGCTTTCGCGACTGGATGATCATGTCGGTGGAGAAGAACCGGGGCGGCCAGGACAACGTCGATCTGGAGTTCGAGAAGCATTTCGAGTTCTCCTGCTTCGATCCGAACGGCCGGACCGTCCAGGAGAAGCTGATCGAAGAGCGGCTCTACAACGACTGACGATGTGGTCGGGGGGATCGCAGCCGACACCGTTTCCGGGTGAGCGAGGGTCGCAGCCGCCGCTTCCCGGCGGCGTACGATGATCTTGACGGACCCCGTCTATTCGTTGCGGTGCCCCTGCCCGAACCTGCCATGACCGCCGTGGCGGCGCTCGTAGCAGGGGTCCGACTTGCCCCGGAACCAGGCCCTGGTCAGCGTCGCGACCCGACCGATGTCCGCTGGGTCCGGATGGACGGCCTCCACATCACGCTCCGTTTCCTGGGCCCAACCGACCCGGGCAGGCTCCCGCAGGCGCGCTCCGCGGTCGTGGCCGCGGCGGCCGGGGTGGCCCGCTTCGAGTTGGGCCTGGCCGGTGCCGGGGCGTTTCCCAACCCGACTCGGCCGCGGGTCCTGTGGCTGGGGCTCGGGCGGGGTGTCGATGCGCTCGAGGCACTGACCGGGCGGTTGTCCGGGGAGCTCGCAGATCATGGTTGGCCCCACGACGATCGCCCGGTTCGAGCGCATCTCACGCTGGCGCGGAGTGACGGCGTCGCCGCCGGTTCGCTCGTGGCTGGGCGGCTGCTGGCGGCCGCGCTGGACCTGGATCTGCGCTGGACCGCCGACCGGATTGTCCTCTTCGAAAGCCAGACCGGCGGTGGTCCGGCGCGCTACGTGCCGCTCCTCGAGGTCCCCTTGGCCGATCCGCCTTGACCTGGCGCGACGGCAGCGCCGACTCGGAGTACGATCAACTCGTGCCCAGACTTGCCTGCCGGTCGTGTGGACGGCAGATCTACACCACGGCGCCACTCGAGTCGCTCTTCGGCGAAGAGCGCCGCTGTAGTCGTTGCGGCGCGAACCTCAATCAGGATCGGCGCGAAAGCGATCGCCGGGTCGTGGCCCGTCGCCTGAACCCGTCCGATGAGCCAGGCCCACCGGCGCCCATGGAACGGCGGGTCGCAGCGCGCCGCCAGGGCCCTAGGCGCAGGGATGCAACGCGCACGTTGTCACCGGCCGGCAACAGCGCCGGCTGGATCGACTAGACGCCGACTTGCGCCTCGCGATCGTCGGCTTTGGCCTGATCGGAGGCTCGATCGCCCGTGCGCTCAGGGACGGCCGGGGAGGGGCCCGGATCGAGTCGATTGCCGCCTGGAGCCCAAGCGGCCGCGGGCCGGCCGCTGCGCTGGCCGACGGACTGATCGAGTGGGCTCCGCCATCGCTCGCCGCGACGACCGACGGCGCCGACCTGATCGTGCTCGCGGCCGATCCGCTCGCGTGTCTCGGCCTGCTCGACGAGTTGAGCCGCCAGCCCGTCGCGGGCGAGCCGCCGACGATCACCGATGTCGCCAGTACCAAGGCGCTGCTGGTCGGCCGGGCCGACCGGCTCGGCTTGCATTATGTCGGCGGACACCCGATGGCCGGCCTTGAGACAGCCGGCTACGCGAATGCCCGGGCGGATCTCTTTGCCGGACGGCCGTGGGTCCTGTGCCCAGGTGCGCTGGCCCGGCCGGTCGACCTGGAACGGGTCGCGCAGCTGGTCGCCGCCTGCCGGGCCGAGAGCCGTTGGCTCGGGCCGGCGGAGCATGACCGGGCCGTCGCAGCGGTCAGCCACCTGCCTCTGATCGTCGCCGCGGCCCTCGTGGAGGCGATGAGTGGAGGCGAGGACTGGCCGCTTGCGGAGGGGCTCGCCGCGGGGGGCTGGCTGAGCGCCACCCGCCTGGCCAGGGGCGACGTGACGATGGGCGCGGGCATCGCGGCGACGAACGCAGCGGAGCTTGCCCGGCGCCTCCGTGCGCTGCACATCCAGCTCGATCACTGGCTGGCCGACCTCCAGGAGACACCCGACGATCCCGCCGCTACCGCGGATCGGCTTCGGGCCCGCCTGAGCGCGGCCAAGCAGACGCTGGAGGCGGCCGGGTGATCGCGCGATCGGCCGGCGCTGCGGTCGATGAGGCAATGCCATCGCCGGCAGACCAACCCGTCGGGCCGGCGGCCACGAACGCCGGGGGCCCAGAGCAGGTCCTCGTCGTGCCCCGCTCGGCGCTGATTAGCGGCGGCGGCTGGCGGGGCGTCCGAACCGAGGAGCTTGAACGTGTTCTCGAAACGATCGCCCGCCGCGGCCGCTTCGAGCCCCGGACGGTTGTCGAATCGGATCCGCGCTGGAAGCAGGTCATCCCGTACTTGGTCGTCCGGGACGGACCGCGCTATTTCCTGATGCAGCGGACCAGTGGCGGCGCCGATGCCCGCCTCCATGACCTGTGGTCGATCGGCGTTGGCGGTCATGTGAATCCCGGTGACGGGGGAATCATGGGTGGTCTGCGGCGAGAGTGGCGCGAGGAGATCAAGGCGCGCTTTGAGCCCGACGCGCGCCTTGCGGGGCTGCTCAACGACGACACGACGGAGGTTGGCCGGGTCCATCTCGGGGTCGTCTTCGTCGCTGATGCCGGCAGCCGGCCGGTGGCTATCCGGGAGACCAGCAAGCTCCGTGGCGCGTTCGCCACGGCCGGTCAGGTCCGGGCTGTGGCGGACCGCCTCGAGACGTGGAGCCAGCTGATCTTCGAACAGCTCGACGGCCCGGCCCAACGATCGGTGCGCCTATAATCGGCCGGCTGAGCCGATGGACGGCTTCAACACTGGGGAGGCAATGGCCGCGAAGATCCTCGTCATCGACGATGACCCGAATGTCCAGCGGCTGCTGACGTACACCCTCAAGCAGGAAGGCTACGAGGTTCTCGTGGCGTCCGATGGCGCCGAAGGCTACCGGCTGTGGAGCGCTGAAGTTCCCGCCCTGATCCTGCTCGACATCATGCTTCCCAAGGTCGACGGCTACCAGGTCGCCGCGAAGATCCGGACCGAGGAAGGCTCGGCCGCCCACGTCCCGATCATCATGTTGACGGCCCAGCGCGAGGTCGAGCAGAAGGTCAAGGGCCTCCGCGCTGGCGCCGACGACTACCTGATCAAGCCGTTCCACCCGGCCGAGCTGCTGGCCCGGATCAAGAGCCTGCTCGCCCGCTTCGCCCCGCGCGACCCGCTGGTCGGCCGGCCGCCCCTCGGCCGCGTCCTCGCCTTCTACGGCGCCAAGGGCGGCGTGGGTACCACCACGATCGCGATCAACGCGGCGATCGCGCTCCAACGCGAACTCGGCCGGAAGGTCGTCCTTGTCGATGCGAACCTCCAGTTCGGCGACCATCGGGTCTTCCTGGACCTGGGTCTCGACCGCAAGAGCATCATCGACATCGTCACCGCCCCGTCGATCGATCTCGATCTGGTCAAGGGGGTCCTGGTTCACCACGACTCCGGGATCGACTTGCTCCTTGCACCGCCGTCCCCGGAGACCGCGGAGCTGGTGACCGAAGAACACATGCTCCAGATCCTCGACCACCTCCGCTCGCTCTACGACTACGTGATCGTCGACATCGACAAGCGTCTCGACGAGATTAACCTCAAGATCCTGGACCAGGCGGACCAGTTCTTCGTGGTGATGACGGCTGACCTGTCGTGCCTGAAGAACGTCCGGCTCGTGCTCGAGACGATCGGCCACCTCGGGGTGGAGCCGGGCAAGGTTCACCTCGTCCTGAACCGCTCGAATGCGTTCACCGGGATCAGCATGAAGAACGCTGAGAGCGCGCTCAAGCGGACGATCGAGTTCCAGGTCATCAACGAGTACCGCGGCGCGATCAGCGCGCTCAACAGCGGGGCGCCGTTCATGTACACAAAGGCCGACTCACCCCTGGGCCGGTCGCTCCTCGACTTTGGCCGGATGATCGACAAGACCGTCGCCGGGGGCGTACCTCAACCGGCCGTGGGCACCCGCTGACGATCGACCTGGTCGGGACTCCACCGGCCCGGGCCAGGGGCCGAATCGATCGCATGGGCGGGTGACCCGCAACCGGCTACCCTTCGGGCATGACCGAACCCAGCGCTACCGGGCGCATCCTCGACAGTCTGAACGACGCCCAGCGACGAGCCGCGCTTGCCTCGTCGGGGCCCCTGGCCATCATGGCCGGCGCGGGAACCGGCAAGACCCGGGTCATCAGCCGACGAGCGGCCTATGCCATCGCGACCGGAGTCGTGCCGGCCGCCGAGGTCTTGCTCGTGACCTTCACCGACAAGGCCGCCGCCGAGATGGCCGAGCGGCTGCGTGTCCTGGGCCAACCCACAGTTACGGCGCGGACGTTCCATGCCCATGCCCTCTCGCAGCTCCGCCACTTCTGGCCGGCGAGCCACAACGGAACGCCCGTCCCCGCGATCCTCGAGTCCAAGTTCCCGATCATCGGACGGATCGCCCGGGGACTGCCCGGCGGCTATCGGTTCACCGCCGTCAAGGACCTCGCCGGCGAGATCGAGTGGGCCAAGAATCGGCGGGTCGCAGCCGCTGATTACGCTGCGGCAGCAACGGCGGCAGGACGTCAGCCGCCGATCCCGGTCGAGCTGATGGCGCGCGCGTTCGCCGACTATGAGCGGGCGAAGGTGCGCGCCGGCCGGATCGACTTCGAGGACATGCTCGGCGCCACGGTCGACCTGCTCGAGACGGACGCCGAAGCCGCTGCGATCGTGCGGGCCCGCAAGCGCTGGTTCAGCGTTGACGAATACCAGGACACGAACCCCCTCCAGGACCGCCTTCTGACCCTGTGGGCTGGTGACAGCCGGGACGTCTGCGTCGTGGGCGACGAGGACCAGATGATCTATGGCTTTACCGGGGCCTCGAGCCGGTACCTGCGGGACTTTGCCCGGATCCATCCTGGGACAACGGTCGTCGAGCTGACCGAGAACTACCGCTCGAGCCCGGAGATCCTCGGCCTGGCGAACCGGCTCATCGCCGCGACCGGCCGGACGAAGGCCCTGACCGCCACTCGACCATCGGGCCCGCCGCCGTCGCACGTGGCTTACGCCGACCCGGCGGGCGAGCTGGCCGGTCTCGTTCGGGCGATCCGGGCCCGGCAGAACGAAGGGATCGCCCCGGCCGACATCGCCATCCTCGTCAGGATGAATGCCCAGCTGGCGCCGATCGAATCGACCCTGACCACTGCCGGGATCCCCTATGTCGTACGCGGCGGCCGGTTCTACGAGCGGCCCGCCGTCCGTGCCGCGATCCGGGCGATCGAGCGGGCGAAGCTCGTCGCGGTTGGCGACGACCTGCCGGCCGCGATCCAGGCTGTTTTCGCCTCCGCGCTGGGTTATGACCCGGATGGAATACGGGGCGGGCCGGAGGAGCGCGAACGTGCCGCAGACCTCGGCGTCCTGCTGGCAATCGCGGCCGAGTTCGTCAGCGCGGACGTTGATCGGGCGATTGCGCCGGGTGCAGCCGATTTCCTGGCGGACCTGGTCCGCCGCGACGGCGCCGAACGGGTGAACCTTGTTGGCGGGGTAACGCTGTCGACGATCCACCGGGCGAAAGGCCTGGAATGGGACGCCGTCTTCCTGCCCGGCCTGGAGGAAGGTAGCCTGCCGATCGGGCAGGCGGCCGGCGATCCCGAGGCGCTCGACGAGGAGCGGCGCCTCCTCTACGTGGGGATCACTCGCGCCCGCCTGTACCTGGCAGTCTCCTGGGCCGAGCGTCGCGTCGGATCGAATGGCCGTGAGGCAAGCCGCCGGCCGTCACGTTTCCTGGTTGATCTCGGGCTCCTGCCGAGCCGGGCGCGACCAGCCACCGAGCCGATGCGACCGCGCGCCGCGAGTGGGCGGAGTGAGCCGAGGCCCCCGGGCGATCCACGCTTCGAGGCGCTCCGGGCCTGGCGCTCCGATCGAGCCAGGACCGATGGCGTGCCTGCCTACGTCGTCGCTCCTGATACGACCCTGGCGGCGATCGCCGAGGCGCAGCCGACCTCGACCGCCGTGCTGCGCAGGGTGAAAGGGATGGGCCCGGCCAGGCTCGAGCGTTACGGTTCGGAGATCCTGGCGATCGTCGGCCGGGCGTGATGTTCCGGGCGCGGCAGATCCGCGCTGGCAGCTGTCGATTCCGGCCATCCCGTTCGTTGTTCTGATAAGGGCCAGCGAGGCGCGAATGACCTCGGTCCCGGGCACAGGAGATCAGCACAATGGCAGATGCGCGGGTCATTCACTTCGAGATCGTAGGTAAGGACGGCAAAGCACTCCAAGCCTACTACAGCGAGTTGTTGGGCTGGAAGCTCAACACCGACGCCCCGGGAGGCTACGGCATGACCGACCCGGCGTCGACCGGCCTCGTCGTCGGGATCGGCTCCACGCCCGACGGCTCGGCCGGCCACGTCACCGGCTACGTCACGGTTGCCGACATCGACGGGACGTTAGCCCGGGCGGTCAAGCTCGGCGGTCGGGTGATCATGCCCAAGTTCTCCCCGGGCGGCGGCGCCACGGTGGCCCTGGTCGCCGATCCCGAGGGGCACGTTCTGGGACTGACCCAGGTCTAAGGCCGCATCCGGGGCGATGGCACCTGGTCCGCAATGAAGCAACGGGCCGCTGGTCTCAGGGACCGGCGACCCGTTGCCTATTGATCGGCGGAGCCGCTCGCCCAGCTGGCGGCGCTAACGGCCCGTCCGGAATGGCTCGCCATGGCCCGGGATCACGATGTCCGCTGCAGCCAGGATTCGGGCGCGGCTGGCTTCGAGGATCGCCTGGTCGGGCGCAAACGGGTCGAGCGCGGGCGATCGGTCAGCGCGCCACCAGGCGTGGGTCATGGCGTACGTCCCGTCCACCGCCTCGACCATCAGCGAAGCGTCCTCCTCCGTGTGCCCGGGAGTCAGCCACAACTGTGCCATGGGCGAGAGGTGGTAGCCGTCCCCGTCATGATCGAGCCATTCGTCGCCGACGTAGCGCGCCCAGAAGTCGACGACCTCGGCCTCCGGGAACAGGGCGACGTTGATCGTATGATCCGGATGGTGGTGCGACAGGAACACGTGGCTGATCGACGCGGGGGCGATCCCGAGCTCGGCGAGCGGATCGAGGATCAGCGAACGCCGGGCGACCATCCCCGGATCGACGACGATCCTGGCGGCGCCGTCCAGGACCAGGACGACGCTGCTGGCGACCCGATCGCCGGCATACCCGGCGTGGAGCAGGTGGACGGTGGCCATCGACCGATGATAGGGCCCCAAGCGTGTTCGCCCGAGGCCGCAGACGGCGGACGCGAGGAGCGCCCGGCCGTCAACAGTCCGTCATCCATCCGAAAGGTGGCGCCGCCAATGATGTCGACATCATCCCGACCTGCTCGGGACCAATCGATGGAGGCACCGATGGACCGCTCGCCAGCCGACTCGCCGTCACCGCGTCCAATCTCGCAGATCACCCGACTGCTTCCAGGGATCGGCTACCCGCTGGGCGATGTCGTCGCGATCATGGCCAGCCCGGGGGATGCCGGCGACGCCGCGACCATGCTCCGCCAGCTCGGGATTCCCGAAACGTCGATCGAGCTCGTCGACGCCTCATCGACCCGGCGCCAGGTCCTCATCGTGCGCCGGCCCGGCCGTGACCGGATCGCCGACGTGCGCCGCGTCCTCCGCCTGTATCGCGCTCGCCGGGCGAGATACTACCGAGCACTGGTGATCGAGGAGCTCGTTCGGGTGACCGCCCGCTGGTTGCCCGATCCCAGCGCCGGACCGGCCATCGGCGGCGCCTGATCAACGAGCGCTCGTGACGATTCGGGACCGGATGATCTCCAGGTGGAGGCTCCGTAGACGCCAGGCCAGGACCAGGTTGGTGATCCCGAACACGATCGCCCAGGCACCGGCGATCCACACCAGTGACAGGAGGCCGCTGCCCGGGAAGACCATGAGGAAGACCCCGAACAGAATCGTCAGCAGGCCACCGATCACCAGCCATAGCTCCCCGGCGATCTCCCGACGAAGGCGGATTGCAGTGATCACCTGGACGGCCCCCAGGGTGATCGCCCAGAACGCCGTGAGATAGAGCAGCGATAGCGCCGTGATCGCCGGCCAGACGACCGCGGCGATCCCGACCCCCACCCCCAGGACGCCCATCAATGCGATCGACCAGCCATGTCCCCGGGTACCCGGCTCGCCCCGGACCAGGGAGACGAGGAGGGCGATTCCATCGATCAGGACATACGCGGCGAACAACGTCACGAGCACGAGCAAGGTGAGCCCGGGCCACAGGAATGCGAGCACGCCGAAGGCGATCGCGGCGACCCCCCGGATCTCGACCAGCCACCAGTTCCGCGCCAGCAGATTGAGCATCGTGCGCCTCCTGCCGCGAGAGTACGCCACGCCGCCGGCATTGTCCGGGCATCATCTCCAGAGCCGCTCCGCGGAGGACCCGGGCAGGTCGTCCGGCTGGCAAGATGGACCCTTCGGCAGTGGAGGCAAGCGGTGCAGGTCACGGGGCTGGATCATGTTCAGGTCGCGATTCCAGAAGGCGGTGTGGCGGCGGCGCGTAGGTTCTACGGTGGCCTCCTGGGGCTCGTGGAGGTTCCCAAGCCGGCCGCGCTGGTCGACCGCGGTGGGTGCTGGTTCGTCGGGGCGGGGGTCACCCTCCATCTTGGTGTTGAGCGACCATTCGCGCCGGCGGGCAAGGCCCACCTGGCCTTCGCCGTTCACGACCTCGATGCGGTTCGGGCCGAACTCGCGGCGGCAGGCGTTCCGATCACCGAAGACACCCTTGATGTCGGATTCCGGCGGTTCTATGCGCAGGACCCGTTCGGCAATCGGCTCGAACTGGTGAGCCGGGACGAGCCCGCCCGGGTTCAAGGTCTCCTGGGGGAGCGGGGGGACTTTCAGGTCAGCACGGACCCCGCGCGGCTCGATCGCGCCTGGTTGGCGGCGGCTCTGTCCGAACGGGCCTACTGGGCGCTGGGCCGATCACCCGAGGTGATCGAGCGGTCGATCCAGGGTTCGATCTGCTATGGCATCTACCGGGGCCGGCGGCAGGTGGGCGTCGCCCGGGTGATAACCGACCAGGCGACGTTTGGCTGGCTGTGCGACGTCTTCATCGACGAGGCGTACCGCGGTCAGGGCCTGGGCGCCTGGCTGATCGAGACGATCGTCGCCGACCCGCGCCTGGCAGCCGTGCGTCGGTTCGTCCTGGCGACGCGAGATGCGGGCGAGCTGTATGAGCGTCATGGTGGCTTTGGCCCCCTGCCCAATCCCGAACGCTGGATGGCCCGGATCCGGACGTGACCCCGGCCGCTGGGGTGAGATCAAGGTGGTTGCTTTGGGAACCAACGGGTCCTGCCCGGCGTCAGGAGCCCAGGCCGGCTCGCCACCCCAGGCGCATTCGCCGGCGTGACGGGAGCCTTGCTGCCATGTCTGCGCTTGCACGACGATCCGGCGCCAGGATTCGATTGGCCGGCTTGGTCCTGCCGGCAGCCGTTCTCATCGTTGCCGGTTGTACCTCCTCGGCCGCACCGTCCTTCGCCCCCTCGGTCCCTCCGGCCGCCTCGCCCTCGACCGGTGTCCAGGCCATCGGCGCGCCCGTCGGCGCGCTCGGCACGACGGTTGCCCCGGCGCCCGGCAGGCCCATGGCCGGGAGCGATGCCACCGGCTCCGGCGGGGCCGCCGGCGGCGGTGTCGCGAGCGGAGCCATCATGTACCCGTACTCGGGCTATGCCGGGATCACGGGCGTCGCACCGGACCATACGATCGTCGTCGTCGGCAGCGGCCAAGCTGCGCTCAAGGGCGACGGCAGCAATCGCGCAGGTGCCCAGACTACCGCCCTGGCCGCGGCCCTGGTCGATGCCCGGGCGCTGGCCAACGGCGCTGCTGCAGCCGCAGGCGTGTCGATCACCGGTGTCAGCTCGATCAGCGTCTCGGTTGGCGAGAGCTACGTCGGCGTGCTGCCGATGAACGGCGTCGCCCAGCCGAACAGCCTTCCGGGTGGACCCGCCATTGCCTTTCCGAGCCCCGCTGCGCCCCAGCTCAGCGTCACGGTTACGGTCGCGTACGCAATCAGCTGATGACTTATGGGGTGAAGCCCGGAATCGAGAACGGCTGGTTGCTGACCTGGTCGGGCGGCGGGGCGGCGATCGTCAGCGCGGCGTCGTAGTTCGTCAGGTCGACAGTCACGCTGATGTTGCCCAGGCTGGCGGCGTCAATCAGAATCACGACCCGGCTTGGTCGAAGATCCGACTTCTGGGTCCATAGATCGACGGTCAGCGTGCCCGACGCGCCCCCGAGGAGGCCGCTGGCCTCCGGGATGTCTGAGCTCGCAACCTTCTCCTGCACGTGGTAGCAATCCTGCCCGTTGACTGTTTCGTCGGCGAGCTTGGTCGGCGCGGGCAGCTTGGCCAGTTCAGCCTGGACCGCCGAGATTATGGCCGATGCCTCGGCCGGGCCGGGCGACCCTCCGAGGCCCAGGCTGGGGAGGGGCAGTGCGCCGGTCAGGGCGCTCGTATCGAGCTTCGAGTACTGGGGACCGCTCAGGCTGGTCTTGATGTAGGCGATGCCCCCGACTTCGATCACATTCGCGCTCAGGGCGAGCAGGGCGGGCACGTTGACCGCCACCTGGCCACTGCTGTCGGTGACATCGACATCGCCCTCGAGGGTCGTCCCCGACAGATCGAGGTTGGCCGCGCTGGCATCCGGCGCTGGACTCGTGTTCGAGCTGCCCCCGGTCAGCGCGGCGGAGTTGATGCTGCCACTGATTGCGACCTTGAAATGGACGCTCTTCAGGTTCTGCAGCGAGGTGGTCGTGTTGGCCAGGATGAGCCTGGGGTCGGTCAGGGCCGGGCTGGCCGCGGCGCCGCTGCAGGCCGCGATGACGATCGCGCTGGCGGCAATGAGCGAGAGGAGTCGACGATTCATTGGGGCTCTCCAGGGCTGTGATTGAAGGACCAGTGTCGGGTTAGGGTAAGCGCCAGTCCCCGGACGGGTCCATCGCCCGGATGTTGCGGTGGCAGCGACCACTCGGGCTATCACCCGATTGAACTATCAAAGGACCCGGCCAGTCGAGCCCACCAACAGCAACGAGGCGATCGCGAAACCGGCTTGACGGCAGGGCGACCCGGGGCCGACAGTCGCGCCGGACACCCCGCCCTGACGGGGCGTCGACGAGTCGAGGAGACGTTGATGCAGGCCTATCGCACCGCAGCGACCGAGTTGCGCCATCCGGTGAACGTCGCGCTGCAAGGTCACGCTCCGCTGGGCGTGCGGGTCGCGAATGCCGTCACCGGGTTCATGGGCTCGTGGAAGTTCATCATCCTGCAGACCGTCGTGGTCAGCATCTGGGTTGCCGGCAACATCTACCTGATCTTTCACTTCGATCCCTATCCGTTCATCTTCCTCAACCTCGCCTTCAGCACCCAGGCTGCGTACGCCGCGCCGCTCATCCTGCTCGCCAGCAACCAGTCGGCCACGCGCGATCGAGCAACGCTCGAGCATGCCGCCAAGGAGGCCGAGGAGGCCGATAGCAAGGACGATGAGCTGGCGGCCCGCCTGAATCACCTCGAGGAGCTCATGCAGCAGCTGCTTGCCGCGCGTTCCTGACCGGGTGACGGGACGGCCATGATCGACTTCGGCCCGGTCCGGACAGGCCGGCTTGAACTGGGCGACCTGGGCCTTGGCCTGACGCCCATCGACCTCGCCCAGGCGACCCGGGCGATGATCGTCCTCTTTGTCGATCTGCTGGGCGACGCCGTCGACGAGGACGTGACCTTCGTGCCGAAGGACCCGGGCGCCGAGGATCCCTTTGCCGCCGATGCTGCCGAAACCGGGCTTGCCTGGACGCTCGGCCACGTCATCGCCCATCTCACGGCGAGTGCCGAGGAGGCCGCATTCCTGGCCGCCGAGCTGGCCCGCGGGGTGGCGCCCCACGGTCGCTCACGTTACGAGGTGCCATGGCCGACCATCACCGCGATCGAGGCGGCGCGCCAGCGCCTGGACGAGAGTCAGCGGATGATCCTGGCTACCCTTGCGAGCTGGCCGGATGAGCCCCGTCTGGAGGTCGTCTACACGACGTCCGGTGGTTCGGTCCGCAATGCGCCGGCCCGTTTCCTGGGCGGCCTGATGCATGCGGACTCGCATCTTGAGCAAGTTTCGGAGATCCTGCGCCAGGCTCGAGTCGCCAGAACCGGCGGGGCGTAGCAGCGTTGATCGGGCAGAGCGACCGTTGAGCGACGGATGAGTCGGGAGTGACCGCGGGTTGACTCGGTCGGCCTAGCCTCCGCTGATGCTGGCCTCGGTCCTCTCCGCAACCCTGCACTTGATCGACGGCCGGGTGATCCGGGTCGAGGTGGATATCGCCCCGGGGCTGCCCGGCTTCTCGGTCGTCGGCCTGGCTGACGCCTCGCTCCAGGAGGCCCGGGAGCGCGACCGCGGTGCGATCCGGAACAGCGGTCTGGTCTTCCCGCCGCGACGAATCGCCGGTCAACCTCGCGCCGGCTGACCTGCGCAAGACAGGGGCATCGCTCAACGCTGCGATCGCCGTCGCGATCCTGCTCGGGTCCGAGCAGGCAAGGGCGAACGGCGCCCGGGCACTGATCGGCGAGCTGTCACTCGGCGACGAGCTCCGGCGGGTGCCGGGGATCCTGTCGATGGTCGCCGCGCTGGCGCGGCGGGGTGTGGCGCGGGTGGTCGTCCCCGACGAGTCCGCCGCTGAGGCGGGGTTGGTCGACCGGATCGAGGTCCATCCCGCCACCGACCTGGCTGCCGCGTTGGCGGCCCTTCGCTCCGGTCGGGTGACCCGGCCGCGGATCAGTCCGGCTCGGGTCGACCTGGTGGGACCCGGCCCAGCGATCACGCTTCGGGTTGGACTGCCGAGCGGTCCGCCTTCAGGCGCGGTTCGGCGATGATACGGCACGGAATGGACGGCGTGCTCATCGAAATGACCATGATGCTCGGACCAGATGAACGTGCTGGGACGGGTCACTGATGGGCCGAGCACCGCGGTCGGGAGAGTCCCACGCATTACGAGCGCGCGCCCTCGAACGTGCGAATCCCGTCTCCCGCTCCAGCATCCCCCCGCCATGAGTTGTCGTCGGCTTACTCGTCGCCCCTACTGCACGCAGAACTCGTTGCCTTCCGGGTCGTTCATTCGCACCCCAGTACTCGCCGTCGCGCTCGATTCCGCCGCGTTCGTCTGTCGCTCCCAGTGACTTGAGCCGAGCGACCTCGGCCTCGACGCGCCCCTTCCGGTCGTCGAGCGGGACCGCGCGTCCACCCGAGACGTTGAGGTCCATGTGCAGCCGGTTTTTGGCGTTCTTGCCCTCGGGAACGTGCTGAAAGTAGATCCGCGGTCCCTTGCCGTCAGGATCGACCATCGCTGACGCGTCATTCCAGCGATCCTCCGGAATGCCCTGTTGGCGCAGGAACGACGCCCAGCTATCGAACCCATCTGGTGGTGGCTGGAGCCGGTAGCCGAGGGCGTCGGCCCAGAATCGCGCCTCACCGTCCGGATCCGCGGTATCGAGGACGAGCTGGATCGGTGTCGACATCAGCGTTCTCCCTAAGGGTCTGCGATGGCGGGACTCAGTGTCGAAGTATCGGTCCGGAGCGCGCTCGATCTCGCCCTACGGGCTGCACAGTGGCGTCATGTCGCCAGGCACCGTACTCCACCCGATGAGCTCGAGGTGCAGGCCGTCGGGGTTGAAGACGAGCGTGAAGCCCGGCCACACGATGAGAACGTTGTGGTCGACCGACGCGGGCATGACCATAACGGCTCTCAGGAGGCCGTCGAGACCTCGGGCTCCCGATCACCGCCAGGCGTAGCGGAGGTCGGGCTGCTCCTCCTCGTTGCCGGACCCGTCGCCGCGGGCGATTTCGACGAAGCCGTGACGCTCATAGAACCGGCGGGCACCCGCATTGACCTGGAACGTGTACAGGTCGAGCCCGCTCGGCCGACTGGCCTTCGCGAGCGCGAGCAGCCGGCTCCCGATGCCGTGGCCCGTCCAGCCTGGCGCGACGTACAGCTGGTCGAGCGTGTCCGGGGTCAGCGCCATCAGCCCGACAACGACTCCGTCGGAGGTGGCCGCAACCCAGACCTCCTGTGTTGGCAGGATGAGATCCCGGATCCATTGCCGGACCTGCTCGTCACTATGCGCGAGGGGGAAGTCGTAGGTGGCCTGGAAGGACGCCAGATACACGTCGGCGATCGCGCCCGCGTCGTCCGGTCCGGCGGGTCGGAACTCGACGTCATCCATCGTGGCGGAAGGGTAACCCGAGGACCATCATGCTCTCCGGTGGCGAGGACCGTCGAGTCAGCGAAGCCAACGCGATGGGTCGTGTCAGTGAGTCGGCGGTTGCATGCGATCGTCTCGGACTCTCGAGCGGGTACCCTGCGGGTCCAGGCACCGCAGGCAGGATGTGGACATGCGAACCAACTGGACGGGCGTCGCCTCTCTCGTGTTGAGCGCCATCACCCTCGTGGTCGTCCTCAGCGTCGCGACGCGGCCCGCGCCGCAGTCGGTCGATCCTGGCCCGGCACTGGGCGGGCTCCAGTCTGAGGTGTCCGCGGCACGGGCCGACATTGCCGCGCTGCGAGCGATCGTGGAGCGGCCCGCTGCGAGTGCGAACGTCGATCAGCTCACGGCGATCCAGGCCCGACTCGACAGTGTCGATGCCGCCGTGGGCGCGATTGCGACGAAGTTCGCCGCGCTTTGCACGGCCATCAATGCCAGCCCGATTGGCCCTCCTGGCGGCGCATGCTAGCGTCGGCGGGCAAGATCATCGGCCGTCGATTTTCGAACGCGTGCTGGGAAATCGCGGGAGCACTCTGACATCGTTCAGCATGCATCCGCGTCGGCTCGCTCAGCGCCTCGGGATCACACGATGACCACTGTCGTGTGCGAATCGAGGTCCGACGCCTCGACGGGGCAAGCAGAGATCGATGTGCCGGCGACCCTGGCGGCCCGGGCTCGCCTGCTCGCTCGAGGCCACGGCCGGAAGACCGACGCTATCGACGCTGCCAGCGTGGCGAGGGTCGCCCAGAGCCAGCCGGGCCTGCGCCGGGTCGGAGCCGAGGACCACAGCCCCGTGCTGCGCCTCTTGTCCGATCGCCGAGACGAGCTCACCCAGGGACGTCGGACCGTGGTCAACCGGCTCCATCGACTGCTCCGCGACCTCCATCTCAGGCGGCGCTCCGACCGAGCTGTCGGCGGAGGCTGCCGCGAGACTCCTGGGCCGGATCCGACCAGCGTCGGTCGTCGATCTCGAGCGCAAGGTGATGGCTCAAGCGCTCCTCGTCGACCTACGCCGGCTCGACCGGGCCCTCGTTCTGAACCGCACCCGTTGCGCCGCTGCTGTACTAGCCAGCGGCACTACCCTCACCGGCGTCTTTTGGGATCAGCAACGTGCTGGCGGCCAAAATCCAGAGGTCATGTCGGTGACATCAGCCGGTTCGGGTCGTCGGATCACTTCGCGGGTACACCGGTACGGCCCCGATCGAGGTCTCCAGCGGCGAGGTCACCCGCCATCGGCTTTCGCGCAGCGGCAACCGCTCGCTCAACAACGCGCTGCATCTCGCGGCTCGGGTCCAGACCATGCATCCGGGCCCTGGGCACGACCATTACGAGCGCAGGCTCGCCGAGCACAAGTCGTCTCGCGAGACGCTCCGCAGCCTGAAGCACCAACTGGCGAAGGTCGTCTATCGCCATCTCGCCGCCGATCGGGACCATGATCTGGCTCTGGCCGTTTGACATAGAGGCGCTATGAGGCCGCGTCCGGCCCGCTCGATCGTGAGGCGGGGGCACTTGTTAATCTGGCCAGAGCTCGCGTTCGGCATCATTGTGGGGAGCCACCCGCCTCCTCGGTCGAAACCATCGCATCGAGGCGACGGCTCGTCGACTCTGACGCACTCATCGTGTAGCGGCCCGTGAGTCGTGCGAGGTCAGAGTCAGAGTCCTCGCCTCGGGGCCGTTCCAACCTGGAGCCTTCCCGCCAATGCACGATCTGCCAGCACTGCCGACTCAGGCGGCGCGTGCCGCCAACGGGGCGCCCGAGCTTGCGACCAGCTCGAGCATCGGCTCGGCATCGAGGGGTCGCCCCAGGAGGTACCCCTGGCCGAGCGGGCAGCCCATCGTCCGCAGCCGCTCGAGCTGGCGCTCGGTCTCGATCCCCTCGGCGATCGTCGACATCCCGAGCGCGCGGCCGATTTCAACGATCGCCGCCGCCAAGCCCGGGCCCTGGTCGGGATCGTCGAGCGGGATCACGAACGAGCGATCGATCTTGATGTGGCTGATCGGGAACTGCTGGAGATAGGCGAGCGATGAATAGCCGGTCCCGAAGTCATCGATCGAGATTTGGACGCCGAGGGCGCGGATCGCGTGGAGGCGCTCCAGCACCTCCGCCGTGTCCTGGACGAGCTGGCGCTCGAGGAGCTCCAGGGTGAGCCAGCCAGGGGCGGCACCAGCTTGGGCGAGCGCCGCTTGGACCGTCCAGGCGAGGTTCGGATCGGCCACCTGGGCCGATGCGAGGTTGACCGACACGTACGGGACCCGATTGGGCGCTCGGCGGGCCCATCGGGCGACCTCGACGCAGGCCGTCCGCAGCACCCATGTCCCGATGTCTCCGATCAGGCCCGATTCCTCGGCCAGTGGGATGAATAGATCGGGTGCGAGTCGGCCACGCGTCGGGTGGTCCCACCGGATCAGCGCCTCGGCCCCGACGAGCTCCCGCGTAGCGAGATCGATGATCGGCTGGTACTGAAGGACGAACTGGTGCCCGACGACCGCCCGCCGAAGATCAGACTCGAGCTCGACGGTGGCGTCGAGCGCCGCCTGCATCGACGGGACAAAGCTGACGACCTGATCATGACCCCGCCCACGGGCCAGCGACAGCGCGACATGGGCGTTGCGGGTCAGGATGGCCGGGTCGATCGCTTGATCACCGGGCTCACCGGTCGCAATGCCGATGCTGGCGGTGAGCTCGAGGGTCCGGCCGCCGAGCGTCATCGGCTCGCGTAGCGCCGAGCGGATCCGTTCAGCCGCGTCGAGCGCATCGGTCGCGGTGGCACTGCCATCGAGCAGCACGGCGAACTCGTCAGCGCTGATCCGGGCCACGGTGTCAGCGGCGCGGATCGACCCTGTCACCCGGCGGGCGACTTCCTGGAGGATCAGATCTCCGACCCGGTGGCCGAGGCTGTCGTTGAGCCGCGTGAAGCCGTCGAGGTCGAGCTTCAGGATCGAGGTGGGCTGAGCTGTCCGACGTGCGTGCTCGAGCGCTTGACCAATCCTGTTCACGAACAGGGCGCGGTTGGGAAGGTCGGTGAGCAGGTCGTGGAGCGCGGATTGGGTGAGCTGCTGGGTGAGCGCCTTGCGCTCGCGGACGTCGCGGGTCGTGAGGACGATCTTGCCGATCGTCGGGTCGTCAAGCAGGTTCGCGCAAATAGTCTCGACCTGCCGCCACATTCCGTCGCGGCCCCACAGGCTCCACTCGAGCGGCTCGACCGGCCTGCCCTCCGCGCTATCAACGATGAGCTGCCTGAGCTGGTCAGCGTCGATCGCGTGGGCGAGCTTCATCACCGGCCGTCCGATCACAGCCGCGCCATCGAGGCCGAGGACGCGCTCGACTGACGGCGACGCGTAGGCGATGACACCCTCGGCATCGACGAGCAGGACGGCATCGGTCGCTTGGCCCTCGAGCCGTTTGTACCGCGCCTCAGTGGCGCGCCGAGCACGATCTGCCAGCAGCTCCGCGTTCTCGCGGTTGGTGACCTCCTGGCGAATGAGCACGAGGACCGTGAGCGCGACCGCGCCCAGCAGCAGGTTGCCCACGGAAGCACCGACACTTCCTTCCGCGTCGGCGAGCAGGACGCCGAAGCCAGCGGCCAACCCGACATACGGCAGCGCCGCGAGCCATCGGCTAGGTCCGGCCGACGCGTTGCTCGGCAGTTCAACCGCATGGGCCTGGAGATAGCCCGCAAGGGCGATCGCGAGGCTCGAGGCCAAGTAGACGAGGTCGACCCAGTGCGCCTCGGGGAGGTTGAGCAGGGTCAGCTCGCCATAGCCAACGTCGGCCATGAACATCAGCCCCAAACCGCCAACGAGCGCGACGAGCGCACGGGGCGCGATCCCGGCCGGGCGGCCGAGCGCGATCGTCGCGACCGCGAAGAGCAAGACGAGGTCCCCGATCGGGTACCCGAGGAGCAGGGCAGTGCTGATCGCGTCCGGTTCTGCCGCGGCCAATGCCGGTAGGAAGAGGCTGTGCCACACGACCATACCGCCGCCGACCACAACGATCGCGGAGTCGATCGCAAGGCGGACCGCCTCACGTCGTGCTCGATTCGGGGCTGGGAAGAGCAACAGCCCGCCAGCGACGATCGGGTAGAACGCGACGTACCCTACATCCGCCAGTGACGGGAATGGGTCGGCGTGCTGGACGATCGAAACCCATGCCCAGATGCCGTCACCGGCGGCGTAGACGAGCATCCCCAAGGCGATGAGGCTCCAAGCGACCCGGATCCTCGGCGGCGTGACCGAGCGCGCAGCCTTGGCGACGAGCACTGCGGCGATGAGATCGACCAGCGGAGCGGCGAAGCCCGTGACCGCGCTCTGAGTGCTTTGGGCCGCCCCGCCAACGATCAGCCACATCGCGATCAGGCCAACGCCCGCACTCGCCAGCCCGATGATCGCGGTGTCTGGGTGGAGCCCTCGGAAATGTGGCCCCGTTGGCGGGCTCCGCAGGTCGATCGCGCCGCGGATGCCTCGGGCGCTTGCCCCGAGGCCGGCGAGGCCTCGAAGCCATGGGCTGCGGGAGTTCATAGCCACCTATGACGACGGGTATGGGATAGTGCACGGACAAGAAGGAACCAGATCGGATATTCGAGAGCTCCTAGCGCCAAGAGTGTTCCTCGCAAGCTTCCGCCGGAAACAGGCCAAACGGCACTCTTGGGCCATCGGTTGGTACCCTCGCCTCCGGCATTCGTACGGGATCGGCGGGGCGGCGTACCTTGGCGGCCAGTAGGCGTAGTCCACGGTCGGGTCACGCGGGATCAGGACCGAGACGATGGCACTGAAGCCGGGAGGAACGGGAGCCCATCGAGGATCGAACGCGGCGGGTCCAGGACAAACGTCGTCTTGCCCGCCGTCTTGAGCCTGCCGTCGAGCTCCTCCGGATGGTCATGCGCACCCAGCCTGCGGGCATTTAGGCTCATACTTCCTCATCCGGACGTTCGCTCCGCAGTTCGATCTTGACCGGTACTGGCCCGCCGGCCTGATCGTGCTGGGCGTGCTGCTCATCGCGCTGTCGATCCAGCGGAGCCCCGGCGGCACCGCCCCCGGACCCTAGGGCGGCTCGCGGGCCGGGCCGGGGCTCAGCGAGGGGCAAGCAGGGACGATGTGCAAGCAGGCGATGAGGGTCGAGGCTCCGCCGTGGGCGATCCGTCGATCGAGGATCGCGTCGTCGGAAGCGCGGCTCCCTGGACCGTCACGATCTCGCCATGAAGTGGGATCACGCAGGTGCTCCGGTGGATCGACCTTCGCCTCAAGGGCCGACTGGCAGCCCTGCGAACGACGCAGCGACTCCGATCACCCCGGCGGCGACTAGGCCCACGACCACGTTGTGCCGAAGGAGGACGAACCACACGAACGCCGCCGCCAGGACCCCGACCTGCCAGGGCTGGGCGAGCGCGAGACCGAGCGGGACGGCCGAACCAGCGATGGCCCCGATCGCCGCGGAGCCCGCCCCGGTGAGGAAGGCTTGGACGCTGGCATGGGCTCGGATGCGGTCGAGGTGCGGCGCGCCGAGGAGGACGAAGAGGAACGACGGCGTGAACGCGATGACAGCGGCGAGCACGCCGCCACCGAGGCCGGCCGCAGCGTAGCCCACGGCCGCGATGGTCTGAACGACCGGACCTGGCGTGATCTGGCCGAGCGCGACGGCGTTCAAGAACTGGGCGTTGGTCATCCAGTGATAGGCGGTCACGGCATCGGACTGCATGAGCGGGACGATCACGAACCCGCCGCCATAGGAGACGGCACCGACCTTGAGCCCCTCCCAGATGAGGGCGCCGATCCCGCCGACCGACCCCACCGAGGCGAGCAACGGCAGGAGGACGTAACTCCGCAGTCGGACCGGCGGCCGGTCCCGCCATTCTCGGACGCCGACCTCGGCGAGGCCGCTCGCGATCAGGACGAGCACGAGGTACGGACTGGTCGTCGCCGCAGCGAGGCCGCCGGCGCTGGCGTACAGGAGCCAGCGGCCGCGTTCGACGGGCCGCGAGCCGATGCGCTTCCAGCTGCCCGGCATCAGCGCGAACGCCGCGTTGAGCGCCACCGCGGCGACGGCTGCCCCAGCGCCGGCTGCGGCTGCCTGCGCCCACAAGGGCGGGTGGCCCGCGAGGAAGAGCGCTGAGAGCGCGAGGATGGCGATGAGCCCGGGGGCGATGAAGCAGACACCGCCGACGAGCGCGCCCAGGCGACGGCGCAACCGCCAGGCGCACAGGATCGCGAGCTGCGTCGACGCCGGACCGGGCAGCAGGTTCGTGGCCGCGATCCCATCCTCGAACTCCGTCATCGAGATCCAGCCGCGATCGGAGACACAGAGCTTGCGCAGCAGGACGATATGTGTCGGGGGACCGCCGAAGCCGATGCAACCGATGCGGGTCCACTCGCGGGCGATCGTTGCGAGGCTCACCTGCCCGTCAGGCAATGCCCTGCTCTCGAGTCGTCCGTGCCTTCGGCGCCGTCCCGTCACTCGCTCCGATCGCGACCGGCAGGTCCGCTATGCGCCACTCGGGGGATCCCTCGACGAGGCGGCGCGCCCGATACCCGCGGCTCCCCAGGAGCTCGACGGCGGTCGCCGTGAAGAGGTCCATCGAGCCCAGTCTACGGGTGGAGCATCGCCTCATTGTGCGGGGGACGTGGCTGGCCTCACCACGATCCATTCATCGTGTAGCGCCCTTTTCGGGCCAACCGCGCCAAGGACCGCCACCAACACGGTGTGGCAGGCGCTCCTGGCATGACCCGCCCGGAACTGGAAATGAGGCCCCGGGCTGCTCTCGAGGTGCCTCCCCGGGACCTCTTGATGGGACGTGCCTGTCCCGACCTCGAAGGGTAGCTGCGTGGGAGGGCCGGGAAGGAGCGTATCCTTGCGTTCGTGCAATGTCGGGGGACCGTCTGAGCTCGTTGGTTGGAGCCCGCTGTTCGCAGTGCGCCGCGAAGCTCCGGGTCGGCGATCGGTTCTGTTCGCGTTGTGGGGCGACGGTCGGCTCCGATCAAGCCGTGCGGGTCGCGCCGCGGATCGAGCTCGAGCGGTTCTTCGAGCTCGCGGTGGACGTCTTCGTGGTAACCGGACCGGACGGACGGTTCGAGTTGGTCAACCCGGCGCTGTCCCGCCTCCTCGGCGTCGACCGCGAGGTGATCCTGTCCAAACCATGGAGTGCGTTCGTCCATCCGGACGATCGCGAGCGCTCGGCGGAGGAGAATGCCCGGGAGTTCGCCCAAGGCCACCGTACGATCACCTTCGAGAACCGGTACGTCGATGTCCACGGCGGGATCCACTGGATGGACTGGAGCGCGGAGCTCGACCCGGCGACCGGGGTCGTCTATGGCATCGCCCGCGACGTCACCGACCAGAAGGTCGCCCGGGTCCTCCTTGAAGAGGCGCGAGCCGCGGCCGATGACGCCCGCGAAGCAGCCGAGGCGGCGAACCGAGCCAAGAGCGAGTTTCTGTCGCGGATGAGCCACGAGCTGCGCACCCCGCTCAACGCGGTCCTGGGCTTCGGCCAGATGCTCCAGCTCGATGCGCTGGACGAGCGTCAGGGTGAGTACGTCGAGCAGATCCTGCGCGGCGGTCGTCACCTACTCGAGTTAATCGACGAGGTGCTGGACATCTCGAAGATAGAGATCGGGGCGGTGGCCATGTCGGTCGAACCCGTGGCCGTTCCTGAGGTTGCCGCCGAGTCGGTTCGTCTCCTCGAACCGTTGGCAACGGCACGCCAGATCACCCTGCGATCGGCCATTGCGGACAGCGCGACCTGGCATGTCATGGCCGACCACCAACGGCTTCGCCAAGTGCTCGTCAACTATCTCTCAAATGCGATCAAATACACCCTGCCCGGGAGCACCGCGACGATCAGCGCGAACCAAGCCCACGATGGGTGGCTGCGGATTGCCGTGACCGACGATGGTCCGGGCATCCCGTCGACGCTCCTCGAGCGGCTCTTTCAACCGTTCGAGCGAATCGGAGCGGAACAGGCCGGGATCGAAGGGACCGGGCTTGGCCTCGCCCACTCGAAGGCGCTCGTGGAGCGAATGGGTGGCCGCATCGGCGTCGACAGCACCGTCGGCTCGGGCAGCACGTTCTGGCTCGAGCTTCGGGAGGTCGATCCGGCGGCCGAACCACCTGCGGCCAGCGAACACGTCACCGTCGTGGATCGGACCGAGACCGTGGGTTCGCTCCTCTACATCGAGGATAACCCGTCCAACCTCCGCCTCGTGGAGCGCGCCCTCGACCATCGACCCGGGATCGAGTTCCTCTCGGCCATGCTCGGGCGGGTTGGCCTTGATCTCGCCCGAGAGCACCGCCCAGATCTGATCATCCTCGATCTCAATCTGCCCGATATCGGGGGTGACCAGGTACTGGCCGCGCTCCGCGCCGATCCGCTGACGGCCGCCATCCCGGTCGTCATCCTGAGCGCCGATGCCACCGGCCGCCAGCGGGATCGGCTTCTCGCCCTCGGGGCGCGGGCCTACCTCACGAAGCCGCTCGATCTGCGGACGTTCCTCTCGACCGTGGACGATCTCCTCGGAGGGCCCGAGGATCCAGGATCTGGCTGACCTATTTGGGCCGTCCGATGACGGCCGAGGCCCCGTCGCCCGTACGCTTGCGCGGCCCGCGAGCTGGGCTTCTGGTCGCCACGAGGCGGGCCCTGGTCCGCTTCGTCGGGCCCCTGGAACCAGCGTCTGGTGCGACGGCCGGCGCGGGTCGGCCGAGGAGGTAACCCTGCCCGAGGTCGACGCCGAGCGCCCGCAGCTGGTCGCGCTCGCCAGCGGTCTCGATGCCTTCGGCGATGAGCTGGCAGCCGCTCTTGAGGGCGAAGTAGACGATCCCAGCAACAAGCGCCTGGCGGATGTCGTCGTGATCGATGTCGCGGACGAGCGCGATATCAAGCTTCACGAAGTCGGGGTGCAACTCGAGGATGTGGCGAAAGCTCGCGAAGCCGGCGCCGGCATCGTCAACTGAGACCCGGACGTTGGAGCTGATGCTCGTCACCGCGTCCCGAAACGCCCCATAGTCCGCGATCGCCACGTGCTCGGTCACCTCGAGCACCGATGGCCGGACTGCTCCCCGCAGGCAGTCGCCCAGGCGGTGGCGCTCGAGCAGGAAGTCGGGCGAGACATTCAAGCTCAGCCATCCACTGCCGGGTAGGTCGCGCGAGGCCGCGATCGCGGCAGTGAGGCAGGCCTCCTCGAGCTCGAGTCCGAGGCCGACCGCATCGGCGTCGGCGAAGCGCCGGTCGGGCCGCGTGCCGTCGGCGAACCGGGTGAGGGCCTCATGGCCAACGGTTCGACCCGACGCAAGGTCGATGATCGGTTGAAAGACGGGCCCGAACGCCGTCCGCGCAAGGACGTCTTCGAGCTCGCTGCGCACCTGGCCCCGCCGCTGGCGGGCGAGGATCCCCGGCGCCAGCAGCGCCGATGCCACTGCCCCGAACGACTCGAGAACGGGCAGGCGCCGGGCCAGGAACGTGACCCCATCCATGGCTTCGGTGCAGACGACGATGGCACCGAGCATGGCTGTACTTGTTCGGAGCGGGATGATCGCCATCGCCGTCGGGAGGTTGCCCGCGACCCGGCACAGGGGCGAGCTAAAGCCGGACGTCCAGGGGCCGACCCAGGGCCCCGCATTCATGCGCTCGGCCCAGCCCACCATGAGCCCGACGGGCAAGGGACTGTTTACTTGGACGCGCACATCGACCGATTCATCGCGGGCCAGAGGAACGGCCTGACCCGCGGCGTCGAGCGCCACGACCAGGAGGCCGGTGAGCCCGGTCATCCGACCCAGCTCGTCGCAGATCGCCTGGGCCGTGGCCTCGGCAGTTGCAAGCGCCTCAAGATGGCTCAGGGCAGTCGCTTGTTCGGCCCATTCCTGCTCCCGATCGGCCAGTGTCCGCGCCGTGGTCCTGACCTGGTCCGTGAGGTCCACATTACTGAGCCGCAGGTCCTCGTGCAGCCGGCGCGTTTCGAGCAGGTTCTTCACCCGTAGGAGTACTTCGGTGGGGTCGAACGGCTTGGTCAGGTAGTCATGGGCGCCCCTGGACAAGGCTTGATCCCGCGATCCGTGGGTCGCGTCCGCCGTGAGGACGAGCACCGGCAGGTAGGTCCCCGGATGCGCCCCCAGGGCGTCAAGCACGGCGAAGCCGTCAACGACCGGCATCTGCAGGTCCAGCAGGATGAGATCGGGTTCGCGCTCGCCGACCGCGCTCAGCAAAGCCCCGCCGTCCGGGTACGAGCTGACCGAGGTGTACCCGGCGCGGCCGAGGACCGCCTCTAGGAGTAGGACATTCGCGGGTTGATCGTCGGCGACGTAGATCCGACTATCGAGCATCGTCGTCATGGTCGGTTCGAGTCAGTCGCCAGCTGGTAGCGAGGCGGGCTCCTCCGCCGGTCGGCGCGCACAGGGAGTCGCATGGTGGTTGCGACGATAGGCTCCGGCCGACGAGCGCGGAAATGGCCCGAAAGTACAAGCCCTTCTGTCGAAGCCGTCGAACCCCGTCACTATCAACTCATCGTCTGCGGCGATCCGGGAGGAAGGTGCTCACGGTCGGCCAGATGGAGCCGCGACGAAATGATCGCCTCCCTGTGCGCCTGATCCCTCCAGTGGCCAGAATGGCTAGGTGAAGAAGCGCCTGAGCCGCGGG
>PLZO01000076.1:44371-45374 GCA_003152165.1 Chloroflexota bacterium
ACCACGGCGCCACCACCTGCGACGCTCGCGCCCAGTCCGACCCCGACCACGGCGCCACCACGTGCGACGCCCTCGCCGCGCCCGACCGCTCAGGCCTCATGCGCGCAGCAAGTCTTGGCCGGGATGAACATGCCCCAGCGGATCGGCCAGCTCTTCTCGCTCGGCCTTGCCAATGACCGACTGGGTACTGCCGAGGTCAGCGCGATCCGAAACCAGCACGTCGGCTCGGTCTGGTTCACGGCGACGACCACCATCGGGGTGGCAGCGATCAGGGCCGTCACCGACGCCGTTCAGGCACAGGCCACCTCAGCCGCCACGGCCCATGTTGGCTTCTTCATCGCCGCGAACCAGGAAGGCGGGCTGATCCAAGCACTCCAGGGTCCCGGTTTCTCGACGATCCCCTCGGCCCTGGTCCAGGGCGGCCGTCCCGTTGGCACGCTGACCGCCGATGCGAAGCTGTGGGGCGAGCAGCTCCGATCCGCCGGGGTGAACCTCGATTTCGCCCCGGTGGCCGACGTGGTGCCGCCGGGAACCGACGCCACCAACCAACCGATCGGCGTCCTCCGGCGCGAATACGGCCACGACCCGCTGACCGCCGGCAGCCATGCTGCCGCCTTCATCGCCGGGATGACCAGCGCCGGGGTAGCCACAACCGCCAAGCACTTCCCGGGTCTGGGTCGGGTGACGAACAACACCGACTTCTCGGCCGGGGTGGTCGATACGGTGACGACCGCCAATGATCCCTACCTCGGCTCGTTCAAGGCCACGATCGGCGCTGGGGTCCCGTTCGTGATGATCGCTCTGGCCACCTACACTCGGATCGATCCGGCCCACCTGGCGGCCTTCTCGTCGATCGTGATCGACGGCCTGCTGCGGGGCAAGCTGGGCTTCCGCGGCGTCGTCGTGTCCGACTCGCTGACGGCGGCCGCCGTTGCGGCGATGCCTGCCGGTCAGCGGGCCATCGACTTCCTGCTGGCGGGCGGCGACCTGATCGTCGCCCGAA
>PLZO01000011.1 GCA_003152165.1 Chloroflexota bacterium
CGATGGACCGCACGGAACCTCCTTGACTGCCTGGGCTCAGGGCTCGTGTCGTAGGACCTGCGACATCCACTGCAGCGCGACCTGGTAGCGCTCGTTGGCCCGGCCACCGTGGTTCCCCGTGTTCTCGGTGAATTCGTGGGCGATGCCGGCAGTTGTCAGGTAACGGCTCAGGAGGCGATGGCCCCAGTGCAGGTTGTAATCGTCCTTCTGGCCAGCGTCAAGCATGATGCCCGCCAGCTTCCGGAGATTGCCGAGGCGGTCGTGGACGTTGACGACGGGATCAAACGCGAGCCAGCGGTCCCAGACGTCCTGGCGCAGTTCGCCGCTCGGCCAGGCTACGGGCAGGTCGACGTAGAAGGGCGGGTTGTCCGGATTCGGTGAATAGGTCGCGGAGTAGTCGTAGACGAGCTCCGACCAGACGTTGCCCGCGATCGGGCCGTTGGGCGGCTCCGGCCAGATGCTGTCGAAGAACTTGTAGGGCATGAACTTGTGGGTCATGTCTAGGAACGAGTCGCCAGACAGCATGGCCAGGGCGCCGAAGACTTCTGGGTTGCGCGAACCGACGTTCCACGACCCGAACCCGCCGGACGAGAACCCGAATAGGCCGCGGCTTCCGGCAGCCGGGATCGTCCGATAGGCCGCATCGACAGCCGGGACGACATCGTGCAGGAGGTACTGCTCGAAGTTGCCGGTGACCGGCGAATCGACCCATTGGCCACAGCCCCAGCGGGACCCTCCGTCCGGGATCGCGACGATCATCGGCGGCACGCCCATACGCCGGAACACGGGTTCGAGGACGTCCTCGATCGGCGGCGACCACCGTTGCCCATCGGTCTCTGGGGTCACCAACTGTGCGGCGGTCTCTCCGTAGGCCTGCAACAGGTAGGCCGTCGGATACGCCTGGTCCGAATCCTCGTAGCCCGGGGGCAGGTACACGAACAGGTCTCGTTCGCTTGGATCCCCCAGCAGGTTCCCGGCAAGGTGGCTGCTCTCGAGTCGCGTGTGAACGATCATGTCGAACCCCTGGCGTCGGCGGCGTGTTCATCGCCCCGCGGACGATGGAGTCCTTGGCGAAGACGATACGACGGACAGGCGCCATGCGTGGGTGGCTTTCGCCCGTGGATCCCCCGCGGCGGTTTCACGCAGCTCCACATGTCAATAGCTCCGAGTTTGTGCGCACGGGCCTGAATCTGCCTACCCGTCGGCGCAGTGGCTCGGATGGGGTTGTCCGCGAATTCGGGAGCATCCAAGCCCGGGCAGCACTGACTCGCGATCCCGAGGAAATGGACGGTCGTCGACCGCCGGCTTTCTGCATCGTGCCGGCGGTGCAGGATCACGGGTCGGAAAGTCCTTGACGGGACCAGGCGGCAGGACCACGATGCCCGGACCCGGTAGAAGCTCGCTCATGGAGGACGCGCCATGGCCTGGCGTTTGGACGGCACCTATTTCGAGAACTGCAATTGTGAGGTGGGCTGTCCCTGTACCGTTGCCGACTTCTCGGTCCCGGCGGATCATGAGCGGTGCCAGTTCCTGATGTCGTTCCACGTCGACTCAGGGAAGATCGACGACGTTGACGTCAGCGGGCTGACGGTCGGCGTCTTCGGAGATACGCCCGCCATGATGGTCGAAGGCTCCTGGAAGGTCGGGCTGTTCATGGATGCCAAGGCATCGGAGCAGCAGGGAGCCAAGCTCGCCGGCGTGTTCAGCGGGCAGATGGGCGGCCCCATGGCCGGGCTCGCGCCGTTGATCTCCGAGATGCTCGGGATGGAATCCGCGTCGATCGAATACCGCAACGACGGTCGGCATCACAGTGTGAAGATCGGCGACGGTGTGTCGATCGAGATCGACGACATCGCCTCGCCGCTTGATCCGAGCGCCGCTGCGCCGATGCTGACCGGCGTCCATCACCCGGCCGCTTCATCGCTGACCGTCGCTCGAGGGACCGAGTCGCGCGTCTCGGCATTCGGCTACGAGATTAACTTGACCGGTAAGAGCGGGTTCTCAGCGCCATTCTCGTGGGCGGGGTAGCCCGCTCTCGGACCATCTGGCGCCTGACTCCGCAGGCGGCCGTCCTCCTCATCACTGCGGCGATCGCCTGGGTCGCGATCATCACGTGGTCTCAGCAGGGCGGGCCCATGACCGGCACCATGGGCCTGGCACTGCCGGCGTTCCTGGTCGCGTGGACGGCGATGATGGCCGCCATGATGCTGCCGTCCGTGGCGCCCGTCGCCTCGCTTTACGCCAGGTCTATCTCCGGGCGCCGCGCCCTCCGCCTGACCTTGTTCACGATCGGCTACCTGGTCGTCTGGGCGTCGGCGGGCGTTATCGCATTCGCGCTCGGTTCGCTTATCGCCGGACTGGCCGAGGGAGATCCGCGACTCGGCGCGGCCGCGGGCGTCGCCGCGTACCTGGGGTGCGGCCTGTACCAGCTGTCGCCTCTCAAATACCGGTGCCTGGCGCACTGTCGGTCGCCGCTCTCGTTGTTCTTCCACTACAGCTCCTACCAGGGGCTGCTGCGTGACCTCCGGGTGGGCGTGCATCACGGCGCCTACTGTCTGGGCTGCTGCTGGGGGCTGATGGTCGTCCTGCTCGCCCTGGGCGCGATGAGCGTCGTCCCGATGCTCATTCTCGCGACGGTGGTCATCACCGAAAAGCTTTGGTCGAAAGGCGAGGCCTTCTCGCGGCTCGTCGGGGTCGCCTGCCTGGGTCTGGCGGTCGCGACGATCTGGATGCCCGGGTTGGCGCCTGGATTCATGACGAGCATGCCAAGCATGTAGATGGCTGGCCAGTCGCCCGCCGAGCATCATCGCCGGGCTACCATCGGCCTCCCGTGACGACCATCGCCCCGAACGACTTCACCCACCGCCCACGTGTCCTGGGTGGGAGTTTACGCACGGAGGCTTGGCCGCGGGTGCGTCTAGCGCGCCAGCGGCGGTCGGGCTCCTGACGGCGGTCGGGCTCCTGGACCGCGACGGCGTCCGGCCTCGTATCCTTCGGCGGATGGACGATCGACCGCACGGCACAGTGACCTTCTTGTTCACCGACATCGAGGGCTCGACCCGCATCCTGGGCACGGTCGGGCCCGAGCGCTACACGGAGGCGCTCGACCGCCACCAGGAGCTCATCCGCACGGCGATCGCCGCCCATCGCGGCCATGAAGTCGACTCGCAGGGCGATGCGTTCTTCGTGGCGTTCGAGCGGCCGCGCGACGCGGTCGGCGCGGCCATCGATGCCCAGCGCGCGCTTGCGGATCAGCGCTGGCCGAATGGGGCCGAGATCCGTGTCCGGATGGCGATCCACTCCTCGGAAGCAACGACCGCGGGCCAAGGCTACGTCGGCGTCGGGGTCCACCGGGCGGCGCGGATCTGCGCTGCGGGGCACGGGAGCCAGATCCTTGTCTCGCAGGCTGCCTACGGGCTGCTGCTCGACGACGTGGCCGGCTCTGCCTTCATCGATCTGGGCGAACATCGACTCAAGGACTTGACCGGCCCGCAGCGGCTCTTCCAGCTCAGGGTCGAAGGCCTGCCCGACCGTTTTCCTTCGCTCCGGACGCTTGGCGTCCGACCGACCAACCTGCCGGTGCAGGCAACGCCGCTGGTCGGGCGAGATCGGGAGTTGGCCGACATCGTCGAGCTGCTCCGGCACCCCGACGTGCGGTGCCTGACGTTGACGGGGCCAGGCGGAACCGGGAAGACACGCCTGGCCCTGTCGGCGGCGGCGGAGTTGATCGACGGCTACGAGGACGGGGTCTTCTTCATCCCGCTCGCGACGATCACCGACCAGTCGCTGGTCATCGCGCAGGTCGCCCATGCCCTCGGTATCAACGAGAACGCCGGCCAGGACCTAGGTGCCTTCATCGAGACCAAGGACCTGCTGCTGGTCGTCGACAACCTCGAGCAGGTGATCGAGGCTGCCGCAGATCTCGCCGGGCTCCTGGCGGCGGCGCCGCGCGTGCGCCTTCTAGCCACGAGTCGCGAGCCGCTCCGGGTGGCCGTGGAACGGATCTACCCGGTCCCGCCGCTCCGCCTTCCCGACCCCCGAGTCGGGAAGGCGGACGACATCACCCGCTTCGATGCGGTCGCCCTCTTCGTCGAACGTGCCCAGGCGGTCGAGCCGTCGTTCGAGGTCACGATCGCCAATGCCGCCACGATCGCTGCCATTTGCACCCGCCTCGACGGCCTGCCGCTGGCGCTCGAACTGGCCGCCACTCGCGTCGGGTCGCTGTCCCCGAACGCGATCCTGGCCCGATTGGACGAGCCGCTCAAGCTCCTCAAGGGCGGTCATCGCGATGCGCCAGAGCGGCACCGGGCGCTCGAGCGGACGCTCGCCTGGTCATGGGACCTTCTCGGCCACGAGGAACGCCGGCTCTTCGCCCGGCTGGGCGTCTTCGCAGGTGGCTTCACACTCGACGCTGCGGAAGCGGTCTCCGACGCCGATCTCGACACGCTCGGTTCGCTCGTGGGGAAGAGCCTCGTCCGCCGGGACGGTGATCGCTATGCGATGCTCGAGACCATCCGCGGTTACGCACTCGACCAGCTCTGTCAGCGTGGCAAGTGGGTCTCGCGCTCGTGCTGACCGTCATCGCCATACTCGGGCTCACCTGGATCGGCCGGGCGGATCTACAGCAATTCGGTCCTGCGCCTTGGAGCGCGCGTGCGGTTCCGCGATGCGCTCCGGGGGTCGTCGGGTCCCCAACCGTCGTCGAGCAGGAGGACCTGAGTGATGCCCCGCCTACCGTTGATCCTCGCGATCGCCTCCGCGATCCTCATCGTCGTCGGCCGGCTCGGGAAGCGGTGGCCGGTGGCGATCGCCGGCTTCGTCCTGCTCGCAGTGGCGGCAGTACTCGTCCTGTTGGGATGGGGGACCGCGTAGAGGCCGACCCGGCCGCAACCGCTCTTCCTCGGCCACGTAGGCAGCCCCGCAGCCGAATAGGCCGCGGCACGGGCGTCGCTCTCTTGCTGGAGCCTCTGACTCGGCTACGCTCTTGTTTACCATGACTAGGCTGCCGAACCTGTAGCCGTGTGGCATTCGTAGCCGTAGGGCTTCGCATCTAGATCGACCTCCGCCCAGCACCTCGGCAAGCCCCTTGTTAAGCCCTCGAGTCCCGACGCCGTCTCCGAGATGAGGGCCCACGACGCCGACCTGTGCCGGGTCGTCAGCCGGGCCATACTTGCTGCCCAGCCACTTCCCCCAAGTAGCGTCCGACATGTCGACTGAAGAGAACAAGGCCGTCGTCCGCCGGTTCATGACCGAGGTCCTAGAAGGACACAACTTGGCCGTGCTCGATGAGCTGGCGGCCACGAACTACGTGAACACCGCGATGGGGGGTGCCGACCTCGCCGGCTTCAAGGGGATCCTGGGCGCGATGGCTGCTGCGGTCTCCGGCATGCGCTTCACCATCCAGGACCTCGTGGCGACGGGGATGTGGTGGTCGCCCGCTTCACCAGCGAGGTCACCCGTCCCAGTGGGGAGAAAGTCACAGCCCAGGGTCTCACCTTCTACCGTCTCGCCGATGGCAAGATCGTCGAAGACGACCCGTTCACGAGGCCTGACCTCGGGCAGCTCCTCGGCATGACGCCGCCGGCCGGCTGATCGAAGGGGCACGCGAGGCGCAGCAAGTCCGCCGTACCTAGCGGGCCTCGGCGTAGGACCTCGTGATGATCTCGAGGCTGTGCCCGCTCGGATCATCGAAGTACACGCCACGCCCGCCATCGTGGGTATTGATCTGTGTTGCGACGTGGTGGCCGGGATCAGCCCAGTAGGCGAGACCACGCTCCTTGAGGCGGCCGAAGATCTGGTCGAACTCGTCCTCGCTCACGAGGAAGGCGTAGTGCTGCGGATAGCCCGGTCAGCTCCGGCCATAGTCGGCCAGGCCTGATCGGCTCCGGGGCCGCCGGGGACGGGTCGTCGGGCTACCATTGACCCCCGATGACCATCGCTCGAAACGATTTTTCGCAGCTCCACCTGTCAATGGGTGGGAGTTCACGCACGACGCGTCCACGTCGTGGAGCTTCCGCGTGGAGACCACTCGGGGTTCACCGAGCGTTCGGAATGTCACTGGAGCGCGCCGCCACGAAACGAACGCGAAGGCTCCGCGCATCGGCTCCGTGAGCCGACGCTCGCCAGCGAGTGCAGCCAACTCTCGCTGTAGAGTGTCAACCGTGACGCACTTGATAACGCTATTGCCGTCGGAGGGTCGTGTCCGGAACGAAACGGCGAACGACCCGGTGACGCACTCGATCACCGTCCGGCCGTCCCTTCGTTTCGACGCCACGCTATCCACGATCGACGCATCGGCTGTGTTGCGGTTGCCTGAGACGGCGAGCAAGAGCCTGCCCTCGCGAGGGCAGGTGGCCGTCCACGGAACGATCAATGGTGTCGAGTTCGAGACCGTGCTCGAACCAGACGGAAATCGTGGTCACTGGGCGCGAGTCGATGCGAGCCTGCAACAGGCGGCTGGGATCAGCGC
>PLZO01000003.1 GCA_003152165.1 Chloroflexota bacterium
GCGCCAGCTGACCGGCGAGGCCCCGCTCGGTCCGGACGCCGCGGGCCCACTGGGTGCGGCCAGCTAGGATGGGCAAGGGTCCGTTCCGCCCGCCGTACCCGCGCGCCGTGGTATTCTCGGCCCGCCGACGGGCGGCCAGCCTGGTCAGGCCATTGGGCCGAGATAGCTCAGTTGGTAGAGCACGCGACTGAAAATCGCGGTGTCGCCAGTTCGATTCTGGCTCTCGGCACCAGACCGGTTTGTCTGGCGATACACGGGCGGAAGTGGCTCAGCTGGTAGAGCGCAACCTTGCCAAGGTTGAGGTCGCGGGTTCGAACCCCGTCTTCCGCTCCAACAACTCTCGTCAAGCGCCCGGTCGGGCCGGACGGCATCCCGCCGGCGGCGCGACCGGTGCCCCTTCGTCCAGTGGTAGGACAGCGGACTTTGGATCCGTTAACCGAGGTTCGAATCCTCGAGGGGCAGCCAATCCGGGCTGCGGCCCGAACATCGCGGCCCCTTCCGGCAACCTTTCGAGGCGACGTACCCAAGTGGTTAAGGGGGAGGTCTGCAAAACCTCTATGCATCGGTTCGAATCCGATCGTCGCCTCCACTTTTCACGCACGAACTAGGCCATCGAAGGCCCACGACGATTGGGCGGGAAGCAAAAAGCGCGCCGGATCCTCAGCGCAAGTCGAGCCGGACTATCGTGGGTGTAGATCTGAGCTGTGGCTAGGCTCTCGTGGCCGAGGAGTTCTGCACCACCCGGAGATCCGCCCGCCGTCGGACAGTTGGTCGGCGAATGAGTGCCGCAGATTGTGGGGCGATCCATCGCCTGGCAGGCTCACCGGTCGATGGAGCGCGTTGAGCGGGAAGGGGATGCCTCGTCTGTTCGGTGAGGTCTGACGCTCTCAGGGCAATGGGTCGTCCGAGATACTCGACGACTCGGCACCATGAGAACGTCGTGGAGACCCACCGAGGCTCGTAGGCCAAGCTCAGGTTGGGCTCGCGGCGAATCCGGATCCCTCGTCCCAGGATGGTCGACAGGTGCCCAAGTGCCTCGAACAAAGGATGAAGACATGACGACGGTGGAGATCGGCCCGAGTCACCTCCGAGTCGAGGTCGAGGGCTTCGACAAGGTACTTGCGCTCCGAAGCAGCATCGAAGTCCCGATCGAACACGTGCGCGGCGCATCCCGAGACCCGGATGCCCTGCACGAACCGCGGGGTCTGCGCCTGCTGGGCACATCGCTGCCCGGAGTTGTGGTGGCAGGCAGCTTCTACGGCGGTCAGTGGCTGTTCATGGACGTGCACGACGCGGAGCGGGCCATCAAGATCGACCTGGACCACGAGCACTACGCTGCACTGGTCGTTGAAGTCCAGGGCCCGGTGGCCACCGTCGAAGCGATCAATGCCGCTGTACGAGGCCGAGCTCCGGAAGGCTCTCGCGGCTGATCGGTCCCCACGATGCGTAGGTCTGCGAATCATCAGCGAAGGCGCATAGCGCAGGAGCGCGGTGCGATCTGCCTCGTAGTGCCCGATCGGCGTGCGGCGTCAGCTCCCGCCGAGGATCTCGGGTGCCGCGTCGGGATTGCGCTTGCCGGCGCCCGGCGGCTCGTCGACCCGGTCACTCTCCTCCCACGCGGGTTCGCCGGTCTCGTGATTCCGCTCCCGCCCCGCCTCACGACGCTCGTGGCGCGGGGCAGGCTCCGCAAGGGCAGGATTGGAGGCTCCCGACAGCGCGCGTTTGATCCTTGCCAGCAGCGACATTTGGGGTGGTCCTTTCGTTCGGCGCGCACGCGCACGTCTCCCGATACAGTGGACCGATGGCAACCTCGGCGCATCGGGCACGATTAGTTGACACCTATTGGCAAATATCCGGCGCGACGCTGGTGCCGATCACCAGTCGCAACGAGGGAACGAGGATGCATGCCACGCTCAGCGCCGCGGCGGTCGGCGCGCGTTCGTTCCGGATCGAGCCACAGGGACCGTTCTCCTGGCCGATGGCCATCGACGTCCTCGGTCATTTCGGGCCGACCGGCCGCCATGTACCGGCCACCGGTCCAACGGCGGCCGCCGAGTCCATCATTCGGCTTGCATTCCCGCTGGATGGGGACTTCGAGCCGGTCGCCGTGGCGCTCCACCTCGAGGACGGCGCGCTGTTAGGCGAGGTCGCCGGATCGGAACGGATCGAGGCTGTTGCCGCCCAGGTCGCCCGGGTCTTCTCGCTTGACATGGATGGCTCGGGCTACCCGGAGCTTGCTCGTCGCGATGTGGCCCTCGCTCCAGTGATGGCCGCACTACCCGGCCTGCGGCCGGTCTGTTTCACGTCACCGTATGAGACAGCGGCCTGGGCGATCCTGAGCGCCCGGATCTCGATGGCCCAGGCGGCCCGGGTCCAGGACCGCCTGATCGCGGATCTTGGGGTACGCCTTCGCGTGGCGGGCGCGGACGTCTGGAGCTTCCCGACGCCCGAGCGGTTGCTCGAGCTGCGCGAGCTGCCCGGTACCGCGCCGGAGAAGGTCGTCCGGCTGCACAGTGTGGCCCGGGCGGCGCTCGACGGGATCCTCGATCCCGCTCGACTGCGCGTGCTCGGCGACGAGGCCGGGCCTGCGTCTTTGCGGACGATCCGGGGGATCGGGCCGTTCTGGTCGTCGGGGATCTACCTGCGCGGGTGCGGGATCGCCGACGTATTCCCCGACGAGCCCCTGGCGATCGCCGCCCTGGGCCACCTCCACGGCCTCGGCGATCGTCCAGATCCGGCTGCTGTCCGGCGACTGACCGATGCCTACGCGCCGTACCGGATGTGGGTCTGCTTCCTGCTCCGGGTCGCGGCGGGACGGGGGATGATCCCCGGCTTGGCCGGCCGCGAGATGGCCATCCGTCGAGCATCGCGGGGGTAGGCGCAAGAGGTGGGTCCAAAACGGATCGACCTGGTTTCGTATAACCCGGACTGTACTGTTCCAAAGGACTAGCGGGACGAGGACTCGTTCAGGCTAACCGCCGCTCGAATGAGGGCCACGAAAGCCTTCTCGTCGATCTCATCGTCCTCGTGGAAGTCGATTGCGCGCCGGGTGTTGCCTTCGAGACTTGAGTTGAACAGTCCCGAGGGGTCCTCCAGCGAGGCCCCTTTGAAGAATGTCAATTTCACGACGCTCTTGTACGTCTCACCGGTGCAGATCCCGCCATGGTGAGACCACACCGGAACACCGGGACTAGAGGGCTTTCTCCACTTCCACTCCTCGACCACTTCGGGGTCGGCGCGTTTGATGAGGGCGCGAAGCCTGGAGAGGGTCTTGCCCCGCCAGTCGCCCAGCTCCTCGATCGTTGCCTCTATCAGCTGAGATGGAGACTCAGCCTCCTGCTCGGAACTCTCCTTCATGTGGTAGAGGTGCCGGTCCCTTGTTTTTATGTCTTTGAGTCCCACATTTTACCGCGAGAACCAGCGCAAGGCCCGCCCCACCTGTGGGGGATCACAGTGGACAATGTCAAATCAATATCGCTGGCGGAGATATTGGATTCCGATGTCCGAGCAGGGGCTGTTTACCATGTCCGCAGCCCATGCCAAGGTTTGCCAATCCCGATGAGGAAACCACTGACTGGAGAGCCGTATGCGGGAGAACCGCACGTACGGTTCGGTGGGGAGGGGGCCACAAGCCCCCTTACCCAATC
>PLZO01000166.1 GCA_003152165.1 Chloroflexota bacterium
ACGTCGTGTCGCTCGCGATCCGGGCTACCGGACCGACGAGCCGGACCGCCCCGATCGTCCTCTCGGTCATCGGCGTCCCAGTGGAACCGGCCGTCGGGCGCGACGACATTCATCTTGTGTGTTACCAGGTCATTACCTCTTGAAGCGTGGCCATGGCAACAATCTCCATTTCTGTCTCCTTAAGGGGGATCGCGAGATCCGGCGACTGGAGCGCGAGGTCACGGAGTTCGTCCACGCCTCGCTGGGTCGGCGGGGTGACTGGGTGGCGGCTCTTGAGTTATCCGATGCATTAAGGACTCGACCCGGGCCGCGTCGTGTAGTCGACAGAGTGAGATCCAATAGCAGCCATGCTGGCGGTCCGGAGGTAGGTTAGCTGGCGATCGACTTCCCGGTCTGGCTGCGCGCGGCGCACTGGATCAACGTGCTCTTCATCGGTTTCCTGATCCGAGCGGGCATCCAGATCTTTGGCGCCTATCCGCGCCTGTACTGGAACGATCACTGCACGCCGGGCACGGAGTGGCTCAAGTTCCCCAAACGGTCGATCCCCACCGATCGACCATGGACGGCGCTCGAGCAGGAGCGCGACGTTTCGGCGTGGCTGGGCCAGCCAGGCGGCAATAACCTGGGGCTGGGGCGACACTGGCATTTTTCCGCGGCACTCTTCTGGGTACTCAACGGGAGCGTCTATGTCGCCCTGCTCTTCGCCACCGGTGAGTGGCAGCGGCTCATTCCCACTTCGTGGTCGATCTTTCCCGACGCTTGGCAGACGCTCTTGACCTATCTGAGCCTTCACCAGCCACCGCCAACTGCCGGCCTACCGTATGACCCGCTCCAGCAGCTTGCCTATGCCGCCGTCGTGTTCCTGCTCGGCCCGTTCCTGATCCTCACGGGCGCCGCCCAGTCACCGGGCATCGAGGCCCAATTCCCGCGCTATGCGCGGCTATTCGGGGGTCGTCAGGGGGCGCGCAGCCTGCACTTTCTGGGCCTCCTCGCATTCGTCGTCTTCATCGTCGCTCATACGTTCATGGTGATCGTGACCGGCTTCTCCAAGAACATGGGCGACATCATCTTCGGGCAGCATCAGACCGACCAAGGCCTGGCGGTCATCATTGGGCTGGCCCTCATTGCCTCGATCTTGGCCATCTACGCCGTCACGGCGTGGGGCTCGCGACGCTGGCCACGCACGACCCAACACGTCTTGGGGCCGATCATCCGACCGCTGATGCGGGCCCTCGCCGTGCGCACGCGTTCCCGCCAACACTACCCGCCGAGCAGTATCTCCCCGGAATTCCTCGTGAATGGCGTGCCGCCTGACACCGCCGAGTATCGGCGCCTCGTCGAGGACGGATTCAGCGCCTGGCGGCTCGAGATCAACGGGCTCGTCGAGACGCCGCTCAGCCTCACGCTCGCCGACTTGCACCAGATGCCCGTCCAGACCCAGATCACCAAACACCATTGCATCCAGGGCTGGTCGGGCGTCGCTGAGTGGGGCGGCATCCCATTGAGTGCGATCCTCGATGTCTGCCACCCGTTGCCGGCCGCCCGATTCCTGATCCTCCATTCATATCAGCTCGATACCTCGGGCCAACCCTTTTATGAGTCGCTCGATATCAGCTTGGGGCGCCACCCCCAAACGATTCTCGCCGATCAGATGAACGGCCGACCGTTACCGGTGCCGCACGGTGCCCCGCTGCGGTTACGGGTGGAGACCGAACTCGGCTTCAAGATGGTCAAATGGCTGCGCGGCATCGAGTTCGTGGCCGACTATCGGGACCTGGGCGCAGGCCAAGGCGGTTCGCGTGAGGACAACATGTTCTATGAGCAGGCGGTTGGCATCTGAGCCACGGTCTCAGCGGGCCAGACTCGACTGCGTTCACGAAGCGCCGACGGTGCACCGGCCGGTCGCAAGACGATTGTCTTGACTTCGAGCGCTGGGAAGCCCCGCAGCTTGATACCTGCGAACGGTCGTGTGTCAGCGAGCCGACGGAACCGGATCGGCCCGTGGGGCATGGTTGAGACCATGGAACGCAATCGTGATGGGAACGATGCCCACCGCCGGGCGAGAAGGTCTACCCCACTAGGTGCGTTGGTCCGCGGTTTTGCCGGAGGCGTGGCCTGTTTCGACACTGTTCAGTTCCTGCCCTATCGACTGGGCGGCGGCGACGCTCGGGCAGTCGATTGGGAACTGTCGCGAGGCCTGACCTGGGCGGACGCTCCGGCCCCAGCCCAAGTGGGTCGGCGCGACGTGGAGGGAAACTTCAGGATCGAGCTGCCGGACCGGCGGGCGTCGTTGGCGTATAACCTTGTCCACTGGGGTTACGGCATCGCGTGGGGCGGCCTATTCGGGCTTGTTGCAGGGTCGATCGCGAAGCTGCGGTTGAGGCACGGACTCGTCTTTGGCACGCTCGTCTGGCTGACCGGCTACGTGATCCTGCCGCTGGCCAAGCTCTACCGTCCCTTGTAGACCTATGAACCGGCAGCGCTGCGCTGGGATTGGACCGTTCAGCTCGTTTATGGGCTCAGTGCCGTCGCGACGCTCAAGCTCCTCGATCGATGACCGGGCCTCGAGCCTCGGTCCACCGTGCTCACGTCGGCGCCGTGGAGTCGATCGCTTAACTGAGGTCGCAGTCGGAGGTCATGTGGGCGCCACGATTCACGATGATTGGGACCCGCGTGACCCCGTGGTCCAGAAAGACCAGCGCGGGGCGTACGACGACATGCAGGAGCGATGCCCGGTCGCGCACAGCAAGTTCATGGGTTGGTCCCTGTTCCGCCACCAGGATGTCGCCGATGTCCTGGCCAATCCGGACACGTACAGTAGCGCGTCGCGGCACGTGGCGATCCCCAACGGCCTGGACCCACCTGTCCACGGACGATACCGTGATGCCCTTGCGCCGCTTTTCGGCCCTGACCGGATGGCGGCACTCGAGCGATCCACTCGGGGGATCGCGGTGGACCTCCTGGCACCGATTCTCGCCGATGGCGAGGCCGAGTTCACGGACGCCTTTGCGACGCCGTTCCCGCTGAAAACGTTGTGCGCCTTCCTCGGCTGGCCCGAGCAGCTCTGGAAATGC
>PLZO01000041.1 GCA_003152165.1 Chloroflexota bacterium
GCCGCTGCGATCGGGCCCACTCGCCGCGATCGTCGACTCAACGGACGTCACCTACGGTCAAGCGTCGGCCCGGGCGTCGAGCCTGCCTGCCCCGCCGTCGCGGGTCATGATCGTCACCGGATTCGCGATCCTGGTGATCCTCGTCGTCCTCGGCGCGTATCTCGCAACCCGATCGAGGTTCCGACGCCGGGCGCCTTAGGCGTAGACGCGGCACGCCGTGCCAAACTTCAGGGATGCCCATCCGGGTCGAACCATCGAACGGCACGCCACAGTTGGCCCCGCGCCTCGCCCAAACAGCCAAGAGAGGGACACCAATAATCGAAGGCACGTGGGCCGCGGCCCTCAGGACAATGGGACGATGAGCGACCAACCGAAGTTGTCACCAGCGAGCCTCGAGGCAGCCCGTCCGTCGCTCCTTATCGTGGCGACCGTCTCGGGCACGATCGTCCGTTTTCTCACCCCATATGCGACACACTTCCGGGCGCACGGCTGGCGTGTCGACGCGGCTGCAAACGGGGCCTCGACCGACCCGGCTCTCGTGGGGGCATTCGACCATCTGTATGAGCTGTCGCTGTCGCGGTCAGTACTCGATGTCCGCGCGCTCCTTCGCGGGATGCGCGCGATGTCCGATGCGCTCGAGTCGCGTCCCGACATCGTCCACGTGCACACGCCGATCGCCGCATTCATCGCCCGGGCCGCAATCAGGCGACTACCGGCGGGTCGGCGACCTCTCGTCGCCTATACGGCGCACGGATTCCACTTTCACCGAGCGGGCTCGCGGGTGACCAACGCCGTGTTCCTCACGGCCGAGCGAATCGCGGGGCGATGGACCGACCGACTCGTCGTCATGAACGATGAGGATCTAGCGGCTGCTCGAAGGCACAGGATTGTCCCCATCCGCCGGCTCGTCCGGATGCCCGGCATCGGCGTCGATGCCGGACGCTATGCGAGGCAGGTGCTCGACGCCGGCGAAATCGCCCGTGCGCGCGCGACGACCGGAGCAGCGTCGGAAGAGCCGCTATTTATTGCCGTCGGCGAGCTGAGCCGGCGGAAGCGGATGGCGGACGTTATCACGGCTCTGGCCCGCATGCGCCACCACGAATCAAAGCTGGCCATAGTCGGCGATGGCCCCGAACGTGCAAGGCTTGAGACCCTCATTGAAGGGCTCGGCCTGAGAGACCGAGTCCACCTTGCCGGCAGCGTTGTCGACGTTCGGCCCTTCGTCGCCAATGGGATCGCCCTGATCCTCGCGAGTGACCGAGAGGGCCTGCCGAGATCAATCATGGAGGGCCTCCTCCTCGAGGTTCCGGTTATTGCTTCGACGGCTCGAGGGAGCCGCGAACTTGTCGACGATCAGACCGGCATCATATTCGAGATAGGCGACGTTGCTGCCCTCGCCGCCGCGATGGACCGCATGGTCGACGATCCTGACGCCGCACGCGAGATGGGTCGTCGTGGCCGAACCCGAATTGTGGATCAATATGAGCTCTCGAGACTGATCCCGCTTCACGAGGAGATGTACGGCGCAATGCTCGCCGAGCGGAAAGGAAACGTGCCAGAAATGGGGGCCTCGGGTTCGTCCTAGCGGCCCACCCCGGGTCAGCTCAGCCGTTGGCTTCCGACGCTGCATCACTCCGTATCCGCCGGGTGGTCGACCACTGCGGTCGCGCTTTCCGAGGACGCTGGCGTCGCCGGAACCGCGACCGACTGCTGGACAGTCGGACCTCCAGAGCCTGAGCGTGCTCGCGAGCCCGAACGCCGGCAAACAGACAACCTTGGCCACCCTCGAGGGCCGTCGGATCAGCCTCCGATGGGCGGGATCGAAAACCGCGCGGCAAGGATCGAGAAGGCGCCGTAGGGCGTGGGTCTGATCAAAGCGCCTGGGAGAAGCTCGCGGCCGGCTGAACATCGCCCGAAAGTAGGCTGTGGCCGCTTCGGCAGCTCTTGTTCGACCAGTTTCGCGCGGGGAGTCACAAGCTCCAGAAATGAATGCCCGTTGGGATCGCGGCCGGTGCCAGGACCGATTTCACGTCAATGAGCACGCCCCCAGGCTTCAGCCAAGCGGCGATGCCCGCGGAGCCCTCGTCCATATATTGAGCGTGCGGGACGGCGAGGATTAGACCGTCGAGAGCTCTGAGCTGATCTAGAGAGCAGAGGGTGATGCCATACTCCCGTAAGGCTTGATCGGCGTCGCCGAGGGGGTCATGGACGAAGGGGGAGATCCCGAACTGACCGAGTTCGCGCACGATGTCCGGCACCCTGCTATTACGCAGGTCGGATACGTTCTCCTTGAACGTAAGTCCGAGGATGCCGATACGCGCTCCCTTAACCTGCAGGTCCGCGTTGATCAGCATCTTGACGAGCTTCCCTGCAACGAACTCGCCCATCCGGTTGTTGGTCCGCCGCCCAGCGAGAATGACTTCCGGCTGGTATCCGAGTTGCTCCGCCTTGGTCGTGAGGTAGTAGGGATCCACGCCGACGCAATGGCCGCCGACCAGACCGGGAGTGAAAGGCAGGAAGTTCCACTTGGTCCTGGCGGCGTCGAGCACGTCTGCCGTACGGATGCCGATCCGATCGCAGATCAGCGCGATTTCATTCATTAGCGCGATGTTTAGGTCGCGCTGGGTATTCTCAATGACCTTGGCAGCTTCGGCAACCTGAATCGATGGCGCCCGGTGGACGCCAGCCTCTACGATCCGACTGTAGGCCGCGGCCACCCGATCGAGTGTCGCCGGATCTTGCCCGGAAACGACCTTGACGATCCGCTCTAGGGTGTGCTCCCGGTCACCCGGGTTGATCCGCTCCGGCGAATATCCGAGCTTGAAGTCAGCTCCTACCTCTAGTCCGGAAGCCCGCTCAAGGATGGGTCCGCAAATGTCCTCCGTGACACCCGGGTAGACGGTCGACTCAAAGACGACGACCGACCCGCGGGTCAGGTTCCGACCCACGATCTGCGACGCTCCCTCGAGAGGCGAAAGGTCAGGCCGGTTGTCGGCATCCACCGGCGTCGGAACGGCGATCACGAAGAATGTCCGCCCGAGCAGGTCCGTCGGATCCGACGTCAGCGTGATCGTGCTGTCCCGAAGCGACTCAAGGTCCTGCTCCCCACTTCGGTCGTGGCCACGCCGAAGATCTTCGACTCGGCGCTGATCGATGTCGAACCCGATCGTCCCTCGAAACTGCCGAGCAAATGCAAGCGCGACCGGTAGGCCGACATAGCCGAGACCGACCACCGCTACCCTTTCTTCCATCTCATCTCCCGTCGAATGTTCCACTCGTCGTCTCGGAAAGAGACACGAGTCGCAGGCGCGATATGTCTGGAACCCGGTGGTGGGGTTTGCCTGCCATCGGATCGCGCGGGCTGATCTTATCGACCAATTGGTCGGCGACATAGGTCCGCGGCAACGAGCTCCGAACCACCTACGGATCATTGTGACAGCCATGCCGTAGCCCCGGCCTACCCACCAATCGGCGCGGTTCCAGCAGGCGAAAGGCGTCGCCCGTGCTAGCAGCGCTTGCAGCGACGAGCTGAAGTGAGTGGGTGCCGGCCCGCCTGGTCTACTGAGTAGTCACGTGGGTCGAGTCGGAGATTTGCGTGAGCGAGCCATGTGAGATGGGCTGGTGGTTGCCGGTCACGGTCAGCCCATCGACGTGGTTGAAGAGAAGCACCGGACCCTGGGGCGGTCAAGGTTGCAGTCGAACGGGGCGCCGGCTTCGGAGTTGGACGCGGGGCCGGTTCTCCGGTCGGCTCTGGCCCAGACTTGTGGACGGGCACTGTTGTCGGACTCGGGAAAGGACTCGGCTTTGGGATCGGTGAAGGCCTGGGGCCAGTGATCTCCGCGAGGGCAGCGGTCGGACTTCCTCCCGGGAAGGCTGAGGGGTCGGCGTTCGTCCGGGATGCTCCGATGGTCGACACTCGTTCGGAATGAATACCCGGGCCAGTTGACCTGACCCAAGCTGCCGACGCGCCGATGATGCCGGCAACGAGCACAACCATGGAAGCAGTCGCGAGCACTGGTCGCGGGGATCGGATTCGGGGACCGTGAAGCTTGGTTTCAGTTGAAACCACGGTCTGATTGTCGATTGGGTCCGGGCCTTGCCGTTCCATGGAGGGCTTCCCTTCGAGAACGCCGCTGACTCGATGAGCCCGCGGCTTTGCTGCCGCCTGAACCGGGTGTCAACGCTGGTCCAAACCTGAGCAGGAATCGCCGGCTGAAAACTGAGCAGGTCAGCGTCCCTTCTCGCCGGTCAACACCTCCTGGCGCTTGCCCCGCAGCCGAAAGCTCTCGCCCTTGAGCACGATCACCCCGGCGTGGTGGACGAGCCGGTCGTCCATCGCGGCGACGGCGACGGGATCACCGAAGATCTCGGCCCAGGCACTGAACGTCTTGTTCGAGCTGACGATCAGCGAGCGCCGGTCGTACCTCGAGCTGATCAGGGCGAAGAAGAGCGCCGCCGCTTCGGGGTCGAACGGGATGTAGCCCACCTCGTCGACGATGAGCAAGGGGATCCGGCCCAGGCGCTCGAGTTCGTCGTCGAGCCGGCCGGCCCGCTTGGCCGCCCCGAGCCGGTTGACCCACTGATGGGCGGTCGCGAACGCGACCCGCTGGCCGCGCCGGGCGGCCTGCACCCCGAGCGCGATCGAGAGGTGGGTCTTGCCTGTCCCGGTGGCCCGAGGAAGACGACGTTCTTGGCCTCGGGGTAGGAAGTCGAGCTGGGCGAGGTGCGCGATCAGCGTTCGGTCGAGCGAGGTCGCGATCGTGAAGTCGAAGTCGTCGAGGGTCTTCGTCGCGGGGAAGCGGGCCGCCTTCACCCGGGCGGCACCACCATGGCTGTCGCGGGCACTGACCTCCTCAGCCAGGACCGCGGCGAGGTACGCCTCGTAGTCCCAACCGTCGGCGCGGGCTCGCTCGGCCAGCCGGCCACTGACGGCCTTGATCCGGGGTGCCTTGAGGGCGGCCGACAGATAGGCGAGCTCGGCGGCGGTCGCGCTCACGAGGGGGCCCCGACGAGCGCGTCGTACCGGGCCAGGTCGATCTCGGGCAACTCGACGTCGCCGGCGCTGAGCCGATCGCGGGCTTCGCGGGCGAGCCGGATCGCACGGCCATGGGCGGGCGCCAGGACGACGTCGGCCGGGACGAAGCTGCGCTCGTGGCGGGCGATCTCCGATCCCTCGCTGGTCAGGCGGACGGTGCGGGGCGTCACCCGGATGGCGATCCGGCGGCCGACGAACGTGGGCGGGACGGCGTAGTCGACGCCGAGCACCCGGACGAAGGCATCCTTGCCAGCCCGCGCCTCGAGCTGCAGATCGGTATCGGGCAGCGGATCCGGGAGTGGCCCGAGGAACCCCCGTTCGACGACGAACCGCTCAGCGACCCGGACACCCACGAGCGGGATGCTTCGGCGGATCGAAGCAGTGGTCGTTGTGGCGTCCGAGTGTGGGTGATCGATTCGTGGGGCGTGCCCGCAACGAGGCGGCCCACCACCGACTGGCAGTCCGCAGCCTTCGGGTATAGTCCAATTCGGGTGCTTGCGAGGCCCATTTCGCTCGGTAGCCCAGGGTCCGATTGATCTGGAGAGTGGCGATGCGCGTCTATCAGAACACCATTACGTCGCCGGTCTGCAAGCGCGGGGCTTTGATGCTCGAACGGTCGAGCTAGCCGATGGCTGCATCCATCGCGGGCTCTCGGCGGACCGATTCGGAGCTGTGGAGCCGGCCGATCTCGGTGACCGAGCGCTCAACCGGTCCGGATTCCTCGATCGTGATCGCCGCGGGGTTGCTGGGTGCCGGAATCGTGGCCGGGATGGCCCTGAACCTCGGACCAGTCGCCACGATTGCCGCGGCCGTGGCAATCGGGGCCTCGCTCGTTTCGCCGGTCGTAGGACTCGCAGTCCTGGCGTTCATGGCGCCGCTCAAGCCCCCTCCGACGATCCCGGCTCCAGGTTTCGATGCGGCGATGGTCGGCGCGATCCTCCTGGGCTGTATCTACCGACTGCCAATCGACCGCCCGCGGCTGCGCTTCAGCGCGCCCGTTGTCGTGCTCGTCGCGTTCATCCTCTTGGTCTCGATCTCCCAGTTGCCGGATATGCTGACCGGTTGGACGGGAACCGTCGGCCACCTAGTAGGGTTCGAGTACATTCAGCTTCTGACGAGCTTCGGGGCGGTGCTCGCTACCGTATATGTGTTGAGCAACCGGTCTCCTTACCCCGTACTTATCATGGGTCTCGCTGGGGCTGCCCTTGCCGGAGCGATCGCGCTCGTGATGTTCCGGGGCACGTTCGGACCATTTGTAAATCTCGCGGTCGCATCAGTCGACGGCAGTCGAGCCCTCGGGCCGTTCGGCAACCCGAACTATCTCGGAGTCTTCGCCGCGATCGCGCTCGTGTCAGCGCTCGCTTTGGCCGTGCATGCGCGCACGCGCGTCGGGCGCTATTTGCTGCTAGCCACCACTTGCCTACTAGCTATTGCCCTCGCTGTGTCGCTATCGCGGGAAGCGTTGATCGCAGTGGCGGTGGGAGTTCTTGTCCTGGTCGTGTTTCAGAGCCGACGACTTGCGTTCATCCTTGTCCTCGTCGGCGTGCCCCTCGCCTTGATCGGCTATCCGGCTTTCGTCGAGTGGCGCCTCATCAGCGAAAGCGGGTCCGCCTCGGCCGCTGCGTACGCTGCGACTTCCCTGAGTGACTCTGCCCGGCTCACAGCCCTTCAGGCCGGAGCCCAGATGTTCCTTGCCTCGCCAATCTTGGGAATAGGGTTTGGATACTACGCCCAGATGAGCGTCGTCATAGGCGGTGCTCCGTTCCAGATTGCAGCCCACAATTGGTATGTCACTGTGCTTGCCGAGGAGGGTTCCATCGGCATTTTCCTGTGGCTCATGCTCCTTGCAACGGTAGTTGTGGCTTTGCGCTCGCGACCGCCCGCGGCCCAGGCGATGGGTTACGCCGTCTTCGGGGCATTCGCCGCGGGATCCTTCTTCCTTGAGCCACCCACCTCATTCCAGACGATGGCCCTGCCCGCGATCTTCCTGGTCGCGGCGCTCGTCGGGCGCTGGACGCGACCGGCTGATCCGGCCACGGATCTGGCTACCGATCCGGCCTCCGGGCAGTTGTTGGCCGAAACCAGTGCGCTGCCCGCTGCAGAGAGCGCCTGATGTGCGGCATTGCCGGGATCGCCACCCGCGACGGCCTGCGGGCCGACGATGCCAACCTGCTCGACCGAATGCTCGGCTCGATCGCCCACCGCGGACCGGACGACCAGAACATGCAGGGTGACGGCAAGACGCTCCTCGGCTCCCGCCGCCTCGCGATCATTGACCTGGCCGGTGGCCGCCAGCCGCAGGCCGACGAGTCCGGGCTCATCCTGGCCACCCAGAACGGCGAGATCTACAACTACATCGAGCTGCGCAAGGACCTCGAACAGGCGGGCCACGTCTTCCAGACCGACAGCGACACGGAGACGATCGTCCACCTATACGAGGAGCACGGGACGAGCTTCGTCCAGTTCCTCCGGGGGATGTTCGCGATCGCCATCTGGGATGGGCGAAACGGCCGGCTGGTGCTCGCGCGCGATCGGCTCGGCAAGAAGCCGCTCTACTGGCGGCTGGTCGACAACCGCCTGAGCTATGGCTCGGAGCTCAAGGTCATCCTCGAGGATGCCCAGTTCGAGCGGGTGGTCGACCGGAATGCGCTGGCCCTCTTCCTGCACTACCAGTACGTCCCGGCACCGTCGGCGATCCTGAAGGGCGTGGCCAAGCTGCCCCCGGCCAGCATCTTGGTGTGGGATGGCGGTGATCCCAGGATCGAGCGCTATTGGTCGCCCGACTACCAGCCCAAGAGCCGGCGGAGCCGACAGGAAGATGTCGAGGAAGGGCTGTCGATCCTGCGGGAAGCCGTTCGACTTCGCCTCCGCAGCGATGTACCGGTGGGGGTCTTCCTGAGCGGCGGGATGGATTCGAGCGTCGTCACGGCGCTGATGGCCGAGGCGTCGGCCGATCCCGTACGGACCTACTCGATCGGCTTTGAGGATCGGGCTTACGACGAGCTGCCCTATGCCCGCGCGGTGGCGCAGCGCTTCGGTACGAAGCACACCGAGGAGGTGGTCCGGCTCGACGCCGTCGAACTCCTGCCACAGCTCGCGTATCACTACGACGAGCCGTTCGGGGATTCGTCGGCGGTGCCCACCTTTCGGGTTGCCCAGATCGCGGCGGCCCAGCTCAAGGTCGTCCTGACCGGCGATGGCGGCGACGAATCGTTCGGCGGCTACGTCCGCTATCGGGCCAACAACATCTTTGCCGCGCTTGACGCGGTCCCCACCCCGCTCTTGCGGGCAATGGCTCGCGCGGGTCGGGTCGCGACCACGCCCCTGGGCAAGCGCAATAAGATCCATCGCCGGATGGCCAAGGCAGACAAGCTGTTCGGCCTCCACCCCGATGCGCGCTACGTCCGGCAAATGACAATCTTCGATCAGTCGGACCGCAACGCCCTCCTCCACGAACTTGGAGACTCGACATCCGGCTACCTGCTGGACGTCCTTCGCGACGGTCCGTCCGAGCCGCTCGACCGGATGCTGCGGGCGGACGTGCTGACCTACCTCCCGGAGGACTTGCTGGTCAAGATGGACCGGGCCACGATGGCCAACTCGCTCGAGGCACGGGCGCCGCTGCTCGACCACAAGCTGGTCGAGTTCGCTGCCCGCCTACCAGCCGATCGCAAGATCGCCGGGTCGGACACCAAGGCCCTCCTGCGCACGATCGCCAAGCAGTTGATGCCGGCCGAGATGATCGATCGGCCCAAGATGGGCTTCGGTGTCCCGATTGGCGGCTGGTTCCGCGGGGCGTTAGGGGACCGCTTCCGGGACTACGTGCTGGCTCCCGACGCTGCATCGCGTGACCAGCTCGATCCGGGGGTCGCGGCCCGCCTGCTCAAGGAGCATCGCAGCGGTCACGCGGACCACGAACACCACCTGTGGATACTCCTGATGTACGAGCTCTGGGCGAGAACCTGGCTCCGGCGCTCAACGCCACAGTGACCGCTAGCCAGCCGATCCGTGTCGCGTTTCTGACGCCTTCCCTCAACGCCGGCGGCGCCGAACGCCAGATGCTCCTCTTGGCCGCCACGCTGCCCCGGCCCGAATTCGAGGTCCGATTCATCCTCCTGTGGGAACGCGGGCCGTGGGCAGCCCAGGCTGAAGCGCTGGGCCTCAGGATCGACGTCCTCGGCCTGCGTCCGCAGGACTGTGCGGGCCTCCGTCCACGCTGCCTGATGGCGGCCCTGAGAGCGGTCCGACAGTACCTCGTCCTCGCCCGACGGGTCGACATCGTGGACGCCTGGCTGGTCCCGTCGTACACCTTCGCGGGTTTTGCCCAGCCCCTGGCTCGGGTGCCGGTCCTGATCGCCGGACGACGCTCGCTCCTGGGCCACTACCGGGAGAAACCGTGGTACCGCCGGGCGGCAGCCGGCTGGGCCACCCGGCTGACCAGGGCCGTGGTGGCAAACTCGCGGGCCGCCGGTGAGGAGGCGATCAGCCAGGAAGGCGTCCCACCAAACCGGGTCCACGTGATCCCGAACGCCGTGATCCCTGCGAACCCGTCGCCCGGCGAGCGCGATCGGCGCCGGCACGCGTGGGGGTTCGGCCCCGATGACCTGGTCGTGGGCTGTGTCGCGAACTACAGGCCGGGCAAGGGCCTCGATCACCTCCTGGAGGTCGCCAGCCGCCTCCGCCCGAGCGTCCCGGGGCTCCGCTTCGTCCTGGTCGGCGAGGGGCCATTGCGCGAGCACCTTGCGGCGGAGATCCACGAGCGCCACCTGGGTCCGATCGTGGTCCTGAACGGCACTGAAGTTGATGCCCGCAACGTGTATCCGGCCTTCGAGATCGTGGTCCAGGCATCCGACAGCGAAGGCCTGCCCAACGTGATCCTCGAAGCGGCTTCCGCCGGCCGCGCGATCGTTGCCACCGATGTCGGCGGGACGAGGGACGTCCTGACCAATGACCGCGACGGCCTGCTTGTGGCGGCGGGCGATGTCGACGCCCTGGCCCAGGCCGTCCTGCGGCTGACCACCGACGCCGACCTTCGCAGGCGGCTGGGGGCGGCCGCCCAGCGGCGATCCGAGGCGTTCTCAGCAGAGCATCTGGCCGGGCAGACGGCCGCGCTCTATCGGCAGCTGCTCGGAGGTCGCCGGCGGGGGTCCTGAGGGGCGCAGACCGGCACCGGCCGGTGCCGGTCAACCCGTTCGGCGAGCATTCCGGCGTAGAGCGCCGCGTGGCATTCGATCAGATGCTGAAGGTCGTAGCGGTCGACCATCCTCTGCCGCCCACGGCGTCCGAACGCGCGCTGCTCGGCGGGATGCTCGATCAGCCAGTCCATCACTCCGGCCAGCGCCCGGGCGTCGCCCGTCTCGACGACGAATCCATCCTCGCCGACGAGCTCCTCGTTGCCCCGCGCCGACGACGCGACCACCGGGATCTCGAGGGCCAGGGCCTCCATCTCCGAGCGCGACAGGCCCTCGCGCTTGCTGGTCGTGATCAGGCTGGTCGAGCCCAGGAGCGTGGGCCGGACGTCCTCGACCAGGCCCCCGAAGTGGACCCGATCGGCGAGCCCGCGCTCACGAGCCAGGGTCTCGAGCGGCAGCCGCTCCCGTCCGACACCGAGGAAGACGAGCTGGGCGTCGCGGTGGTCCATAACCGCCAGCGCGGCCATCGCATCGGCCTGGCGCTTGTTGGCGTTCAGCTCGCCGATCACCACGAAGGTCGGTCCCGCTGCCGGCAGCTCGAGCGCTCCCGTTCGGCCGCGACGGTCTCGGCCGGAATGCTGGCCGGCGAATACCAGTCCGTGTCGAGGCCGATCCCCGGCATCCGGACGAGCCTGTCCGCGGGGACGATATGCAGCCAGCGGGCGGCCGCCTCGTCCTCGTCGTTGATCACGACCAGCCGATCCGTCGAGCGGCCGGCGGTCCGCTCCGCGGTCCGGAAGATCGCGTTGGTCAGGGGCGCCCCGCCGCGATGGAAGTGGAAGCCGTGGGCCGGGTAGGCGACCCGCGGCTTGCGATCGCGGGGCATCCGGCGGACGGCCAGGCGGGTGAGGAACGACGAAATGGGTGTGTGGACGTGGACCAGGTCCGGCTCCATCTCCCGGATGATCTGCTCGATCGCCCGCTCGCCGCGCAGGTTGCCGCGCACATCGAGGATCGAGCGCGGCCGGGGGGATGTCGGTGACGTGGTCGAAGTTGAGGGCGTGGTCGGGGTGCGCCTCGAAGCCGCTGGCGGCGGCATCGACCCGCCAGCCGAGGGCCCGGAAGTGGACGGCGTACGGTCGCAGGAAGTGGCGCATCGTGCTGGACACGGTGGCCACGTACAGGAGTGAGGGCGAATCCGGGACGGCCGTCATGGTTGAGGACGCTCTTGGAGCCGCCGGGCACTCAGCGAGGCTCGGGAACCTGCGGCAGCGCGTAGCAACGCCGAAGGCGCGAAGCACAGGACCGCCATCGAAACCGATCGCCGCGACGGCGCATAGCGGAGCGCCTCACGAGAAGCGCGCCGGGCAATCGCCCCCTCGCCGGCCATCGCCGCCCACTTCGCAAGCTCGGCCTGGCGCCCCCCGTACTGTGCCGGGTACCTGGTCCGCAGATCCTCGCCCACCGCGACCAGGGCGGCATGGCAGGCCCACATCCGACCGGCCGCATCGCGCCGGGTGTACTGGATGCGCGAGACGCGATCGCTGCCCGACGAGTCGTAGGTCCGAACGTCGGCGCCGATCAGCCAGCCGTCACTGATCTTGAGCAGTGGCCACCAGACCGACGACTCTGCTCCAGACGCTCGTTCGTCGAAGCGACGATCGGCGATCAGGTCACGACGGGCGAGCTGCCAGAACTCCCCGTTGAAGCGGCCCGTGAGCGCATCGTCGTAGGTGACCGGGCCTTCCCGGTGCGTCATCCTTCCAGTCGGCTCGCCCGAGAGACGGTCCCGGCACCAGCCGAACACCTGCGAATATCGATCCCCGGTCGCCTCGAAGACGTCGACCAGCCGCGCGATGGCGTCGGGCAGGAGCGAGTCGTCGCTGTCGAGGATCCCCGCGTACGACGTCCCGCCCTCGATCGCCGCCAGGCCGGCGTTCTTCGCCGCCGTCACACCGCGGTTTCGGTCGAGGCGAATGAGCCGGATCCTCGGGTCAGCCCGGTACGCCTGCAGGACGGACCACGTGTCATCGGTTGAGCCGTCGTCGACAACGACGACGTCGAGATTCACGTACGTCTGGGCGAGCGCGCTATCGATCGCCCGCACGACGAGGCGGGCGCGATTGTAGGTGGGAACAATGATGCTTACCCGCGCTTGCATCGAGAGTTCACGCAGGGAGACACGTCAGCTCGAGCAGAAAGATGGTGCCCGCGCGCCTACGCAAGCCTGGATTCCGACCCGAATCGGCCAGCCATCCGAAAGTATCAAGGTATATTGACCGGGAAGCCCGCATGCTCCACAGGGTAGCCGATCAGGTCCGCTATCCAACGTGACAACCCGGCTGGCCAGCCCTGAAGGAGACTCGTGAACTGCCCCGACGACACCCGCAGACCCTCCCGTCGGGTCTCCTTCCTGCCCGGGGCCGTTGCGCGATGAAGACGCTTGTCACCGGCGGCGCCGGGTTCATCGGCCACCACCTGGTCCGGCGGCTGCTCGAGCGCGGCGACCGGGTCACCGTCCTCGACAACTTCTCGACGGGGTTCGCCGCGCGCCTCGCGCCGTTCAAGGACGACATCGAGGTCGTGACGGGAACGATCCTCGATCCGGCCGCCCTCGACCGCGCCGCCGCGGGCTGCGAGGTGATCTTCCACGAGGCGGCCATCCCATCCGTCGCCCGCTCGGTCGTCGACCCCAAGGCCAGCAACGAGGCCAACGCCACGGGCACGATCGAGGTGATGCTGGCGGCCAAAGGCCAGGGCATCCGGCGGGTCCTGCTGGCCGGCTCGTCGTCGGTCTATGGGATCCCGGCCGAGCTGCCCTGCCGCGAGACGCAGCGGCCGATGCCCCGCTCGCCATACGGCGTGAGCAAGCTGGCAGCCGAGCACTACGTCCACAGCCTCGGCGAGCTGCACGGAATCGAGACCAGCGTGCTGCGCTACTTCAACGTCTTCGGACCGGCCCAGGATCCCAACTCGGAGTACTCGGCAGTGATCCCAAGGTTCACGATGGCCGTCCTCGAAGGCCGCACGCCGACGATCAACGGGAGCGGCGAGATCTCCCGCGACTTCACGTACATCGACAATGTCGTCGACGCCAACCTGCTGGCGGCCGACGCCTCCAGCCCAAGCGGCCTGACCTGCAACGTCGCCGGCGGCTTCCGCTATTCGCTGCTCGACCTCCTGGCCTCCATCTGCCGGGCGGCGGGACGCCAGGTCGAGCCCACCTTCGGGCCGGCTCGGGCCGGCGACATCCTCCATTCGCAGGCCGACATCAGCCTGGCGACCAGCGCGTTCGGCTACCACCTCCGGGTACCGTTCGAAGAGGGGATCGTCAGGACCGTTGGATGGTACGCGGAGCAGGCCGGGCATCACATAGGCGCGCAACCGGCTGCCGGCTGATGTCTCGCCAGCGCGGCCAGCTGTCGATGGAATCAGTCGGTCGCTCGGCCCTGATCCTGACCGGGGGGCAGGCGGCCGTCCAGGTCCCGGCCCTGGCGACCCTCGTCGTCGTAACCCTGATCGGCCTGGGTACCTACCTCGTTGCTGCGACCCGGCTGGGAATCGAGGAGCCGCGGGTCCTGGTCCAGGGCACGCTCGCGCGGCTTACCCGCCGCGGCCGGCTGGGAAAGCAGCCGTGACCCGCCTACGGATCGCCTACCTGCCGGCGAACCTCCGGCCAGGGGGAGCCGAGCGCCAAATGCTGTCGCTCGCCGAGCGCCTGCCCAGGGACCGCTTCGCGGTGGACTTCCTGGTTCTGTCCGGAGCCGGGGTCTACGACGAACGGGCGCTGGCCGCCGGGGTGCGGATCCGGAGCGTCGGCGAGACGCCCGATCCGGGCTCCTCGGCCGCTTCGAAATTCATCCGGCGTGCGTCGAAGATCTTCCGCTACGCCGCCCTGGGGCGGTCGGGCCACTACGACGTCATCGACGCCTGGCTCTATCCGGCCGACGTCCTGGCCGCGCTGATGCGCCCTCTGACCGGAACCCCGGTGATCATCTCCGGGCGGCGCAACGTCGATCCCCAGGAGGCGTTCGGGCCGGCGGAGCGCCCGGTTGGGGCGCTGGTCCGCAGGCTGACCGACGTGGTCGTCGCGAATTCCGCCGCCGCCGCGGCGAATGCTGTCGCCCGGGACCGGGTCAGCCCGGCCAAGGTTCGGATCATCCGCAACGGTGTCCTGATCCCGCCGCTCGTTGGCACGGTCGAGCGTGCCCTGCGGCGAACCGCCGTGGGGGCCGGCGACGCTGACATCGTGATTGGCTGCGTCGCCAACTTCCTGCCAGTCAAGCGCCATGACCTGCTGATCGAGGCGTTCGGGTCGATCGCCGCCACCCGGCCGGCGCTGCACCTGGTCCTAGTTGGTGATGGACCGCTGCGACCGGCGATCGAACGCCAGGTGCGGAACCTGGGCCTCGTCGGGCGCGTCCGGCTGCTTGGCCACGAGCTCAATCCTGAGCCGCTCTACGCTGCCTTCGACATCGCGGTCCAGGCCTCGTCCCGGGAGGGCCTGCCCAACGCCCTGCTCGAAGCCGGGGCCGCCGGTCGGGCACTCGTGGCGACCGCTGCCGGTGGGAGCGCCGAGATCGTGATCGACGGCCAGACCGGCCTCCTCGTCCCGACGGATTCCGCGCCGGACCTGGCGATCGCCCTCGCCCGGCTCGTCGGTGACCCGGAGCTGCGGGCCCGGCTCGCGCTCGCAGCACGCCAGCATGTCGAGACGGCGTTCGGGATGGACCGCTTCGTGGCCGAGTTCGGCGCGCTCTATGAAGAGCTGGTCGCAGTGAAGAGAAAGCATCGATGGGCCGTCCCGTCGAGGCCGTAGCGTCGACGGCTGCCCGAGGGATGGATGCCTAGGCCCTGGGAACGGTTGCAAGCTGCACGCCCGTCCCAGCGGACGATCAGGCTGGCCGGCCTTGCGGGAGCCGTGATCGTGGTCGTCGGGGTTGGCTTCGCGCTCGCGTCGCGGGTTATCAGCGGATCGTCGACCAGCCAGCCAGCCGGCCTTTGTCACGCCTGTGACGTCCGGCGCCGACCTGGCCGTACCGGCCTCGATTGACGCCACTGGCACCACGAACGCGAGCGCAGACCTTCTGTCGTTCATCGCCAGCGTCCCCGATGGCTCGACGATCGTCTTCCAGGCCGGCGGAACGTACCGGCTCAACCATGGCCTAGCCCTGACCAACCGGCACAACCTCGTGTTCGAGGGCAACGGCGCGACCCTCCACGCGATGGGCTCGGGTTCGGTCGTGACTGACAGCCCGTTCGCGCTCGATGACGGCGATAGCGGGATCACGATCCGCGACTTCACCCTAATCGGTAACAACCCCAACGTCGGAACCGCGAACGCCTACCACCCCTCGGCCGAGAGCCAGATGGGATCGCTCTCTATGGGGCCAAGGACATCGAGATCGCCAATGTGACGATCTCCGGCTCGTGGGGCGACTGTCTGTATGTCGACGAGACCGCGGCCGGCCACGTCTGGTCGGGTTCGATCTGGGTCCACGACTCGTTCTGCACCCGGACCGGCCGGAGCGGCATCTCAATCGTCTCGGGCAGCCACGTGACGATCGAGCGCGATCACTTCGATAAGCTCGGGATGCACGTCCTTGACATCGAGCCCGACACGTCGGCCGGGGGCGGGACGTACGTGACCTTCCGGAACAACACGGTCGGCAGCTACGGCTTGGGGCTCGACCTACACGGGCTACTTCTTCGGGGCCGATGGGGCCCCCGGCTCAAGCGTCCACGATGTGACGATCACCGCCAACACCGTGACTGGCAATCCCCATGATGGCTACGACGGCTCGATCCGTGGGCTCAACACGACCGTCGAGGTCAGCCGGCGCCAGAACATCATCTTCACCAACAACACCTCCACCCAAACCATCTCCCGTCCGGTCCTGCTCTTCGACCACGTCGACGGGCTGACCGTCACCGGGAACGTCGAACCCCTCTCCCAGGGATCGCTGACGAGCATCACTGACTCGACCTCGGTCACCACGCAGTAGGCGGGCGGGTCCCTAGCGCACAGGACTCGAACCAAAGGCGCGGCCGTCAATCGGGGGCCGCGCCTTTCCTTGGCCATTCGGGTCGCGGGGCGGGCTCCGCCCGGGGCGCGGGTTTCATCGATGCCTACGACCTGCCGAGGGGTGTAGCTGATCACTCAATCGACCTCGAGCCACCGATCTGAGCCCGCTCTTCGTTGTCCATGCTGCTCCACCGCCGGCTGACCGGCTGGTGCCTGAGCGCACCGTTTGACCCCACTTCACTGCACGCCCATGACCATGGGGCCACGGATTCCGGGCCCGAGTGGCCAATTCGTCGCGGGTCGGATCGGGGCTAACCGCTCCTAGGCTTTCGGAGTACTTGCCCCAGAAGAGCTTCTAGGGCATCTGCCCCCGAGGAGAGGAGCGACCCATTGTCGAAGCGTGTGGTTGGCGCGAGCGCCATCAGCCGACCCGACCCGAACGCAGCCGTTCGCCGCGAACTCGCCCATGACCATCACTCACGCCGGCCCCTGGCTTGGTTCCTGGTCCTTGCCCTGATTCTGGCCGGCGGGACTGGTCTTGGCGGCTGGCTGACCCGCCCCGGCGGTCTGCTGGCCGCCTCGAGGTCGGTCCATACCGTGCTCCATCACGCCGCGGTCCGAGGATCCAGCCAACCCCAACCAGCGCCAGGCATCCCAGCTCTCACCGCGAACATCACGAAGATTAATGGGTACGTGGCCACCTATCTCGCCCTCGCGAACCCGACGCCCGCCCAGACGGCCGCACTCCGGATGGACCAGGCCACCCTCAACAAGGATGAGCAGGAACTTTCGGAGTGGCTGGTAGGGCACAATCCGACACCCTCGCCGACGCCGACCCCGGCACTGGGCAGTTTGGCCAATC
>PLZO01000015.1 GCA_003152165.1 Chloroflexota bacterium
CGCAAGATGCCCTTGGCGTCCTGCCCGCCATCTGGCATGTCGTAGTGCTCGAAGACCACACCAACCGCCGTGAGTTCGTCGACGGCCTTCTCGACGTCAGCCACTGGGAAGTTGAGGATCGTGAAGGTGGCCGGCGTGTGGCCTTTGCCCTTCGGGTAGATGAACACGTGGCCACCGCCATGGAGGCGCAGGTCCAAGGTGCCCGCCTCGAAGCCGTCGGAGACCTCGAGTCCGAGCGTCTCCGTGTAGAACGCCTTGGCCTTTTGGAGGTCGTCGACGGAGAAGCCTGAGAACGCGCTGGAGTCTTGGAGCATCGTTTTCCCCTATGACTTCGGCACCGGCATTGCCCGCTGCATCGCGACCAACTGTAGCGGCATTGGCATGACCGCTGCCTTCAACTACTGGGCCACCCCTCCGCGGCGGTGCAGAGTCTCGCAGTGGTCCCTGATCCACTTCGCCTCAATCGCTGTCAGAACTGATGGCGGCCGATACCGGATGGTCGACTGGCACAAGCGGATCTCACCTCCTCGCTCTTCGACGCGCCGCACCAGATCGTCCCCGGTCGGGTGAAGTTCATGTCAGCAAACGGGCTGTTGTCGGGACGCTGTGCCGGTTTCGGGTAAGTCGCCCGGATCTGTTCGGCAGCCTCGGCCAAGACTGGGATCACGGCACGGAACGGCCCTGGTTGATCGACGTTCACGGGCTCCGGCTTTCCGGCGCACGCCGACTCGTACGCTGACCGACACCCAGCCGCGAGGGTTCCTGACCAGTCGAGCGCCCGATCGGTACCAGCCCGAACGCAGCGTACTGCCCGTCCGTGGAAGTGTCGACGTAGATGGTGGCGGAGGCCGGCCTACCTCGCGTCTGCCCGGCAGCCCAGGATCACCCGCCCGGCGTGAGTGTCACGGGGTACGAACTGCCGTTCTGGCGGGTGCCGTCCTTCGCGGACAGGTCGTAGACCGTGACCCACCCAGGCTCGACCTGATCGACCTGGTAGGGGATAGTCACATCGAAGGTGCCCCAGCAGCCGTTGCCGCAGGCGGCGGAGACCGCCCGCTGGGCGAGCACCGTTCCGTCGGACGCGACAATCTCGGCCACGAACTGCGCCTCGAAGACGTTGGCGAGGCCCGACACCCGAGCCGGGTTGGGGAGCGTCCCGCCCCAGGCCGGCCGGTCGAGGAAGATGACCGGCAGGAAGTCACGGTAGTCCGCCCGGATCGACGGACCCGTCAGCACGATGCCCTCACCCGAGAAGCTCGTCACGGGTTGCCCGTCCAGGCGGAACGTCACACCCGTCACGCTGGGGAACTGGGTGAGCGTGTACACCACCTGCGCGAGCCGCCCGAACATGGAGGCGCCGGCGCCGCCCGACTCGAACTGCCCGGTCAGGTCGACCACGGCGACGCCGTTGGCGAGCGCGATGTCGAGGAGTTGCGTCCCGCCGGGGATGAGTGTGGCGAGCGACGACGGGGCCGCTGATTCGGCCGGTGTCGGGCCGGCGAGGAGCGCCGTCATGGCCGCGCGAGCCACGGCGAGCGTGGCCGGGACCTGCAGCTGCACCGGGACGAGCCGGCCGCGGCGCAGCAGGTAGACGACCAGGTCGATCGAGCGGGCGGCGATCGCCGTGGGCGCCGCCGACGCCACGGGCACCGTTGGAGCTGAGCTTGGTGGAGGCGTGCTGGAGATGAGCGACCCGGGCGACGGAATGGACGACGCCAGCGCAGAGGCGGCGGGCGAGGGTCCTCCGGGCACGGCTGGGGAGGTGACGGCGAGCGGCCCGCCCACCGTGGGGCTGCAGGCCGCGACGATGAGCAGGAGAGTGAGCAGCACCTTCCAGTTCATGAGTCCGTCTCCCTGTGCGGTTCCCGCTGCCGTCCAGCAGACGGGCCTACAGCGTCCGCGGTGCCCAGACAGCGTAAGCGGGCCTCAGCGGCGTAACTCCTGGGCGTAACGCGGCGCGACGAGCGGTGGCTCCTGGCCCGGCTCTGGTTCGACCGTCTCAGGGTGCTCGCCGTGCTGCCGGATAGCCCGGGCCGGCACCGTTCGGGATCCGACCTCGAAGCCATCGCGCGGATGCTCCGGGGTCCTCGATGATCCTGGCGAGGTCTTGCTGATCATCATTCCTCGTCCGCCGAAGTCAACTGGACGCGCGGCGGTCTGCTTGTCAGGTCGTCGGAGGCCTATGCCGGCCTTCCTTTTCGCGCAGAACACGATGCGCGAGCTGCCCGCACTCGGCCGAAACGTGCTTTCGTGCCCGTCCTCCCAGCGCACCTCGTAGCGAGCACCCAGGGGCGACTCGATCACCTTGATGATCTCCCCTTCCCGAGGCGACTTTCCGACTTTCTCCGACTCCACGATGATCCGGTCTCCAGCGTTGGCGGCCATTCCGACATCTCCTTGGTCCGTGTCCGTTTAGCAGCGCTATGGTTGGGCCACAAGGTGTGGCTGGCAGGGATGGCTTCCCGCCCGCTAGCGGGGGAGTCCCGGCCCTCCAGCCGGGCCTCCCCCGGAATGGGTCTGCGTCAGGCGACGTCAACCTTGACGTGCTGCGGCTTGACCGCTTCGCTCTTCGGAAGGGTGAGGGTCAGGAGCCCGTCCTTGAACGTGGCCTTGACCTCCTCGGGCTTGATCGCGGTCGGGGTCGAGAAGCTGCGCTCGAACGAGCCATGGCTGAGCTCCTTGTGGACATAACCGCCTTCGGTCGTCTCCTTCTCCTGGCTGAATGTGCCCGTGATCGTGACCAGGTCGTCGGCGATCGAGACATCGAAGTCCGCCGGCTTCACACCAGGCAGGGCGATCTTCGCGACGATGGCTTCGGGCGTTTGGAACAGATCCAGCGCCGGCATGACGGGGCGATCCCCGTTGGGCGGCCAGATCGGTCGCGTGAAACGGTCGTCGAAGAAGCGCTCCATGGCTTCGCGCAAGGAAACCACTTCGGCGAACGGCGAGGGTCGACGAATCAGCGTCATCGCACTACCTCCTGATGGCCAGGACCGCGGTGCCCGCCACCCGGGCACTCATCGCGACCTTCCCAGTACTAGGTTCGCTCGGTGAGCGCCGCCGCGCTAGGGCCGACCGGCCCTTCCTGCGGGCCTCAGCGGCACGTTCGGGCCGTTCGGCCCTTGAACGCGGTTCGGATGGCCGATGCGCCGCCACGAGGGGCGCTCGAACCTTGAGATCAGCGAACGATCCGCGGGTTTTCGGCAGGCTGCCAGGAGGATCCGATGACGCCAGAGCATGTGACGGACACACGCACCCTGGTCTGGATCGACGCCCGCGCGGCCGTCATCGTGAGTTGGCTCGACGACCGGGTGCTTGCCGAGCAAGGTCGCAGCACGTGCCTGACGCCGCAAGCTCGCCTCCTGCTGGAGCACGCCGTCGCCGTCGCGGCGGAACTCGAACGCGCGCGCATGGATCACATTGCGATCGGGGCGTTCTCCACGGCCATCAGCGGGATCGTTGCGTCATGGCCTTCCGCGACGCGGGCGCCTCGCCCGGGCCATGACCCATGCTGAACCTGCAGGGACTGCTGCGCCGGTTTCGCCCGCTAGCGGTCCCTCTCGGGCGGGCCGGTCCGGCAACCGTCCCGGTCGACCGTACGGCCGATCACATGGCCGAGCTGGCGGACGTGTTCGCGGCGATCGATGCGATCGACGATGAGGCGGAGCGGGTCGAGGACGGGGCCCGCCAGCGAGCGCACCAGGCCGAGGCCTCTGCCCGCGCCGCCGAGACCCGGCTGACGTCGACCGCCCGAGAGCGGGCCGCCGCGGAGCGCGCCGCGGCGTATGTCGAGCGCCGGCGGTTGGACGAGGACGCAATCCGCGTCCAGCTCGAGGCCGCGACCGAGGAGGCGCACAGGATCGAGCGGGCCAGTCGCGCGCGGATCCCCGCCTCGATCGACAACGTTCTGCGCTGCGTCCTTCTGAGTCCGCCCAGCTGAGGCGGGCCGACGGAGATGCGAGTGTCATGAGTACAGCGTGGGTGGCTGGTGGCGTTCGGGGCAGGTCGCTGATCCGTCGGCGGCTCGGCCGGACGGGGGCTCGTGCGGTCGCGACCAGTCCGTCGCTCGAGCTCGCGATCGACCAGCTCGTCCGCTCGCCGTATGTGCACGACGTGCGCGTCGGCCAGTCGCTCGCCGAGGCGCAGCGAGCAGTGTCGGCCACCGTGCTCTGGCACATCCGGGTCCTGGCGGGATGGCTGCCGCGCGGAGGCGCCGAAGTGGTCCGCACGCTCGCCGGCGGCTGGGAGATTGCTAACGTGGCGCTCGTCCTCGCATCGATGCGCGCCGCCGCGCCGGTCGCGCCCTACGAGCTGGGCGCCCTCGCCACGATCCCGCGGAGGCTCTTCTCCGCGTCCGCCCCGAGCGACGTCCGCCGCTCGTTGGTGGTCTCGGCTTGGGGCGATCCCGACACTGACGAGCCATCGGAGCTGCTGAGCTGGATGCGCCTTCGGTGGGGAGAACGGGTCGCCGCGGCCGTACCGGGCGCGTCCGACTGGGCGGCGGGTTACCTCGCGCTCGTGGTCGCACGAGAGCTCTTCGTGGAGGGCCGGCGCCCCGGCCGGCGCCGGTGGCCCGCCTGGCCGCTCGGGACCGGCTGGGAGAAGGCCAGCTCGATCCCCGACTTCGCCCGCCGCGTAGCCCCCCGGCTCGCTGGACGTTAGCGGGAGTCGAAGACGGGGCCGGGTTGTGGAGTGCCGAGGCGCGATCGAGGTCCGCCATCGAACAAGCTGCCCTCGAGCGGCAGAACCACAGCCGCCCGGGAAGTCCGGAGGATGTCGTCGCAAGCGTGGCGCTCCTCGGGGTGGATGCCTGGAGGACTAGGGCCGCCCTCGAGGTTGCAAGCCGCGGCGGGCAGGAGATAGAGGCCTTCGATGCCTTGGGCTGAAGGACTCCAGCCGGCACGGATGAGCCGTGTCGCCATCGTTGCCGCAGACAGGCGCCTTCGCGACACCCTCGTCGAGCTGGCAAGAAGTGGCCTGATGGAGGTGGACATCCGGCCGGTCGGCGAGCGACCGTCGACTGAACAGGCGGCCGCCTTCGCGGCCGGCGCATCGGATCACATCGCCCCGGCGACCAGGATCGCCGCCGACCGTGTCACCGCGCGCGTGACGGCCCGCGCGCGGGGCATCGACGAGCTCGAGCGGGCCGAGCGCTGGGACCTCATCGCCGGCGAGCTCGAGCTCGGCCGCATGACGGCCCAGGCCATCAAGCGTCGAGGTGCGGCGGTGCTCGTCGGCTGGACCCCGCGGGCCCGGGTCGCGGAACTGTCCGGGCGGCTCGCGGCGCTTGGGACGGCGGTTCAAGAGCTGCCGCCCCCGGCGACCGCAGAGGCGCCGACGCTCCTCGTGGGGCCCCGCGCGGGCCGGTCTCTCCGCCCCCTCGTCGACACGTATGGCACCGTCCCCTACGCGGATATCGATCCGGCACTCTTCGCGGGGCTCTCCTACATCCTGATGTTCGGGGCCATGTTCGGCGACGTCGGGCACGGCATGATCCTCGCCGCGCTGGGGCTATCCCTGCGGCGAACCCACCATCCGGCCCTCGCGTCGGCGCGCCGGGTGTGGGCCCTCATCGTGGGCGCGGGCCTGGCGGGGGCCGGAGGTGGCCTCCTGTACGGCGAGATGTTTGGGCCGACCGGCCTCGTCCCCGTGGTGTGGCTTCGCCCGCTCGACCAACCGGTGATGCTGCTGGTGGTCGGCGTCATCGTTGGCTCAGTGCTCCTTGGCGTCAGCTATGTCATCGGGATGGCCAACCGGTGGCGTGAGGGCGGAGCGGGGCGACTCCTGTACGCCTCGTCGGGTATCGCCGGGACCTCGGCCTACCTTGGGGCCGGTGCCGCCGTGACCGGGACCGTCGTCGGCAGCCCGGCCCTCCAGGTGGCGGGTGTTGCAATCGTTGCGCTTGGGCTCGTCCTCCTGTTCGCGGGCTTCCTGGGGGCGGCGGGCGGCGCCCCGACCGGCGTTCTGCAGGCGCTTGTCGAGCTCTTCGACACCATCGTGCGGACGGCGGCGAACGCCCTCTCCTTCGCCCGGCTGGCCGCATTCGGATTGGCCCACGCGACGATCAGCGGCATCATCTGGGCAGCGACGACGGCGCTGTGGACATCTGGGGGCGCCGGGCTACCAGCGGCGGCTCTCATCTTCATCGTCGGTAACGTACTGGCATTCGCCCTGGAGGCCCTGGTCGCCGCCCTGCAGGCACTCCGCCTGGAGTACTACGAGCTCTTCTCCCGGATCTTCACCGGTGAGGGACGGGTCTTCGCGCCGTGGCGCGTGACCGTGATAGACGAGGAGGACCTATGACTGGCTGGCTTATTGCGCTGCCCGCCCTCGGCGTGGCGGTGCTCCTCACGCTGGTGTGTCGCAGGAGCTATTCGCGGGAGAGCCTGCGGCGCCTGCCCTACCTCACCCTGGTCCCCCTCGCGGCGGCCCTGGCCTTCGTGCTCCTGGCGCTCACAGCTGGCTCTGCCGGCGCCCAGTCCGCCACGAGCACGTCGTCCGCCGGTGACAGCGCCTGGGCGGCATTCCTGGGCGCTGGGATCGCGGTCGCAGCGTCGGCCATCGGGGCGGCGATCGCGGTGGCCTACACGGGCGCGGCCGCGCTCGCCGCGATGAGCGAACGGCCAGAGCTCTTCGGGCGCGCGATCGTCATCGTCGGCCTCGCAGAGGGGATCGCGATCTACGGGGTCATCATCGCGGTGATCCTCATCGGACGCACATGAACCGGGTCGTGGTCCTGGGCGAGCCCGGGCGCACCGGGGGATTCCGCCTGACCGGGGCGACGGTCATCGAGGCCAGCGGGCCCGTGGAGGTGGACCGCGCCTGGCGTACCCTCCAGATGGACACGACGCTGCTCATCCTCACCCCGATGGCCGAGGCGGTCGTTGGCGTCCGCCTGCCCGAGCGTGCACGCCTGACCTGGGTGGTGATGCCGGGGTGAACCTCGAAACGTATCGTCGCGGGCGGCTCGAAGACGCCCGGGCCAACGTCGAGCGGATCGCCGCGGAGGGCGAGTCGATGGCCGCGGCCCGGCTCGACAAAGCATCGCGCGCGGCCGACCTGATCATCGCCGAGGCCCGCGCGGACGGCGCCGCGCAGGCGGGTCGCGAGATGGCGATCACTCGAGTCCACGAGCAGCGCCGGTCGCACCGCATGGTCCTCGAGGCGCGACGGAGGGCCTACGAGGACCTGGGCGAGCGGGCGAGCGCGGCAGCGCGCGAGTTGAGGCCGGATCCGGCATACCCAGCCCTCCTCGATCAGCTCGAGCGACTGTCCAGGGAGCAGCTCGGTGACGGTGCCCGCATCGAGCGGGACCCGGCAGACGGCGGCGTCGTCGCTGAGGCCGAGGGACGGCGGGTCGACTACTCGCTGGCCGCGCTCACGGAGCGCTGCCTGCGCAGGCTTGGAGCGAAGGTCGAGGAGCTGTGGCGCTGAAGGGGTGGGCCCGGGCCCAAGCCGGGCCACAGGCGACAGCTCCAGGCGCGGCGTCAGGGCGCATCGAGTCCCCCGTCACGGTCGAAGGCACGATCGTGCGGGTGAACGGGCCCATGGTTGAGATCGAAGGTCTGGCCGGGGTCTCGCTGGCCGACTTGGTCGAGGTGGGCCCGGGGAGGCTGCCGGGCGAGGTCACCGGTATCCGAGGCGCGATCATGACGGCCCAGGTGTACGAGTACACGGGTGGCCTGCGCGTCGGCGACCAGGCGACGAGCGACCGGCAGCCACTGTCGGTGCGCCTCGGGCCGGGGCTGATCGGAGGAGTCTTTGATGGGCTGCTCCGCCCGCTCGCCCGGGCTCCTGACTTCCTGAGCCCGGGCGCCTTCGCCGGGACGGCGGCGCACGGTTCGGAGGCGGAGTTCCGGCCCTCGGGGCGCGTCGGTAGCCTCGTGTCCGGCGGCGCCGTCCTGGGACGGGTGCGCGAGAGCCTGGCGATCGATCAAGCGATCCAGGTGCCGCCCGGGATCGCCGGCGAGCTCCGCCACCTCGCACTGGCCGGCCGTTACGCGCCCGACGCGGTGATCGCGCAGGTGGCCGATGTCGACGTCCGGCTCTCAAGCCTGTGGCCCGTGCGGCGTCCTCGACCCTTCGCCGAACGCCTGGACCTGGAGGCGCCCCTCGCCACCGGCCAGCGAGTCCTCGACCTCTTCTTTCCCCTCACGCGGGGGAGCACCGCAGCGGTGCCCGGTGGCTTCGGCACGGGCAAGACGATCCTCCTGGAGCAGATCGCCAAGTGGTGCGACGCGGACGTGATCGTGTATGTCGGGTGCGGCGAGCGTGGCAACGAGATGTCGGACGCCCTGAGCGAGCTTCGCGAGCTCGTCGACCCGCGCACTGGCCGGCCGCTGCTCGAGCGGACCGTGATCATCGCCAACACCTCGAACATGCCCGTCATGGCCCGCGAGCTGAGCATCTACACCGGCATCACCGTGGCCGAGTTCTACCGCGACATGGGCTTCGACGCGGTGGTCATCGCGGACTCCACCTCCCGCTGGGCCGAGGCCCTTCGTGAATCGGCGTCGAGGACGGGCGCCCTACCCGTGGAGGAGGGCTACCCGGCCGAGCTCCCCTCCCAGCTGGCGGCCTTCTACGAGCGCGCCGGGCGGCTCCGCACTCTGGGCGGGGGCGACGCAACAGTGTCCATTATTGCTTCGGTCTCGCCGCCTGGAGGCGACAAGACCGAGCCCGTCACTTCGCACACGCGGCGCTTCGTACGGACCTACTGGTCCCTGGACCGCGACCTGGCCGCCGCCCGCCACTATCCGTCAGTGAGCTGGCGCGACTCGTTCGCCCGGGACGCGTCCCGCCTGGGCGTGTGGCACGCGGCCAATGGCGACCCCAACTGGCTCGGGCGCCGCGGCCAGGCCATGGCGATCCTTGCCCAGGCCGACCGCCTTCAGTCAGTCGCTGAGCTCATCGGAGCAGCCTCGCTGCCCGACCCCGAGCGCGTCGTCTTGTTGACTGCCCGACTCCTTCACGAGGCGGTCCTGCAGCAGAGCGCCGTGAGCAACAACGATGCCTATTGCGCGCCGGCCAAGCAGGCGGCGCTCCTTGATCTCGTGCTCGCCGTCCATGCCCGCTGCCTGGACCTGGTGGGGCAGGGCGTGCATGCGTCCGAACTCGAGGAAGTGGACCTCTCGGGCGCCGCACGGGCGCGCGACGAGGTCGGCCGGGACGACGCGGCAGCCGTCGGGACGATCAGGGACTCGATCCTCGGACGACTCGCGGGGCTGGCGCCGTGATCCGGGCCCCGGTGGAGTACTCGACGATCACCTCGGTGAAGGGTCCCCTTATCGTCGTGGAGGGGACGCGCGGCGACGTGGGCTGGGACGAGTTTGCCCAGATCCGCCTGGCGTCTGGCGAGGTACGCCATGGCGTCGTCCTCGAGGTGGACCATGACCTGGCCGTGGTCCAGGTCATGGAGGGCACCGCCGGGCTCGATCCGCGTGCCAGCCGGATCGGGTTCGTCGGGCGCCCGCTCGCCATTCCTGTAACCGAGGCCTGGCTGGGGCGCGAGTGCAACGGGCGCGGCGATCCCATCGATGGCGGCCCGCCCATCCTCTCGAACGTCGCACGCGAGGTGACCGGGTTCGCCATCAACCCTGCCCGACGCGACACGCCCAGCGAACCGGTCATCACCGGCGTCTCGGTCGTAGACGCGCTGACCACAGTGGTGCGCGGCCAGAAGCTGCCGATCTTCTCGGTGGGTGGGCTGCCGCACCTCGAGCTGGCCGTCCAGATCGCGGCCCAGGCGCGCGTCGGCGACGCACCGTTCCGGGTGGTGTTCGGGGCGATGGGCATCACCCACGCCGACGTGGCCGCCGTGCGCGCCGGCCTCCAGGAACGGGAGGCCGCGGGCGAGCTCGTGCTCATCATCAACACCGCCGCCGATCCCGTCGTCGAGCGGCTCCTCACACCGCGGCTCGCGCTCACAATCGCCGAGCATCTGGCCTTTGACCTCGGGTTCCACGTGCTCGTCGTGCTCGTCGACATGACCAACTACTGCGAAGCGCTGCGCGAGATCGCCGCTGCTCGCGGCGACGTCCCGACACGCGGCGGTTACCCGGGCTACCTCTACAGCGACCTTGCCTCGATCTATGAGCGCTGCGGCCGCATTCGCGACCGGCCGGGATCGATCACCGAGATCCCGGTGTTGACCATGCCGGGCGGCGACATCACGCATCCGGTCCCGGACATGTCCGGCTACATCACCGAGGGCCAACTCGTGCTATCCGCGGACGCGTGGGCACGCGGGATCTATCCGCCCGTGGACGTCCTCCCCTCGCTGTCGCGGTTGATGCGGCGAGGCACCGGCGCCGGCAAGACCCGCGCAGACCATCCGGCGATCGCCGCTCAGCTGTACGCTTCGCTGGCACAAGCCCAGCGCGCCCGGGAGATGGCCGAGCTCCTGGGGGTCGCTGCGCTCTCGCCGACGGACCGCCGCTACCTCGACCTCGGCGACGCCTTCGAACGCCAGCTGATGACCCAGGGAATGGCGGAGTCGCGCACGATCGAAGAGACGCTCGAGCGAGCGTGGGGGGTCGCCTCGATCCTCCCGCAGCGTGAACTTACGAAGGTGAGCCGGAGCCAGATCGAGGCCTTCTATCAGCCGGGAGGCAGAGGTGGGCCCGAGCCGGGTGGCGGAGGCGCCCCGGAGACCGCGCCAGGGCTTGGCCAGGGCTGACGGTGCCGCTTCGTGTCCCTCAAGGCCGGACCGGCCGCCTCTGGCTCCGCGAGCGGCTGGCCGTCGCGGAACGCGCGGCGGACGTCCTCGAACAGAAGCGGCGCGTCCTCCTCGAGGAGTCTCGACGTCTCCTCCACTTGGCCGAGGAGACGCGCGGTACGTGGGAGGATGCCTGCCGCCTCGCCGAGACGTGGCACCTGCGGGCGGCGCTCGTCGGCGGTGAGGACCAGTTCGATGCCGCGGCCGCATACGTCGGCGGCCCGGCGGAGGCGCGAATCGCTTGGCGGAGCTCCATGGGGCTCTCGTATCCGGGGGACGCGGAATGCCTCCTCCCCGACGCGGTCAGCGTCGCGGGCATCGCCGACACAGCCGCCCTCCACTACGCCGTGGCGGCGCAGCGGGCGGCCCTCGTGGCAGCCGTCGCGCACGGCGCCGCGCAGCGGGCGGCTGATCTTGTCACGAACGAGTTGGAGGCGACGACGCGCCGCCTTCGGGCCATCGAGCGCCGCTGGATTCCTCGCCTCGAGACGGCTCTCCGCGAGGTCGGGAAGCGCCTCGACGAGCGTGAACGCGAGGACGCCGTCCGGGCTCGGTGGGCACAGGAACGGCTGGAAGCGGCCGGGCGCGGACCGTCGCTCGGCTAGGGCAGGTCGAGTGCTTCAAGTGGGCCTGGGTGGTGAGTTGCTCCTACTCGTCGAGCGCGGCCATTCGATTCTTGCTTTCGATTGGCGACTGGGTGGAGCGAACCTCCGACAGGGCCGTCGCCCGAGCCAAAGTTGACGGGTTGGGCCTCCGCCGCCCCAACCCAGCTCCAGCACCGAAGCATCAGAGTTCGCCGGGCCCAACTCCACGCTCCGTTCCCTCAGGCGAGGAAGGCGGTGGCCGCCAGGAGCGCGTAGATCGCGAGCAGGCCGACGAGCGCCCAGCGAAGGATCCGGATCCCTTCGAAGCCCAGCTCGTCCCGGTGGTAGCTTCGGACCGCCCCGGCGTAGAGGGTGCCGAAGATCGCCAGCATCACCCCCGCGAAGGCGAACACGGCCAGCAACGCTGCGAGGTTCACGTTCATCCCGCTCCTCCTCTCCCTCGAGGACGTCAGTACACCGCAAGGTGGGCCATGATCAGGATGATCAGGACCTGCAGGAGCGCCTGGACTCCCGCGAGACGGATGTTCCGCATGTTGAGCCTGGCGATCAGCCCCGTGTCAGGCTGCCGCTTGGCAAGCTCGATGAAGATCCTGACGCCATTCGGCATGAAGATCCCGAACCCCTGGGCAGTCAGGATCAGCACGACGACGCCGGCCGCGATGATCCAGGGTGAGCTCAGGTCGAACTTGCTCTCCATCTGCGCGAGGTAGATGCCCGAGGTCACTGCCACGGCTGCCAGGGACGGCAGGATGAAGAAGGTGGTGGGCGTGAGCCGCTTGGCCACCTCCACCCTGGCAGGGATGTCGAGCGAGCGCATGACCCTCGACATGACCACGCCCATAAAGAGGTCGAACCCGGTCCAGGTCCCGCCGGTGATGACGTGGACGAAGGTGAGAAGGAGCAGGCTCCTGGTCGCGAGGCCGGTGATCAGGGCAAGCGGCGGGAGGACGCCGATCGCGAAGCTCCAGAGGAGGAGCCGGCTCGTGTACGGGGAGCGTCGAAGGTCCGGGTTGCTCGCCCTGGCCTCCTCGACGCACGTCATCTTCGTGGGGCAGGCTGGCACCAGCCACGAGGTCAAGGGCTTGATGCCAGAAGAGTTCAGGGCAGTAGCCCAGGGCTTCGCCGCGTTGGACAAGGCGCTCATGCTGCACACCGGCCAAGCGACCGAGCGCTCCGAGGCCACAGTGAGTAAGGGACCCGATGTCATTCTCAGCGACCACGAGTGGGATCTCCTCGCGGAAGCGATCAAACGTGAACGAGCCGATCGGGCTGAAGCAGCGGCTCAACGGCTACTCATCGGGGGAACTTGACGCTGTCGAGGCTGTTGTCGAGGCGGAGATCGCCAAGCGGCCTATCCGCCGGCCCAGCGGCGTGGCGAGCAGCCTCCGCCTGATGCCGCCAGCGCCGGTCCGTGCCGGTTGTTCACGAGGGGCAGTGAGGTGGCCTACGGTATGTGCGGGCGAACCGCGCCGCGGATCGTGGGAGGAGCTTGCTATACGTCGAACTCGATCGTTCGCACTTCTGCTCGGCGTGGCCGGCGCAACAGCCGCCGCCGTTGGCGCGATGCACCGTAGTCACGGTCCTGCCTTGGGGCACGCCGTGGCGGGTGGCGTCGTCATGGGCGATGCGGCCGCGTACGACCGACATAGCCGCCGCCTCCTCCGTTCCTTCTACCGGGGCGTCGCGGCGGACATCGCGCGCGTCGCTCCGACCGGCGCGCGCATTCTGGAGGTCGGCTGCGGACCCGGCCATCTATCGATGCAGATGGCCGGCGCGCACGGGCTCGACGTCACCGGCCTCGATCTTGATCCGGCAATGATCGAGCGCGCCCAGGGCAACGTCGGCCGGCCAGACAGCGCCATGGGCGCAGACAGCGCCATGGGCGCGCCCACGTTTGTTGTCGGCGACGTCGCCGCGCTGCCGTTCCCGGACGGGACGTTCGACCGGGTCGTGAGCACGCTGTCGATGCACCATTGGGCGGACCCATCCGCCGGACTGGCCGAGATCGGGCGCGTCCTGCGCCCCGGCGGCCGGGCCATGATCTGGGAGTTCCGGCCAGGCGTCGTACCGCTTCACCGGCACGTCCCCGATCCGGCCGAGCACGCGCGTGGCTCGTCGCTGCGCGTGGTGGGCGTGACTCCGTGGCGCTGGCCCTGGCGCTTCAGCCTCGCCCAGCGGATCGAGCTGATGCGTGACCAAAACCCGACCGACGACGCCGAAACCTAGAGCCAACTCCCCCGTCTGCCGCGGTTTCGAGCCGACTTCGAGACCCGGCTTCTCGTCGCTATTCACTCATGGAGGTGGGGCGCGAACTCTGTCGACACGGATGATCGCACCTGGTTCCGCGAGGGCGGTTGCTGGCCACCCATGCCATCTGGAGGCCCGAGCCGCGTCCGCCAAGGTCAAGGGGTCAAGTACACTACGGGCCCGCTCGACGTCCAGGAGCCCGTCATGCGCATCGCTGCTGTCGTTGCCACCCTTTGCGTCGCGCTCACGTTGGCTGCGTGCGGCGGCACGACCTCGAGCTCGGGGGGCAATGGCAACTCCAGCACCAGCTCCTCGTCCGGGAACGGACAGCCGCCGAACGCCCCGGAGAGCTTGGGGCCTCCAGGCTGTCCGCAATCCTCCGTGGTCTCGAGCGCGATGGGTTCGACGTTCACCGGACCCACCTTCTTTGCCGGCGGGCCGACGTGCATCTACTCGGCCAGCGGCATCGAGGTGCACGTCCTCTATATCGTCCCCAATGTGTCAGAGAGCGGCTTCGCCGCGCAGGCGCAATCCGACATGGGCAACACCGCCACGTCCGTCAGCGGCATCGGCGCAGAGGCATTCGAGAGCACGGCGAATGGCCAGGCCGAGATCGAGGTCTGGAAGTCGTCGGCCGTGATCATCTCGATCACGATCAACCCGGACGACTCCGTCGTGAAGCCGCAATATGCCGGGCAGGCCGAAGCCCTTGGCAAGGCCCTCGTCGCCCTCTGACCTCGACATTGCAGCGGGGTTGCTGAGCTAGGGCGAAGTGCATCCTGCCCGGCAAGCACAGCGATCCCCGGTGCCGCGTCGGAGGACGGTGTTCCAGTGGGGAGAGGACGACTGGCGCGGCAGGGTTCGAGCCATTGATCCACGCGATCCGCCAGCAGTGATCGCGGCCCCGGTCGCTCCCTGAAGACG
>PLZO01000008.1 GCA_003152165.1 Chloroflexota bacterium
AGGCGTCGCGACAGTTCGGGTCCGCCATCGCAACGTCGCCTTTAGGCTGGCTGGCGTCCAACTCGATAGCAACTCGCGACGGTCGGGCGGCTCATCCTGCAGGTAGCGCCGGCCGTTCGGGCCGGGCTCCGTCCGAAGGGGGGTGTCGGGCTAGTAATCCATGTCCCCGCCATAGCCGCCGCCACCGGCGGGCACGGCCTGCTTCTTCTCCGGCAGGTCGGTGATCAGCGTCTCCGTCGTGAGGACCATCGCGGCGATCGAGGCCGCATTCTGGAGCGCCGAGCGGGTCACCTTGGCGGCGTCGACGATGTCCTTCTTGAACATGTCGCCGTACTCACCCTTGAGGGCATCGAAGCCATGACCCCGGGGCAACGTCTTGACGTGCTCGACAATCACTTCGCCGTGCGCGCCGGCGTTGTCGGCGATCTGACGGATGGGTGCCTCGAGCGCCTTGCGCAGGATGCCGAGGCCCACGGCCTCGTCCCCGAGGAGCTCGACCAGGTCGAGCGCCGGGATGGCCTGGAGGAGGGCTACTCCGCCGCCCGCAACCAGACCCTCTTCAACGGCCGCCCGGGTCGTCGAGAGGGCATCCTCGATCCGGTGCTTCTTCTCCTTGAGCTCGACCTCGGTGGCCGCGCCGACCTTGATCACCGCCACGCCACCGGCCAGCTTGCCGAGGCGCTCCTGGAGCTTCTCCTTGTCGTAGTCGGAGGTGGTGTCCTCGATCTGGGCCTTGATCTGGCTCATCCGGGCCTTGATCTGGTCGGCCGACCCGGCCCCATCCACGATCGTCGTGTCGTCTTTTGTGGCCAGCACACGGCGGGCCTGGCCGAAGTCTTCGAGGGTGACCGAGTCGAGCTTGCGCCCGATCTCCTCGCTGATGACCGTACCGCCGGTCAGGACCGCGATGTCGCGGAGCATTTCCTTACGCCGATCTCCGAAGCCCGGCGCCTTCGCCGCGAGGACTGCCACCGTACCCCGGAGCTTGTTGACCACGAGCGTGGCGAGCGCCTCCCCGTCGACGTCCTCGGCGATGATGACGATCGGCTTGCTCTGTCCGACGGCCTGCTCGAGTGCGGGCAGCATGTCCTTGACGCTCGAGATCTTGCGGTCGGTAATGAGGATCAGGGGGGTCTCAACGACCGCTTCCATGCGCTCCGCGTTCGTCACGAAGTACGGCGAGAGGTAGCCCCGATCGAACTGCATGCCCTCGGTGTACTNNGCCGTCCTTGCCGACTTTGTCCATCACGTCGGCGATGATCTTGCCGACCTCGGGATCGGCGGCGCTGATCGAGGCGACGGCCGCGATCTGCGCGCGGTTTGCGACCGGGCGCGACTGGAGCTTGAGCTCCGCGACGATCGCCTCGACGCCCTTCTCGATGCCGCGCCGGACAGCGATCGGGTTGGCCCCGGCGCTGACGTTCTGGAGGCCTTCGGCGACGATCGCCTGGCCGAGGACGATGGCGGTCGTGGTGCCGTCGCCGGCGACCTCGTCGGTCTTGGTGGCGACTTCCTTGAGGAGCTGCGCGCCCATGTTCTCAAACGGGTCTTCGAGCTCGATCTCCTTGGCGATCGTCACCCCGTCGTTGGTGATCGTTGGCGAGCCGTACTTCTTGTCGAGGACGACGTTGCGGCCCTTCGGCCCGATCGTGACCTTGACCGCATCGGCGAGGTGGTCGATGCCCCGCTTGAGGCTTCGCCGTGCCATCTCATCGAAGAGGAGTTGCTTGGCCATGACGTTGCTGTCCTTTCAAGGGGAGTGCCGGAGGGGCTGCGCTGGCAGGGATCGGCGAGTGCCGGCGTCGAAAGCCTGACTTACCGTCGGCTCTCGACCACCGCGAGAATGTCCTTATGGCTGATGATCAGGAGGTCCTCGCCGTCAAGCTTGAAGTCCGTGCCGGCGTACTTCGCGTAGAGGACCTTGTCGCCCGCGCGCAGGTCGATCTGCTCGCGCTTGCCGTCATCGAGGATCCGGCCCGGGCCAACCGCGATCACGGTCCCCTCCTGGGGCTTCTCCTTGGCGGTGTCCGGGATCACGATCCCACTCTTTGTCATCTCTTCGCCGGGCATGGGCCGAACGACCACGCGGTCACCCAGCGGACGGAGCTTCTTCGTGGTTGGCGTGGCGACGGCAGGCTTGGTCGACTTCGAGGCACGGACGGGTTTGACTCTCTTGACGGTGGCCATCGGATACTTCCTCCTCTACGGTCGTTCTATGGGTCGGTCCCGACCGGGGGCCGGCGTCGACTCCGCCGTGCAGGACCAAGTCGGCGTGGGCCTGAGTCGCAAGCGCGCGGGCGAAGCGCACCGTGCAGCACTTGCGTGATCCAGCGGGACACTCCGACTGCGCCAGAGCCCGCCATCCCGCACGGCGGGCACGTCATGGTCATCTGGCGTGTCCCGGCGGCTGCCCCCGGCAAGAGCCCCACTCCTGAACCGCCAGACGTCGGTTGGGAGCGTCTGAGCCCAAAGCATCGCGTGTCTCACCAATTGTGCCTCCTGCCCGCCCTGAACGTGGTGGGCGTCCGACGGAGAAGCGGAGACGGCCCGTCTGCGGCGATGCGCTGAGACGCCAGCCGGGCCGGCAGATAACGCTATCCGTCGACCATCTCTGTAGAACCGTCGTAATCGTATGGTATCGTGTGGACGAATGTCAATCGACTCGCCCGCCGCTTCCCCGCCGCATTTGACCTCGACGTCGTACCTCGTGCTGGGCCTGATCGAGCGAGAAGGTCCATCGACGCCCTACGAACTCAAACGCCATGTGGCGGCGACCATCGGCCATTTCTGGTCGTTCCCCCACGCCCTGCTCTACAAGGAGCCGGTGCGGCTCGTCCAACTGGGCCTGTTGACCGAAGAGCGCGAGGCAGATGGGCGGCGGCGGCGGCTCCTCACGATCACCGGCCGTGGCCGGGCGGCGATCCAGGCATGGCTCGCGAAGCCCGCACAGGAACCGACCGAGCTGCGCGATGCCGGCCTGCTCCAGCTGTTCTTTGCCGATCTCGGGTCAACCGACGAGCGTCGGGCTCTGGCGCTCGCGCAGCTCGCGATCCATCGGGCTGCCCTCGCCCGCTACGAGGACGATCGGCGTGTTGAGCGCCGCGTCAATGGCTCGGACGGAGCGGCGCGCACCGTCGAGCATTGGCGCGGAGTGACCCTGCCGATGGGCCTCCTGTACGAGCGGGCCGCTGTCGAGTTCTGGGAGGGGGTCGCCGCTGGCGCACAGGTCGATGCTGCAGGAGCAGACCGATCGCGCGCCGAGGACGACGGCGCTCTCCTCGCCTCGAACGAGGTCGGGCGCGACCTAGCCGGAGAGGGTAGCTGACCTCGCGGGGGGCGCCAGCCCTGGCGCAGTTGGGCCGCTCGCGGGCCTCTCAGTAGCCGCCCTTACCACCGGGCGTGGTGCAGGCCGCGAGGAGCGCCGGGATGAGTAGGATGAGCAGTCGGACAAGCTGAGGCCGGCCTGCGATGGCTGCCGCAAACCGGCTCATGTGGCTTCTCCTTCTCGTTGGTCCTACGCTCAGCAGTACGGCGTGTTGCGGCGTACCGGTTCTAGCGGCCATCGGAGCCCACCGCGCAGGGGGCACGGACGAGAGTAGGCGAGGAGCTACACCGTGACACGGACCAGCTGAATGGCAGATCTCACTGCGCCGGGGACGGTGTCGGGGACGGGGATGCGGTCGGCGTCGGGAGAGGCGTCGGCGGCGGTGGCGGTGGCGGCGGCGGCGGCGGGAATGCGATCGCGAGTAACGCCGCGGCGAAGACGTCCGGACTCACCCGATCCTGGTTCGTCACGACGGCGATGCTGAAGCCCGACTCCGGGAGGTAGCGCATCGAGGCGCCCGCGCCGATCAATCGCCCGTCGTGACCGAAGGTGAGCCGACCACCAAGGAAGATCTCCTCCACCGCGAGCCCGTACGGCAACCGGGATCCGGCGCGGAGGCTCTGCGTGTCGTCGAGCATCGTCGTGAGCGCGTCCGGCGGGAGGACCGCGCCGCCATACAGCCGGCGTGCCCAGAGAGCGAGGTCCCGCGAGGTCGCGGCGATCGCGCCGGCACTCCCGGCCGCGGTCACGACGGAGGTGAACGGCGAGATGGCCGTGCCGTCGGATTGGCTGACCGTCCGGATGCTCGTCCCCCAGCCGAGTACCTGGTACGACGTGGCGACCGTCCCGCGTGCCGGCTCGACCCCCTGGACGAAGGTCCAGGCGAGGCGGAACGGATCGAAGAATCGGCGTCGCAACTCCGTCGCCACCGAGTCGCCCGTGACGCGCTGCGCGATCTGGCCGAGGAGCACGTAGTTCGAGTTGGAGTAGTGCCAGCACGTGCCCGGCGAGCAGTACGGGGCCTCCATGTAGCCGAGGGCTCGTGCCGGCGTCCAGACGCGCCGCTTGTCGGCGAGGATCGCCGCATCGATCGTGGGGTTCGAGAACAAGTCGTACAGGCCGCTCGTGTGGTCGAGCAGCTCGCGGATCGTCACCGTCGCTGGCACTCGGGCGGTCGGCAGCCAGCGGACCACCGGGTCGTCGAGCGCCAGTCGGCCTTCGTCCGCCAGCTCGACGATGAGCGCGGACAGGAACGTCTTCGAGATGCTGCCGACGGAGAACGCCGTCTTCGGCGTGACCGGCACATGTCCCTTCACATTTGCCCAGCCGTTCACGCCGGTCCAGCTGCGGCCATCCGGCCACATGATCGTCACCGACACGCCCGGCACGTGATACTGCACCCGGATCGCGTTGAGGCGAACCTGCAGCGCGTAAGCCGGGATCGGGGTGGGGGCCGGCGTCGGGGTGGGACTCGCCGCCGGGGCCGGCGACGCGCTCGGGCCGGCGGCGGCGACGGCCGCGCCAGACGGGACGATCGGAAGGTCTGCGCTCTTTCCGATCGTCGGGGCGATGCCGGCCACGAGGAGAGCGAGCCCGGCGCCAAGCAGGGCGATCCGGCCCGCGGCGGCCATCCGGCGGCGGGGGCCTCGGCTCGGGCGGTCGGATGCCACGGATACAGGGTACCCGCACCGCCCGAATCATGACCGCGGGCCCGCGCTCCGCGGCGTTCAGCGCGGTGTCGCGGTCGGCACCCTCGCGGATGCGGAGGCAGGTCGGTCCGTTCCCCCAGCGAGCAGGTCGTCGAGACGAGTGACGAACGGCGTCGCGCCGAGGCGCACGAGGATCTCCCGAGCTCCATCCACCACTGCACCGACCTCGGGTTCGGCGGGACCGAGGACGATCGCCATGTCGATCGCCCACAGCGCTTCGTCCCAGATGAGTCCTGCGGCGCGCCGCCGCCGCATCGCATCGCGATACAGTCCGATCGCGTCGCCGCTGGCGTCGCGAGCCCAGATCGCAGCTCGGGCCACGAGCGGATAGCCGACGGCGTCGAAGAACGAAAGCTCCTGCGTCGCCCGTCGCGCTGCCACCTCGACGAGTCCCTAAGGACCGCAGCGAACGCGGTGACGATGAGGCCTACACCGACTGACGCGGTTACCGCGGTCGTGTCGATGCTCTGAATGCGGGCATTCACGCTGTTGATGTCGGTAAAGGCAATCCAGCCAAGGACAACGTCGGGATCCCGCCAACGCCACAACCGACCAGCAAGAGCGAGGCGAATGCGATCCATGTCGGCCGCCCCGCCCGTGGTTTGGACGATGAGCAGGCAGCGCGATGGCGGCCGATCTCGAGCACGCTTGGTATTCTTGAGCCTCACCGGAAATCATGTCGCGAGGAAGTGTGCCGCTGCCCGGACCAACCGCTCGATCACGATGACGGCCAGCGCTGACCTTGGGATCTTCCTCGTGTGCATCGCGGCGGGCCTGATTGGAGCGCTGGCCGGGGTGGGCGGCGGGATCATCGTCGTCCCCGCTCTCACGATCGGCTTCGGGATCGATGTCAGGTTGGCGATCGGCGCGAGCATCGTCAGCGTGATTGCCACGAGCTCGGGCGCCGCCGCCGCGTACGTCCGCGACCGGATGACCGACATGCGCATCGGCATGTTCCTGGAGCTCGCAACGACGACCGGAGCCATCGCCGGCGCGCTCCTGGCGGCGATCGTAGCGCCGGCGGCGCTCCTCGTCCTCCTCGGGATCGTCCTGCTTGGCTCGGCCGCCCAGCAGATCCTGCGTCTCGGTGAAGAACTGCCTCCGGACATCGAGGTGACGGGGCTCGCAGCTCGGCTCGGCCTCAGCGGCAGCTATCCCGATGCCCGACTCGGGCGCGATGTCCCCTATGCTGCCCAGCGCGTCCCCCTCGGCTTCGCCCTGATGGGCTTCGCCGGGCTCGTCTCGGGCCTCCTCGGGATCGGCTCGGGTGCGCTTAAGGTTCTGGCCATGGATGGCGCGATGCGCTTGCCGATGAAGGTCAGCTCGGCGACCAGCAACTTCATGATCGGAGTGACTGCCGCTGCGTCAGCAGGGATCTACCTTGGTCGCGGCGATGTCGATCCGCGGATTGCAGCGCCCGTTGCCCTCGGAGTCCTCGCCGGCTCGACGATCGGCGCCCGGCTCCTGCCCCACCTCTCGAACCGCGATGTCCGATTGATCTTCCTGCCGGTCCTCGTCGCGATCGGTCTTGAGACGCTCGCCCGCGGCCTCGGAGTCGGACTGTGACGCCGGAGCGATTTCGCGGCCTGGTGAGCGGCGTTCTGATCATTGGCGTCGTGACCAGTGCGGTCCTGATCACAGTGGCATTCGTCGCCTCGCTCGCGATCGGCTGGGACGGTTCGATGCTCGGTGCGACCGATCGCGTCCGATCGGACGCCGACTTCTCCAACCTCGCGACAAGCTTGTCCCGGCTTCGACCAATCGCGATCGCCCAACTCGGCCTGCTCGTCCTCGTCGCGACGCCGGTCGTGCGGGTGCTGGCGTCAGTGGTGGGATTTGCCCTCGAGGGTGATCGCCTCTACTCCGCGATCACCCTCGGCGTCCTCGCGATCCTGCTGGTCAGCCTCGTCGGGCTTCGGTAGGACCGAGCTGCCAGGCGTGGCGAGCTCTCTAGGGTTGGTGCCGTGATTCGTCCTGATCCAGCCAGGCCCAGTCGTGCCGTCGCCGCCCATCCACGACTGACGCGATGGCGAGGCCCAGACGCGACCCGCTGGTTCGTCGATCGCTGGGCTGCGCCACGGGCGACGAACGAGCTGCACGGATGGCCCTCATCCGCCGGACATCCTCGAGCTTGATGGGCTCGTCGGGGTCGAACATCGTGCGAACTCTCCTCTCGTCCAGAACACGGGGTCACGATTCGGTCCAACGTCGACGCCAGCGGGTGGCAGGCCCGTTCTGCCAAGCTGGCTCCGTCAGCTTGACGGCGCCGGGACGCCGGTCGCCTGGCCGGGATCGCGGCCACGTGCATGGCGAGTCACCAGGATGATCATTGCCCCGATCACCGTGATCGCGGCAATGATCTGGGCGACCGGGACCCCGAAGAACGTCCAGTTGTCGGCCTTGAGCGACTCGACGCCGAAGCGGACCGTGCCGTACCAGATGAAGAAGACGAGGAGCAGGTCGCCGGGTCGAAGCCGGGCCGCGAACCGGCGGGCCAGCCAGATCAGGGCGAGCATCCCGAGCAGGCCCGAGATCGACTCGTACAGGAACATCGGCTGGAAGTGCTGGCCGAGGGTCGCCGTGGGGTCCGAACCAGGCGGACACGGGTAGCCCTGGGTCCGGTACTGGCATTGGATCGCGATCCCCCACGGCAGGTTTGTCGGCGAGCCGTACAGCTCCTGGTTGAAGAAGTTGCCCCAGCGGGCGATCGCCTGCATCGCGAACAGGCCCGGGGCGACCGCATCCGCCCAGGACAGGAAGGGCTGACCCCGCCAGCGGACGTAGAGGAACGCGGCGATCGTGCCGGCGATGATCCCGCCGTAGACCCCGAGGCCCGAGTAGGGCGGCAACACGATCCGGGCGAGGTCGTCCTTATAGAGCTGCCACTGATCGATGACGTGGTAGAGCCGGCCGCCGATCAAGGCAACGACTGCGACCACGATCATCCCATTGGCGAGAAGGCCGGCGTCGAGTCGGCGCCATCGCGCCTCGCGGGTAATCACGAGATAGGCCGTCGCCAGCCCGATGGCGTACGCGATCCCATACCAATGGACGACGAGCGGGCCGATCGTGAAGGCGATCGGGTCCGGAGTGAGGTCGATCACAGCCGGCAGTGTCCCATGGATTGGTGGCTCGGCCTCCGCCCTCCGCCCTCCGCCAGCACGGTACAGTTCTCGTGACCAAGATCGGCCGATCTCCTCGCGGGAGCACCGACGAGATTAGACGAGGAGTTCCTGCGGCACGAGTGGGCTGGCGCTCGCCCTTCGGAAGCCCCCAAACGATTCGTGGTGAATCATCGCCTAAAGCGCCTTCGGGTGCTCGCCCCTACGTTGAGAGGTCAACGTGGCCGACCACGCACCCGTACAGCTCGTGAGGCTCCGAGCGGCCGCAACAGCCCGCCGGGGCGTCACGCTGACCGCGCGGCGTGGCCCGACACCCGCGACGGTGGAGACGCGCACCTGGCAATCCGTCGCGTACCTGCTGGCCGTTAGCCTCCGGGCGCATCTCTGTCTGGTCAGGACTTAGACTCGCCATGGCCCCCCGGTCCGGCCCTCGCGATCCCGCGGTCTTCAGCCCCCGTGGCCAGCCTGGACGGACCGACGGGGGCCACGGACTTGGGCCAATACCGACACACGCTCCTAGGGTGCAGGTCTCCCATTCGGAGCCACGACGGACAGCGGCCCAGCTCCTCCCGTTAGAGTCACGGCCTGATCAATGCCAGTGCCTCACGGGTGAGCTCATAGGCTCGTCGCACGTCGCCCTGATCGGCCAGCAGGTCGGCCCATTCGGTCAAGACGGTTCGAAGCTGCGAATGGCGCTCGTGTTCTCGAGCCCGTAGTGCAGCTTGCTCAAGGGAGACCAGGGCTGCGTCCGGGTCACCCAGCTGGCGCTGGGCCCGGGCGAGGGTCAGGCTCGCGCTCGTGAAGGCCTTGTGGTTGTCGGTACTCTCGGCCAGACGCCGTGCCTCGGTGGCGAGACGTGCGGCATCGACGGCCGATCCGGCCGCAAGCTCGATCTGCGCGGTTGTCTCGACCACGTGGGCGCGGCCATGGTCATCGCCCAGCCGCCGCAGGCGCTCGTCGGCGAGTGTCGCATGCTCGCGCGCTCGCTCCGTCGAGCCGAGGGCCAGGTGGGTGAGTGCGAGCTCGTTATCGAGCACGGCGATCTCCCGATCGCCATCCGCCGCCTGGAACCGAGCGAGCGCCTGGTTGGCCAGGCCGATCGCCGCCTCGAGGTCCCCGCTTTCCCGGTAGCCGATTGCGAGCGATGTGAGAAACGTCGCCTGGCGGCGATCATCGAGGTCCCCGACCAGCGCCCTGGCTTCGTCGAGATAGGTCAACGATCGAGCCGGCGCCCCCGCAAACGAGTCCACCGTCGCGAGGCCAATGAGGAGTCGAACGGCAAATCCCGGTTCAACGGCCAAGCCTGCCCGGAGCTCGTCGAGCAGGGCCCGGAAGATCGATCGAGCCTCGCTGTCATTGCCCTGCTGGAAGAGGGCGTAGCCCTGCCAGTAGCGGGCCACAAAGGCCTCGGGCTCCCGCCCGACGGCGTCGAAGCCGGCGGCGGCTGACGACGCGTAGCGGAGGGCGTCGGCCGAGCGCTCGAGCCGGCACAACGCCTCGGCCAACCCACGCTCGAGCTCGGCGCGTCGCAGGCCAACCGCCTCCCCCTCCAGGAGCGTCGAATAGGCACCGACGGCCGCCGCCCAGTCACCGCTGGCGAGTCGAAGATCGGCCTCCAGGCGCGTCCAGGCGGGTACGTTGCCATCGACCAGGCTGGCCGTGCTGACGCCCAGGCGAATGGCGAAAAAGCTCAACGCGGCCATCGACGGCTTGGCGAGGCCCTTCTCAAGCGCGCTGACGTAGGCCTTCGTGTAGCGCCCCTCCGCGAGCTGGCTCTGGGTCAGGCCCGCCCGTGCCCGCTGCGCGCGCAGGCGCGCGCCGATCGCTTGCGCCAGGCCGACGTCGAGCTGGGCCCGGGACCGGCTCCGCGCTTTCGTCTCCATGCGTCAGAGTGTACCGGTTCGGCGTATCCCACTTGACTCCAGCGATGAGCTCGGCCGCGTCGAGGCCGAGCCGTTCCGCGAACGCGAACAGGCTGGCCAGCGAGGGCGCGATCTGCCCGTGCTCGACCTGCGAGACGAACGAGCGCGTTCGCGGCGACCCGAGCGCGGCCTGGCTCAGCCCCGAGGCGACCCGCCGAGCACGAATCCGTTCGCCGATGGCCAGCCTTGTCCACGGCCCGAGAAGCTCCTCATCCGGATGTTTAGTAATACTTGACATCGGCACATCCAAACCTTAGCATCCAGAGCGGAGAACGTGCCACGGGCGAACGGCGAGAAGGGAGCTATCCCACATGCGTCGTTCCCGCTTGGTTCAACTGCGTCCGACCATTCTTGCGACGATGCTTGCGCTGATGAGCGCCTTAATCGTCGCCGGAGTCGCGCTCGCTGATGGTATGGGGGGCCCGCTACCGCATTGACGAACTAACGGTCCACCAGGAAGTCCGATCGAGCGCTGTTCGCCCGTGAGCTCCAGCTGAGGTCCGGCCGTCCGAACCAGGCTCGGCCGGGTGATATCCCGCGCCGTTGCGGCGGGTCAGGTATGGGTATACTTGACTCCTGATTGCCCGAGCGCGCGGGCCTCATCCGTCGGGCTTGCCGCTCATCCGGCCCGTCAAAAACCCTAGGCTGAGATGGCAACGAGGTCCGGCTCACGGGCCGCCTGGATCGAAGATCCCGCGGGTTTACGCTTCATTCGGCACGATCTCCTGCCGGCGGTGGCTGCGGTCGCGTCGGTGTTCCTGATCGTGGGCATTGCCCTGGACCGCGGGAACACGACCCTCTACCTGGTCCTCCTGGTGCTGGCCGCGGGTCAGGTCGGACTCTCCCTTGCGCTGGCCCGCCTCGGTCATCGGATCCCGGGGCCGCAGCAGCTGCGGATCGTCCTGGCGACCACCCCGGCAACGTTCCTACTCCTTGGGATGGCCGGCTGGAGCGAGGCCCACGCGACCTACTTCCCGGTGGTTCCGGCAGTGATCGCGGGGATCGTTGCGATGGTCGTCGCGCTCACCGAGCCGATCTGGGTACTCGCGCCTTGGGCTGCCGCGAGCTGTGCGGCGCTCCTCGCCGGTGGATTGCTCCAGACGGGCAGCTTCGCCTCGATCCTGTTGCCACCCGTCGGCCTTGCCGGACAGGCTACGCTCGCCTGGGTGATCCGCGATGGGATCCAGCGCTACCACGCCGATCGTCGTGTTGTCGTCCACCAGATGGCCGGTCTCGTACCACTCGCGAACCCGCAAGAGACAGCGGCGGCAATCGTCGGACTTCTGCGCTCCCGGGACGAGTTGCAGTCGGTGCTCGTACTGCGGTTCACCGCCCTTGGCGAGACGGTCGTGCTCGGGGTGGCCGGTCAGAGAATGTCGGGCGGATTGCGGGTGGGTGAGGCCCTGCCGGGCCCGCGCAACGAACTCCTCCGCGCGAAGGCGGTCGAAGGACCCTGGCTGACGAGGCTGACGCTTCGGGCCGACGACGGTGACTATGGGGCCCGGATCGCGGCGGCGGGGATCAAGGCGGCCGCCTACATCCCGATGGTCCACGAAGGACGGACGATCGGCCTGATCGTCGTCGCCGACTCACGCGTCGCCGCGGAGAGCTTGCCGATGCTTGCCGAGCGGTTACCCGTCCTGATCGAAGTGGGCGAACTCGCCGGATCGCTCCTCGGACCGGGTCTCGAGGGGATCGACGCGACCTCCGCGGCCGCCGTTCGTCTCGACGCGATCCTGGCCCAGGGAGCGTTCGCCCCGGTCTTCCAGCCGATCTGCCACATGGCAACCGGGCGAGTCGTTGGCCTCGAAGCCCTGACCCGGTTCGAAGGGGCGACACCCGACGAGGTCTTCGCCCAGGCTGGCCTGCTCGGCCGACTCCAGGAGCTCGAGATCGCCACGATGACCGCGGCGCTCGCCGCGGCCGAGCGGTTGCCGGCCAACCGCTGGCTCAGCGTCAACGTCTCGCCGGCGCTCCTGGCGGACACGGCGACCCTGCGCCGGATCGTCCGGGGCTCATTGCGCCCGATCGTGCTCGAGTTGTCCGAACACGAGGCCGTCCTCGACTATGGTGCCATCACGACCAGCCTCAAGCGCCTGGCGCCAGGGGTATCGCTCGCGATCGACGATGCCGGAGCCGGCTTCTCGAGCCTGCGCCATATTCTCGAAACCTCGCCGTCGTGGGTCAAACTCGATATCGGCCTCGTCCGCGGGGTCGATGCCGATCCGGCTCGGCAGGCCCTGGTCGCCGGACTCGTCCACTTCGCGCGCCAGGCCTCGATCGGACTGATTGCCGAGGGGATCGAGACCGAGGCGGAGCACGAGATGTTGAAATCGCTGGGCGTCGAACTCGGGCAGGGCTTCCTCCTTGCCCGGCCAGCGCCGATCGATGACCTGATGATCAGCGCCCTCCTCCGCTCCGACGATGCGGTCGAGAGGTCGACGTGATCGCCAACCTGCAACGAGGAGCCGGATCGTCGGCATCAAGCGAGCGTCCGGGTGCTCGGCGTCGACTACGCCGTCCCGCCCATCGCGACCGAACTATCCTCTCCTCAGATGGCCCACCCGCTCGTCGAGCAGCTCCACTTCACCCGCGCCGAGTGGCTGCGCGGGCTCCGCGGCGTCACTCAAGCGGAGGCTCTCCGCCGGCTCGAGCCAATGAACAGCGTCGGCTGGATCGTGGGCCATCTGGCCTGGCACGAACAGCGCTATTGGCTGACCCGGGCGCAGGGCTCGACCCCGTACCCCGTGCTCAACGAGGTGGCCGCGGCCGGCGGCCCCGCCACGACCCCCGCCCTCGCCGAGATGCTGGCTGCCTGGCGCGAGGTCACGCGGGCCGCAGACCGCTGGCTCGACGCCCTCTCCACGGCCGACCTATTGGCTGACCTGCCTGGACCCGGGGCCCGCCGTCGAGTCGGCGACTCGATCCATCGCGTGACCTATCACTACTGGTTCCACATCGGTGAGATCCAAGCCATCCGCCAGATGATCGGCCACACCCGGTTACCCCAATTCGTCGGCGACATCGAGCGCCGGGGCCCGTTCCGCCCGGAGACCCCGTAGCCCCGGGGACACGAATGCTCCAGTCAATCGGGGAGGTACGGGGCGGATGCGATGGAGCTCACCAAGGACGGCTGTTACCCCGTCGGCCTCACTACGCTGATCGCCAACTCTCCGATCGCCTAATGGTTCGTTGACGTTCCTGAGTCGCCGACCGAGCACACCCGATGAGATCGTCATGAGCTGACGCAGGCGAAGTATGCCGAGGCCGATCGCGGCTAAGTCCCAGCGCCCGTCCGTCAGGGCGTTCGTCCGTGACACAGCTTGTAGTTCTGCCCGCTGCCACACGGGCACGGCGCATTTCTCGGTGCCTTCCGAAACACGATCGGACGTGCGCCGCCGCCTGGCAATCTGCCTCGAATGGACGGATCGAGTACGAATGTCCCGACCCCGGTTCCCACCTGGACTTGGTGCGCCAGGAAGGATCTCGTGCTTGGGCGATCGGCGTGGTGCTTGGACGTTAGGCCGACGGCTGGGTCCGCTGGAATGACGAGACTCATGCACAGCTCGCCGACGGCAGCGCGTGCCGCGGGGGTTCGCGCGACCTCCCGAATGAGCTCCACGCCTTTCTCGGCGATCGCCGCCGGAGGTCGACCGGCGGAGATCAGGCCGGCTAGGCGAAGGCGGGTCGATTCAACGATCGCGAACGGCCGGCCGAGCACCAGAAGGCCCACCGGGTTGGCGTGCTCGATCACGAGTTCGAACTGAGGACCTCCCACGTAGTCGGCCCCGAGCGGCAACGCGTTGCCGAGGGTGGCAACGACCGGCAGGGCTCGTCCAGCTTCATAGCGGTAGCCAATGAACCCAAGGATGAGCAGACGATCCGTCGTGCGCACCTCCGGCGGTGGGAATCCGAGATTGAGCCGGTCCCGGAGCGCCACCAGGGTCGGGATCATCCGACCATCGGTTTTCCCAAGATCAATCAGGGTGGCTCCGAGCCACTCGACCGTCCGGAAGGCGTTCGGACCCGCCGGCCCCCGATGGCCGCGAGGAACTCCGACATTCGCCAGTCCCGTGAAGCTCATCCCTAGGCGAGCGTCCTCGCAGAACACGGCGGTGATCTTGGTGACTTCGTTGTCGCACCGCGTCCGACCGCTACGCAGGAGACAATCAGCCATCACGACGGCGGCATCGGAGTTCACCGAGCCAAGCACGAGGGTCATTCCCGAACTCTAACGGTCGCCCAACTGACATTCGCGCACGCCGATCCACAGTCAGGAGCTTGTGACTCGTGGCGAGCGAGCACGTGGGGATCGGAGCACCCACGAGCGGGCCGTGCGCAACCAATGCAGCACAGGCATCGTCTTCGTGACGATGAAACTGTTCGGCAGCGGCCTGCTCTGCACCGTACTCGCCGGCGGCGGCCTGTCAGGTGGTGCGGGTCACAAGACCAGATCGTCGGGCGAGTCGTCGAGATTGCCGTCCTCGATTCCCGAGGTTCGTGCTCCACAGGTGCCTGTGGGTCCCATAGTTGACCCTGATCGGCCCCCATTCCTGGGGTCAGCTCTTGGGGGTCTAATCGGACCGATGCGGGTCAGGGTTGCGGCGCAGACCTTCGCAGAGCTGCCGAGTGTGGCGCGTGGCCACGTCATCGGCTACGGCGTCCCTATTGATGCGCCCGATGGGACTGAGGGCTACGTCACCTCGGTCGGACCTGCCATCAGATCCGCACCGGGGCCGGACGAGCTGCTGTCGGTCCTCGAGTTCGTGGTCAACTTCACGACCTCGCACGCTGACGAGGTCGCGACCCGGCTTCTCGTGGTCTGGCTGTGCGACAAGCTCAACGCAGCGCGGGGAGCAGGGGCCCGCCATCTCACGGTCGATGGCGAGGCGGTCGATCCGGATGATCGCGTCGCGGTCGAGCGAGCCGTCAGCGCACACCTGTATGGTCTGCGTCCAACGAGCGATCGAGACGACGGCGAATGAATATCAGCCAAGGCTTCGTCGTCGTGAAACGTTCGCAGTGGCTTGTTCCAGGGCCAGAAGTGCGCCCGTTTGGCTACTGGGTCGCGGCCAGCCTGCTGTCGAATCCGATGATCTGTTCGGGCACGAACGATGCGGCGTTGGAGCAGAAGAAAATTGCGGCGCCCGCCAGATTGGCCGTCTCGCCCACGCGGCCGGGCGGCGGAGCCGTCGCGCTGGCGCCGCCGATGCGCAGCCAGTAGGACGTGACGGTGGCAGTGGGCCGGGCAATAGCGGACCATGCGACGCACCTCGTCAGCCGGGCAGGCCTCAGGCACCCTTGAGCAGCGTCAGCTCCGGCGCAGCCTCGCCGCGGGCATCGGCGTCCGCGGTGTCCGATCTTGCGGGCAGTGGCCGGGTCGCCGCCGGGCTCGGTGAAGCCGCCGTCCAGCGCCCGAGCCCGAGCTGGCGTACGAGGCGTGGCGTGCGCAGGGCAGTTAGGCAGGCTGTGCACAGCCGCAGCGTCGCGTCCGCGACCCAGCGCTTCCCCACCCGGCGCTGCAAGCGCACCGGCTCGCTGTCTGGGGCGTTGCAGGCCCAGCAGCGTTGGCCCGCCGCGCGCCGGTATGCCTCGGCCGTCTGCGCGTCGGGCACGCGGGACGGCCCGACCCCAGGCAGGCCAAGACGAGCGCCCGGCGAGGCTGTCACTCGGGTCTCGGGATACATCCTGGCGCGGCCTCGCTCACTGCGCGCTGATATCCACCCGGAGCGCGCCCCGGACCGATCCGTTGCGGTCAGTGTGGCGCGCCGCGCGCGCGCTGGGCAAGGGCCAATCGGCCCGTTCGCGCGCGACGCAGGGCGCAGGCCAGACACCGCGGATGAGAGCGAGTGTGGTCGGCGGATATGCTCGATGTCCACCTACCACGAGGGTTCAGCTGGGCCAAC
>PLZO01000086.1 GCA_003152165.1 Chloroflexota bacterium
CTCTATTATGCAACTACGTACTAGTCGGCTCCTCCCTGGCGCCGTTGACGCTGCCGGAGCCAAGCACGGCGGCGGGGACGAGCGCCTCCTCGATCGACGGAGCTCTCCAATCCAGCCACACTCCTGGCTGATCGTATTGATCCGCAACACGAGCTCGAACCGAAAGACTGTCTCGCTACGCATCGAGGGAGAAGACATGGAGACACTCATCGACACCGTGGCCATCGTCACGGGCGCCAGCGCCGGCATTGGTCGGGCGACGGCCCGCGCGTTACTGGGAGCCGGGGCATACGTGGTCTTGGGCGCCCGCCGTCGCGAGCGGCTGGAGGCATTGAAGCGGAATTCCCGGGCCGGGTCGCTGCGGTCGTCGCGGACGTCCGTTCGCCCGACGATTGCCGTCGCCTGGTCAACACGGCGATCGAGCGGTTTGGCCGACTCGATAGCCTGATCGCGAATGCGGGCATCGGCATGTACGGGGGGATCCTCGGCCATACCGACGAGGCGCTCGCGACGATGCTTGACACGAATGTCGCCGGCACCGTCTGGTCGATCCGCGCGGCGCTTCCGCACATGTTGGAGACCGGCCGCGGGGACATTGTCATCGTCGCCTCGGTCGCGGGCTTCCGAGGCGGAGCAGACGAGGCGGTTTACGCGGCCACCAAGTTCGCCCAGGTGGGACTCGCCGGCTCCCTCGACCGGGAGCTCCGAGAGAAGGGGATCCGGGTGACCACCATCGGGCCTGCCGGGACAGCGACGGAGTTCGCCATCGGCAGCGGCCGAACCCAGGACATGCCGGAGCTGCAGACCTACCTCAGGCCCGAGGACATCGCGTTCGCAATCCGGACCGTTCTCGAACAGCCCAGGCGGCTGCGGACCCAGCACTGGACCATTTGGAGCATGGCCCAGGGAAGCTGACACCGTCGGATAGCCATGAAGGGATGCGATGTCATGCTCGGCCCTAAGAACTACACCCGGGAAGAACTCGACTAGCTCACTGCAAGCTCCGAGCCGAGTAGATCGACCCGAGGAACCGGCTCGGGACCGACGCGAGCCGCTGGGTTTCACGGAACCCGGCCTCCGCCGCGAGCCTCGCCCAGGAGCGAAACGAGAGCGGGAAGGGGACCCATGGGTTGCCGTGGTCGGTGTCGTACTCCACGAGGACGAGGCGACCACCCGTGCGAAGGTAGCCCCCGACGAGACGGAGGACGGCGACCTTCTCGCGCTGGAAATGGAGCGAGTTCGCCATGACGATTCCATCGAGCGGCGGCAGCTCGAGCGGTTTCGTGAAATCGCCGATGAGCGGCATCACGCTGACCCTCGGGAACGCGTCACCGAGCGCCCGGAGTTGAATCTGAAGGGCGCGGGCATCCCGATCGACCGTGTGGATCGAGCCGGTCAAACCGAGCAGGTCGGCGAGGGCCAGGGTAAAGGCTCCTTCCCCGGACCCAAGATCGGCCCAGGTCGTCCCGCCGCCTTGCACGCCATCTCGGAGCAGCCTGACATGGTCGCGATGGTCCATGGCGACAAGTCTGGCCCACGCGTCTCCCCGCCGCGCGTGTTTGAAGCGAGACGCCCGTACGATTGCTGTCGCTCGACCTGGAGCGCCAGATCGTCGGAGGCGTGGTGATTGAAGTCTGTTCCTCGCGAATGGCGCACGGCCACCACGCTTCTGGTCGCCGCCGAGCCTCCGCGGTCGTCCTCGCCGCCGCCTTCGCCGTGAGCGCCTGTGGCTCGACCCAGGAAACCGCGAGCCCTGGTTCAACCGCGACGTCTTCGCCGGCAGCGAGCTCGGTCGCCCCATCGGCTACCGGATCATCGGCTGGCAAGGGCTCACCATCGCCGGTCGGAAGTCCCGGGCCCGGGGCATCGGGGGCTAGTAGCCTTGCATGGACGAGCTGCACCGCCCCATTCGAATGCGCCACCGTCAGCGTCCCGATCGACTATGCCCATCCTGGGGACGGCTCGATCGAGCTCGCTCTGATCCGCCTCTCGGCGACGAATCCCGCGGCTCGGATCGGGGATCTCGTCACGAACCCCGGTGGACCCGGCGGGTCAGGTGTGCAGTTCGTTCGGGATGCCGCCCAGACGACCTTCTCGGCCGGGCTCCGCGCTCGGTTCGATATCATCGGCTTCGATCCCCGCGGGGTCGGTCAGAGCCACCCGATCGAATGCGTCGACGCTGCCACGATGGACCGCCTCGACGGCCTTGATCCGGTCCCCGACCTGCCCGGCGAGCGGACTGCCCTGATCGACGGCGCCAAGACCTTCGACGCGGGCTGCGCGGCGAACAGCGGCCCCCTCCTGCCGTTCATGACGACGATCGATGCGGCCAAGGACATGGACCAGATCCGGATCGCGCTGGGGGACCCGAAGCTCACCTACCTTGGCTTCTCATACGGCACGTTTCTGGGCTCGACCTACGCCAACCTCTACCCCGACCGGGTCCGGGCGCTCGTCCTCGACGGCGCGGTCGATGCGACCCTCCCGTTCGCCGCGGGCCTCTCGGCCCAGGCGCAGGGTTTCGCCGGCGCCTTGTCCCGGTTCCTGGCCGATTGTGCCAGCCGGCCATCCTGCCCCTTCTACAACGGCGGGCGGCCCGGGCCCGCCTACGATGCGCTGATGGCCCGGATCGACGGCGCGCCGCTGCCCGCGCTCGCCCTGGGCGACCCGCGCGCGGTCGGACCCGGCGAAGCCCTGACCGGCGTGATCGCGGCGCTCTACGACCAGACCGCCTGGCCGATCCTCGCCCGCGGACTCGCCCTCGCCCAGGCCGGTGACGGCTCGCTCCTCCTCGAGCTTGCCGACAGTTACTCCGAACGGGGGCCCGACGGGACGTACAGCAACATCGCCGCGGCGAACACGGCGGTGAATTGCGCCGACTTCAGCGCCCCGACCGATCTTGCGACCTACGACGCGCTCGCCCGCAAGCTTGGCGCACTCATCCCGCGCTTCGGCGAGGCGGCCGTCTACCTCAGCCTTGATTGCGCCTTCTGGCCGTTTCACCCGAGCCACGACCCCGTCGTGCCGGTTGCCCGCGGAGCGCCGCCGATCCTCGTCATCGGGACAACCGGCGACCCGGCCACGCCTTACGCGTGGGCCGTGAAGCTCGCCCAGGAGTTGAGCTCGGGCGTGCTCCTGACGCGGACCGGCGAGGGCCACACGGCATATGGCAAGAGCGCCTGCATCGATGGCCTGGTCGACGCTTACCTACTGACCCTCGCGGTCCCCAACACAGGCACCGTGTGCTCGTGAGGGGCCGTAGGAGGCCGGCAGCTCTGACGTTCCGGCGACCAGCGCGGCCGTGCCGTTATGCGGCCGGTGGCCGGAGATGCATCGACCTATCCCTTGGCTTTGGCGACGATCTTCTTGACTTCGTCGCGCCCGAAGGAACGCATCGTTAGCGTGCGCACGTTACCTCCGGCGGCGAGTTGGAGGGCGGCGGCGCTGGCTGTCTCGTCGTCCGGGAACTCAGAGATCGCGACGAGATCGTAGAGCCCAAGCGTCCAGTAGATGTCCGTCAGCTTGCCCCCGAGGCGCGCGAACCCGTCCGTCGCTGCGTCCGCCCGCTTCGTCGTGTCAACGTAGTAATACCGGCCGAGGAGAATCTGCCAGGCAGCGTCACCGATTGCCGAGGCGAGCTCAGTCGAACCGACGATGTCGACAAAGAGGATCGTGGCGAGGAACCGGCCCGAGCCTTCGCGCTGGCGCCGCAGGCGCACCGTGCACTCCTCAAAGCCGGGCGGCGATCAACGCCCAGGACCCAGCCTTGCACCGTGTACGTCGACGAGACCCTCAGCGCCAGCGAATCTGCACCGCGGGCGAGACGCTCGGAGTTACGTGCTCGCCGCCCGCGAACCTGCTCCGAATCGAGAGCCATTGGCTGCGCGTCGACCGAATGAAGAAGGTGACGACCCCGTTGTCGTTTGTGAGGCGGCCGGTGACACGGATCCACGGACCCCAGCTTCCGTCAGCGGCCTTGATTGCGATCTCCACGCCGATGAGCTGACCGGACAGGCGCGGACTCAGAACCCATTGCACACTCACAGACTGGCCGACACGAGGGATCTTCGTGGCGCTGCTGAATGGCCCCACCCTCGTGACCCCGACTGCCGAGCCCGACGCGACGTCGGTCGCGATGATGAATGGCGGCGTGACTGGCCCAGGGAGGACGCCGACGGTCGTGCTGGCGGTCACAAGGCTGGTCGCGCCATCGGCGGTTCCAAATGCCGACGCGGTTTCCACAATGGTCGCGGATACGATCCTGGTGCACGTGAAGATCCAGGTCTCGCCGGCTTCAAGAGCGCCGTCTGGAGTGGTGTCGCCCGAAACATAGGTCAGCGGCAAGCACGTCGGATCGATCACGCCTACCCCATCGAGGGCGGCCCCGCCCGGGTTCGTTACCGTGTATGTGAAGGTAACCCGTCCGCCCGAGGTCGCCATCGTCGGGGCCGCCGACACGGACAGCCCGATCAGGCGCGCAGGTGTGGGGCGGTCGCAGAATGGCACGTTCAGCTGGGTCACGACCTCCCCGGCGGAGATGCCCACCGTGAGGGGTGCCAGGGCTGATAGCGCCTGCTGACCGTCGACAACGGCGCCGGCCGCGCCGGAGCCCCCCATGTCGATATCGGCGACGACGAAGTCGCCGGCCACGAATGTCGTTGTCCCCAGCGTTGTCGTCGTGCCTGCGTCCACGAACGGGCAGATCGACATGACGTTGACGACGATGCTCGTCCCACCGGCAGGAACCGAGACGGTGACGACACCGATCGCCCGATTCACCGCGCCCACAAAAGGACCTGCGGGGACCGACGTCCCGCCGAGGACCGTGGCCGTCGGGGCGGCAAAGACCGTGGCAAAGCCGATCAGGAGGACGGCCAACCCGGCGATCGGGCCGCGGCGCCACTGAGAGTCTCGGGCGTGCAGGTTCGTCGTTTTGGGATCAGCCTCTGGCCGCGCTCCGTGATTCATCGTGCCCTCCGCCATCGAGCGGGCGCCCCGTGCGCCGACTCGAATCCACTCCTGCCAATGGTAGTTCGGCCCGCCGATAAGGACCACGGCGATGAAGGAGCCTTGCATCACTCCCTCTCGCGGTTATCGGAATGGTGTGTCACTTGAGCACGAACCGTCCCTCCGCGAGGATGGTGAGCCCATCGAGGAACCGGAGCAGATACGAGCCTCGGATGTTGCCGGCCTCCGCCTCGAATGGCTCGCAGTTCGCCCAGAGAAGGTTTGCGGCATTGGAGACGTCGTCGCTCTGTGCCCTGACCTCCGTCTCAACGCCACCCGAACCGACGCGGACGATGATTTGGCGGATGCAGTTCAGGAAGCCCGACCTGTCCTCCTGGATTACGTACGTGCCTGCCTTCACGTCGGTCCATTTGGACGATCGGTTCACGGACGACGCTCGGATCCTGGCCGGTCACGGTTACCTGCAGCGCAGGCGGCAAGTCTGGTTCCGCTCAAACGACCCTCGTGGTCCACTGAGCCTCGACTTGTCCAATGGGTCGCCGCGGTCGTTCCGGACGACTGATAGAAATCCGCAATCCTTGCCCCCCTCTGCGGGCTGCCCCGCTCGTCCTCTAGGTGCTACGGTCAACTAGTCGCGCGACGCGTAGCTCCGCGTCGGCTACCGACTCCCGGAGGCATCGGATGACTCAGAAACCTGATCCGCACGCAGGCAACGCTTCTACAACCGGTCGCCCGGACAATTGGGACGGCGATGAGGTGCGGCCCGACTCCGGCGACCATACCGAGGCGTCGCCCGTCGAGGAGAACAACGAAGTCCCGGCCTGGAACGAGAGCCAGATGGCTGAGCAACGCCCGGATGGCAGCCGGACTCCGGGCCCGTCCAACGAAGAGATCGAGTCGTCCAAGGGCGGCCTCTCCGGAGGAGGTGCCAATCCGGGTGGTGGAGAACGCTGGGCGCAGCGGGACGTCGAGCCGGTCGAGGACTAGCTACCCAGGCTCGATAGGCGGCGCACCTACCTCGGCCGCCAACTCGCCGGTCCCGAGGGGCTCGTTCATCTCGGCCTGTTCTACCGCCCGCCCACGACCGGGACGCTCGACGCCTGGCCGCCAACCTCGCATCCGGATCGAGCCGAACTTCCGGTCCTCGGCCATGTCCCGACCGCTGCCCCAGATCCACCAGGCGGGGGCGGA
>PLZO01000006.1 GCA_003152165.1 Chloroflexota bacterium
CACATCCGTGCTCCGGTTTTCAGGCAAGCGCGGGCGGTACGGGCGTGATGGTCGACGCCGGTGTCGCTCCACGTTCACCCGGTCGTCCCGGTCGCTGCTTGAGATAGTGGTCCCGCGATTTCCCACGAGCGAACCATCGTCCGCACACGATCCACCCATCGTGCTGGTGGCAGGGCAGGCTATCGCAGCCGGCGGGTCGGTATTGACGCCTGAGCTCTCCCGCAGGGGCTTGGTCTGAGCGAGGACGGACTCGATCCGGAACGCGAGGTTCAGCACGTCCCGATACGCGACTTGCCGGCGCTCCTGGAGCCGCGCTTGGCGGGCGAGATCTCGCTCATGCAGATGTTCGTCTTGAGCGAGGCTGCGCTGGTGCGCTCGATCGCCGTTCCGACGGAGCGACGGCTGCGTCGATCGCCTCGTGCGTAGCGCTACTGACAACCGTTGACAAACCCTTGGCCTTCGCTCGGCGGGGCAGACTCGGCGGCATGACCTCGCGCTTCGTAGCCAGCCTGTCCCACGTCGACGCGGGTGTGCGAGAGGCTGGGGCGAGAGGTGCTCAGGAACCTCTAACCCCGAGAGTCCGGTAGTACCATCCGAGAATGGCCGACGGTGACCCGCACCAGCCCTCGGATGACCTTGGGGAGGCGGATCCTCTCGAAGTTGAGTTAGCCGAGCTGACGAGCGGTTGGTCGATGCCCGACGTAGTTCGTTCCTACCGCGCAAACGGCCAAGGTCAAGAGGCACACCGAGACGAAGCCGAACTCTTCGAGGAGCATGGCTACGTCCTGACGCTGAGCCGAGAGCGCGATGCCCTTACGGGTACGTTCCGGAAGATCACGGTCGGAGACGCCACCCGTGCGCCTGACAGTTTCATCCGGATCTACGAGGGGGAGCAACAGAGGGACGCCGTCGCGTTGTTCGAGGAGGACGCCGCCGACCTCAGTCTGGACGACTTTTCGCCAGTCGCCGAGAGCTGGGCTGCCGCGGAACCCGGCGAGCCAGGCCGCACCCTCTCAGTGACCTACGCCAGACTGGCGGTGCCGGCTCCCGTTCACGCAACGGCTCAGAGCGACGAAACCGCAGCGGCCTTCTGTGTGAACTGCGGGACGCCTCGGCTTCCGGGCGCGCTTTTCTGTGGCCGGTGCGGTCGATCGTTCGGGGCCGCGGCGAAGGTCGCAACGGCGCCGGCGGCAGCCACCGCAGAGACCATAAGCGGAACCGACCCTGGGCAGTTGATGATTGGCGCGGGCATCGCCTGGATCGTCGCCGCGGCCGCCAGCGGCTACCTGGCGCTCCTGCAACTCAATGCCGGGAACGAGCTCAATGCGATCGGATTTGATGGCAGCGGCTTGCTTTCGGACGCCGCCTTCAACGGCGTCGGGGCGATCCTGACGGTCTATTTCGGCGCGAGGCTGATCATGCGCCACCGGGGCCTGCTCAGCTGGTCGGTCGGCTGGGCGGTCCTGAGCGTCTTGGGAGTTGGCTACGAGATCGCCACCGGGTTAACGAATGCGGAGCTGATCTTAAGCGCCGTCGCGGCGGCGATCGCCGGCATCCTCTCCTTCGTGGCCTACAGGGAGCTACCGAGATGACCGAGTCGCGCACGATCTAATCGCCCGACCATGATGGACAGAATGAGGACCACCCGTTGGTCCATGCGCCTTCGGCGTTACGGTCACGCGAAGATCACGCGAACGAAACGCCGAACGAAGCCATCGAGGCCGCCCAAACAGGGCGAAGACGACGATCAGGATCAGTCCCGGGACGAGGACCGAGTATCCCCGGGTCATAAGGCGCGGCAGGTCGCCAATATCCGCACCAAGGTGAACCGGCTGAAGCAACTTCGGCGCGTTCCTCGGTCTGGGCTCGACCCAACCGGATGGCCGTGTGGGCTGGACGGGTGTCCGTACAGTTTGGGTCGGCGTGGGGACCGCAGGAGGGGCAGGTGTCGCGACTGTGGGTCGGAAGGCTGTGCCGCACGTTGGGCAGAAGGCCGCGGCATCAGGACGCCCGGCACCACAGCTGGCGCAGAAGTTAACCTCAGACGACGGTGGCGTCAGCGCTCCGGGTCTGGGTTGCTCGGAGGCGGTCGGGGTCGGTTCTACGTCGCCGCGTGGCTCGTTCAACATTCCCCCTCCGTCTTGTGGCCGGCGAGCTGATCGCTGGTGCGCCGGATCGGAGCGGCGACCGCACCGGCCTTGGAGCGTCGCACCACCTACGACGTTCTCATGGTGGCGGTCTTCGACCAGGGGGCCCTATCCGCCAAAGATCTCCCCTCCCACCAGGCCCACGAGTCCATCGTTACGGCCCCTCATCACTACGTATGGGGGCAGCAATGGATCGATAAAGCGGTATCGAAAGCGGGCTCTCGCCCCAGCCTTCTGGAGCACCCCGCCCCGAACGTCGGTACCAGAAAACTCTTTCAGATGGGAGGCGAAGGCCGGGATTTCGACGTTTCGCCGGGCAATGATCTTAAGCTGGTCCCGCACGCTCGGGGCACCGAAAAAGCCAAGGTCGTCTTTATCCGCGAGAGCGCACGCGAGCAGTACTTGCTTGTGGAGCGTTTCTCGGTTGCTGAACGTTGCGTTGTGGTACGTGCGACTCTGGGTCTGCGACACTTGCGAGATCGCGGACTTGATCGCCGGTACTACGTCCCCCGCGGTGACCTCCAGGCGACCGTTATCGAGGGCCACGGTGGCGCCGTGCTGGCCAAGGAGGTGGGTGTAGTGCGGCATCCCTTGAGATAGCTGCGCTACGTCTAGGACGAATGCCTCGTCGACGGTCATTTCGGCTGCTTCCATGCCAGCCCGGATGATCTGTGACGACTCCTCGAGTGTCATCCGAGGCATCTTGACCTGGACGATTGAGCGCCCGATCGAGGCGTGCTCCCGGACGAGGTCGTCGATCGTATCGCCGACCCCCACCAAGACCACCGTTGCGTCGACCGCATGGTCCGAGAGAATCTTGATCGTGTCAGCCATTAGCCGCGCTGCATCGCTTCCACGAACTCGGTCGAACTCGTCAACGAACAAGAGTGCGGGCCGATCCAGCGCGAGAACTGACAATGCGCGCCGCACGCCGTCAGGCGTGACGCTCTCGTCCAGTAGCGATTTGGCAGAGATGACCTGTGTCTTGTCTTCGGCGCCGAAGCCAGTGCCCGGGCGACTCACTGTGAACTCAATCTCATCCAGGAGATGCGGCCAAATGGAGCCAAAGCTGTCGTCGCTGCTGCAGGTGTAGTAGGCGATGAAGGTCTGGTCACCTACAAGCAACTGAACCACACGAGAGAGCGAGGTTTTCCCGACGCCCCGGTCACCGTAGATCACGACGTGCTGGCCGGCCTGGTTTAGCGCGGCGTAGACGGCAGCCATTTGCGGACCACGGCCGGTAAAGAGCTCTCGCGTCTTGATCGGGGCAGCCGGACTGAATGCCTTCGACAATCAGGGCTTGGCGGCGAAAATACTCGTTCTCATCGTCGAAGACGCCTAGCATGGCGGCAACATATCACAGTCGATGTAGGACATCTCGCACTAAGTGGCATTAATGTCCCACTGACCGACTAACCCTTGGGCTGTCCGGGCGGCCCAAGTGCCCACCACGATCTCAGAATGGTGTTGCAATCCGGGCCGACCTGATCGATGGATGTTGGCTGACCACGTCCGCGCTCAGGAGGTTCTCCACCATGGGTCCACAGCTTCTTCCCGCCACCGCAAGCGACGACTCGTCCGGCTGGCAACAGACGGTCATGGCCTTCCTAGCCGAAAAGGAGCGTCGTTCCGGATCCCACCGAACGGTCAAGGGCTATGCCCGGATGCTCTGGCCGTTCCTCGCTGGGTTCGGGTCCCCGGCTCAGGTGACTCCTGCCCACGTCCTCGCCTGGGCCCACGGGATCGGACTCTCGGGCCGAGAACCATCCTCAGCCACGGTCGGAGCCCGGATCGCCTGCCTCAGCTCCTACTACCGGTTCCTGATCAGAATGCAGGTGACGACCGCCAACCCATGTGATGCGCTCGAACGACCGAAAAGCGTCCAGTCGGTGGCCCGAGGCCTCGGAGCCGACGAGGTCCGCCGACTCCTTGCTGTTGTGCCAGACACGATCCCCGGGCGACGGGATCGGGCACTGCTGCTCTGTTTTGTCCTCACCGGCCGACGCCGCTCAGAAGTCATTGGGCTGACCGCGGGTGATCTCAGCCTAGAAGGCGACGTCGCCTTCTACCGCTACCGGGGCAAGGGCGGCAAGGTCGGCCGCCGTGAGCTCCCCCGCCCTGCCTACGAGGCACTGTGTGCCACGCTCGGCGATGCCGGGCTCGCCCTCGCCGACATGGACGCATCTGCATCCCTCTGGCAGGCCGGAGCGGGGGGACGCGGGATCACCGGCTCGACGTTCTACTCCCGGTTCCGGCGCTATTTGAGGGCGGCTGGGCTGCCACCGTCGGGACTCCACATCCTTCGGCACTCAGCGGCGAAGCTCCGCCGCGACGCCGGCGCGACGATCGAGGCCGTCTCGAGCTTCCTCGATCACTCGAGCCTGGCGGTCACGTCGGTCTACCTCCGGCGTCTCGAGGGCGAGACCGACCGGACCTGGCCGGACGTGGCGGCAGCGATCGGCGTGTAACCCACTACCGCATCAGCCCAAGCCGAGTCTCCTCCGGCCGCCACCACCCGGCGGAGTTCACGCTTGGGCCAAGACTTGGTCAGGCTCGTTCGACCAGCTTGAGATAGATCGCTTCGTCGTCAAAGTTGTAGAAGGTCCGCGTTCGCGGCATGCCCGTCCGCGGTGAAGGCTCAGAAATGATCACCCAAAGGTTGTGCTCCGGGATTGCATCAAACCCGGTGGGATCCAAGGCGAGCGCCCACTCCACGGCCCGCCAGAACTCGTCCCACCGTTTGGCATCTCGCAGAATCGCTTCTCGACCGGCCTTGAACCCCGGCTCCTCGATGATGTTTCGCGGTGGCCTAGGACCAGCCATTCTCGCGGGCGAGCTCGCGCCCTCGGGCTATGTCGATCGCAGATGCTCGATCCGCAAGTAGGGCCGTTTCGTACGGGATGTCCTGACGCATGCCTGCGAGCCGCCAGCCGACCATCAGATGCGTGTCGTCCGCTGCCCGCTGCCCACTTTGGTCGCTCATCGCTTCGATGACTCCGTCAACGAACGCGAGCTCTTCGCGGGTGAACGAGGCTAGATCGGGGGCGCGAAGGGCCTGCCAGCGGTCCATCGGTTTGTCTGCTCCGATCTCGACCCTTGTAATCCGAACCAGGCCGTCGGCGACCATGCCCTTGCGAATCTCAAGAAGGTGCCTTGGCGCGGGTCCGTTGGCCAGCTTGAAATAGGGGTGCCACGTAATGGCCTTCCCCAAGTGGAGATACGAACCGAAGTCCGAGCGGAACAAGACCTTGTTCAGCTTCGTGGCACCCATATGAAGGTCGTCTTGCGACCGCTGAAGGACGTACAGGATCAGCTCTCGAAGCTTCCTGTCATCCGCTGCCCTGGCAGGCATCGCGTGCTCCCCGTCTATGCCCGATTCCGAACGGGCGTGCGAGAATCGTACCAGCTCGGCGTGTCCAAAGCTACCCCTCAATAGTTGGATGGGCACGAGCTCGGTATCGCTGTTGCCGAAGTCGCACCGGCACCCCGGAGTCGCGGCATGCGCGACAGAAGCGGCGCCCACCAGGCTCGACCTCGCCGCCGCAACCCGAGCAGAGCTTGAGCCCGACCCTGGCGACGGTGGCGAGTAGCTCGACCGCCATTCCTCCGTAGAGGCCCCCGGACCCGTGGAGGATCCGGGGCCGGCCCTCGACGAACGTCAGGAAGTCAGTAACGGCCGACGAGCCGAGGTGACCGTTGACCCACCACATCAGGTTCGCCTCGTCAGGCACGGTTCGAGCCGGCCGCGCTGCCAGGTCAAGCGCTCGCCGAAAGCTTCGGCTGATCCCGCGCCAATACGTAAGCGCCTGTCGGTCGGGCAGGAGCGGTGGCGTGACCCACGCAGGGTCAGCCGAGACCTGCTCCTGGAGAGCGCCATTCCGCGCGGCGAAAAGGCGGATCCGCTCGGGCGTCGCATTCTCGAGCTGGGCAAACCGCAGGAGCAGTGCTCGGCTCGGATAGACATCCGGGTCGCCGAGCGACATCAGGAACCGGCGCCTGTCCCGCCACTGCTCATACGGCGCTCGAGGGTCGGACGCGTATTGTCCGCGCGCGTGCAGCTCTAGGTCCGAGGGCCAGCGAAAGACGAGGTCGTCGCCGTCGAGCTCGACGGACCGCGGTCGCCGCCAGCCCGTCGTGGCGATCGAAGGCGTTTGATCGAGGTTCGCGTCCTCCCAGTCGATTGGCAGGTGGACTGTCACGCTTACCTCACGCTAACGACGTGTACACGACATCCTACGCTTGGGACGTGGCCACAGTCAATCGTCCTGGCGACGCTCCTACCTCCGTGTCGACCCGGTACTTGGCGTGCGACGCGAGCGGCCTCTTGGTAGCGGTCCATTGGCGGCTCGACGACCCGGGCGGCAAGCGGATGTGGTGGGAGCTGCCCAATGGGACCGCGGGTCTCGGCGGCCTGTCGCTCAAGGATCTACCGCTGTACCAGATCGATTGCCTCAATGGCGCGACGTTCACCGTCCTCGTCGAAGGCGAGAAGACCACCGAGGCACTGGCCGCGATCGGCGTCTCCGTGGTCGGCGCGGTGACTGGCGCGAGCGGGACGCCAAGCCGCGGCCCATTGGCCGAGCTCACCGGTCTCCGGGTCTACCTCTGGTCCGACAACGACGATGTCGGTCGAGGACACATGATCCGGATCGGAGCCGCTTTAGCGGGCATCGCGGCGGACGTTCGCTGGATCGAATGGTCGGACGCCCCAGAGCACGGCGACGCGGCTGACTTCATCGCGGCTGGCGGCACCCGCGAGGACCTGCTCGCGCTGATCGAGGCGGCTCGCCCGTTCGACCAGACGACTTCAGACTCCGGGCCGGCCCCGGCGATGACGCTTGCTGAGGCACTCGATGCGGTCGCCGGTCACCTCTGCCGGTTCGTCCACTTCGCTCGACCCGAGCACGCCGACGCGATAGCCTTGTGGGCGGCCCATACCCACGCCCCACTCGAACGTCTCGAGCAGTCGCCGATCCTCGCCCTCACCTCGGCTGTGAAGCAGAGCGGCAAGACCAAGGTGCTCGATGTCCTCGAGTTTCTCGTCGCACGCCCGTGGCGGATTACCCGACCATCGGAGGCGGTTCTCTTCCGCAAGATCGATCGCGACCAGCCGACTGTCCTGCTCGACGAGGTCGATGCGATCTTCGGCGACAAGTCAGCCAGCACCGAGGGTGTCCGCTCGATCTTCAACAGCGGCAACCGCAAAGGGACGACGGTGCCCCGGGCAGTCCCGGCTGGTCGGGGCTTCGAGCTCGTCGAGTTCGATGTCTTCTGTCCGAAGGCAACTGCCGGGATCGGTGGCCTGCCCGACACGATCCTCGACCGGGCGATCGTGATTCCCATGGAGCGGCGAGCCCGGAGCGAGGCGATCGAGAAGCTGCGAGGACGGACCTCGAGCCAGCTCGGCGCCCCGTTACGAGCCGCCCTCACCGTCCTCATGCCGTCGATTCCAGATTTGACCGTGGCCGATGCGGCGCTGCCGCTTGAGCTCGACGACCGGGCGCAGGATGGTTGGGAGCCCCTGATCGCGATCGCCGATGCAGCGGGAGGCCAATGGCCGGCACGAGCGCGAGCAGCAGCGATCGCGATTTTCGGCCAGCGTTCTTCAACGGACGACTCGCACCAGCTCCGCCTCCTGGCCGATACAAGGGAGGTCTTCGGTGACGCTCCGGCCTTTCTCCCAACGGTCATCCTGCGCGACCGGCTCACCGTCCTCGAAGCCTCGCCCTGGGGCGATGTCCGGGGTAAGCCAATCACGGCCAACTATCTCGCCCGCCTGCTCAAGTCATTTGAGATCAGGCCGAGCCGGGAGCGTGTGGCCGGAGAGCACAACCCGGTTCACGGCTACCGCCGCTCCGACTTCGAAGACGCCTGGGGCCGGTACCTGCCCGCTCCAACCGGCACAACCGACACAACCGGCACAGATCGGTCGCGTGAAGCACCCACAAAGCCCCTCAGCGTGCCGGATGTGCCTGATGTGCCGGCCCATGCAGTAGACGGACCGCTGGTGTACGACCTGGCGACGGCAGCCTGGCGTCTGCCCGGCGATGACAGTGAGTGGGTGGTGGGGTCGGCATGAGCGAGCCCCAACTCCAAGTCCGTCCGTCGGCGCCACCACAGCGCTCGACAAACACGGTCGTGCTCGCCCTGGTCGCCGCGATCTTGGACCTTGAACAACGGCGGGTTCCGGCTAATGTCCGACATCCCTTGGAACCCCTACGAAGCGCATGAACCGCTGCCTGCCCGCCTCGCTCGAGGACCTGACCGGATTGCGGGCCGCCCGCTGGTTCCGCGAGAGCACCGCCGGGCAGTACGACAACTTCGGCCCCGACGCGCAGCGCGACCAGCAGGACCGGGCGATAGCGCGGTACGGGCTCATCGACGCGGGGCTTGAGTGGTCGGTCGCCTCGTCGGGTTGGAAGACCGCCTGGCAGACCCCGACCTGGCAGGCGATGATCGCTTCGGCCGAGGCTGGCACGTTCGACATCCTTGTCGTCGGCTATGTGAGCCGGTTCCTGCGCAATCTCAAGCAGACGCTGATCGCGGTCGAGGACAACCTCCAACGAGCGGGCGTGGCCGTGCTCTTCGCCGATGAACGCCTCCTAACGAGCGATCCAGATCATTGGGATCAGTTCACGAGAGAGGCGCACGAAGCCGAGGCGTACAGCCGCAAGCTCAGTAAGCGGGTCAAGGAGGGCTACGGCTCGAAGCGTCGCCGGCTTGGCGTGCCGGGTGGCAACCGAGCCCCGTTCGGGATCGTCCGCGAAGGTCACCCATCGGTGATGCGGATCGACGAAACGAACGCGGCGATCGTGCGCCGTGCCTACGAACTCGCTGCAACCGGCGCAACCGACTGGCAGGTGGCCGGTGCCACCGCCCTCAAGAAGACCCACATCGGCGAGATCCTGACGAACCCGATCTACGCCGGACGATTGCGGACCGGCGAGCCGGCGGGGATCACCCCGATCATCGATCCAGGGCTCTGGTCAAAGGTCCAGACGGCGAGAGAACGTCGACGGACCCGAACTCCTGGTCGGATCGTCAAGCGCAACTATCCATTGAGCCTGCGCTGCCTCGGCTGTGGCCGGTTCCTCTTCGGCGATGTTGGGCGATATCGCCACCCCGCACCGACATGCGAGGCATTCCGCTCGGCGACGCCACCCGGCCTCGACCGTCGAGCCAAGGGCCACTCCTATCAGCAGACGTGGTACGAGGACGCAGTCGGGACACTGCTGGGCACGATCGGCTCGGTCGACGACGCGACGATCAGCGAGGTCGTCCGGCTCCACGACGCATACCAGCCCAAGGCTGACGAGCTTGGCCTGGCCCGGATCGCCAAGGAACGCGAGGAGGCCGGCCGGAAGCTGGCGCTCACTCGGGACATCGTCGCCTGGCAGGCCACGATGACGAGGCTCGATGCCGCCGAGGCACTGGCGCGGCAGCCGCTGGATGCGCCTCGATTGACGCCCCTTGAGATCGTCGACTACCTGCGCTCGTTGCCCGCCCTGTGGGCCGACTCAGGGCCTGACGGGCGGCAGATGATCACGAGCGCGATCTTCGCCCGGACCGATGTGCTGGGCTTCCGACGGCTCGAATACGAGCTCACCGAGGATGCCGTGGAGCTCGGATTGGACGCGGCGCTACCGGCCGTGCTCGAACTCAAGCCCAAAGTTGGTGGGTTTGGTCGGGGCGAGAGGATTTGANNCCAAGCTGCGCCACGCCCCGACCGAAAGTGCCCGTTGTACAGGGCTCGCGGATGATACCCCACGAGCTCCGGGCTCACCAAACTCAGCCGTCGAGCAGGGTTGCCTCATGGGCGGCGTTCTGTCGGGCACGCTCGTCGGCATGAATTGGGAACGTTGCGAGGGCCGCAAGCAGGAATGTGACAGCCATCAGGACGAACACGATCTGGACCCCGGTCGTCTCGCCGGCCCGGTCGATGATCACGCCGTAGACGGCTGTCCATAGGGATCCGACGCCGAAAGCCAGAGTGAAGTAGGCGGCGTACGTCGCGTCGCGCAGGGAAGGCGCGGCAATGTCCGCAAGCAGGGCCTGCAGCTGCGGGCTTTCGGCGAAGCTGAACAGGCCCATGAGTGCGATACCAACCCATAGCCCGAGCAGGTTGGAGCCCGACGCCAGGAAGACAAGGAAGCCCACCGCGCCACCGATGTACACCCCGATGATCACGGGCTTGCGCCCGATCCGATCCGATAACCATCCCGTGATTAGCGGCATCGGCACGGCGAAGACGATCAGGACGCCATACATCAGGCCGGTCAACGAGTCTCCGAGGTGGAGCACCGTCGTGAGGTAGAGCAGGGCAAACAGATTGACCACGCCGAGCCCGCGGCCGCCGCCGCCCAGGATCGAGGTCAGATAGAGCCAGCGCAGGTCACGGTCCCGGACAATCAGCCGGAATGCCTGCCGGACGGTTCCGCCGGCCTTGGCCGCCGCTCGATCGGTGCCCGTTTCGCGGATCAGGATGAGGATCGCAACCGCGATCACCACCGCCGGGATACCAAACACGATCGACGCCCCGCGCCAGCCCCACAACGCAATGATCGGAGCGCCGGCGATCGCCACGATGACGGTCCCGACATTGCCGCCGGCGATATGGGCGCTGATCGCGAAACCGCGACGCTCCGGCACGAACTGCTCGGCGAGCAAGCCGTTGCCGACCGGATGCTGGGGCGATCCGCCGATCCGCGACAGGACATTGGAGATCGCAAAGGTCGGGTAGTTGAACGCGAACGCCTGGGCCGCGAACCCGCCGCCGAACAGGATCCCACCCAGGCCGAGGAGACGCCGCCGCGACATCACCCGGGTCAGCTGGGCATAGCTCAGCTGGACCATGCCCGACGACGCGGCCCCGAACGATGCGAGGAACGCGATCGTCTCGACGCTGACCTTGAACTCGTCGATGATCTTGAGAAAGATCAGCGGCAGCAGGAACGCTTGGGCGTGGTTGACGGCGTGGGCGATCGCCAGAAGCCAGAGCGACTTCATCGGCTGGATTCGGGGCCCGGACCGAGGTGTGAGCTGGGGCTCGGTGACGGGCACGGGCTCGGGCCAGGGCGTTGGTAGGGGCTCCGTGACGGGCTCCTCGGTGCTCATGGCGGCCCATTCTCGCGCATCTTGGACCACCCGGTTGGGCCATTCTGCCGGGAGTCGGGAGGTCGGCTGCCTGGCCGCGCTTAGCCCCGGAGCCGGCTCGGTCGAAGGACCGTGCCCGCTCGATCGCTCCGGAGCAGGCTGTCGCCGGCGGATAATGCTTGGCTCGGCTGGGTGAGAGCCTTGAGCCAGATCCGCGAGTCCGCTGTGAACCGTGCCGTGACAAGCAGTCTGAGCTCGCTGATCAGCTGCCGGTTCCGGCGGGTGTCTCGAACGACGAATAGACCGCGGATCTGCCAGGGTTCTGCGGGGTCAAGCCTCGCTCTGAAGGCCTCCATTTTTCCTTCGAGCCCGGGCAAGGCTCCGTCGACGTCCTCGAACCAGTTCCAGATCTCGACGATGACCACCTCCCGGGTCGCCTGTCGAATGAGGGCGACATCGATCGAGAGCGAGCGCGCGACGTCCCGATCAATCGCCAGCTCGGGCAGGTCTCGTAGCGGCCGGCGACGGTCTCGCAGCGGCCGCTGCGTTCTGCGGCGGGGCCCAACATCGCGGGCAGTCGTCCCTGCAGCCCTGAGCCTCGCGGCCCGAAGCCCTAGAACTGCTCGAGGTAGCGGTCGACCTCCCAGTCGGAGACCTGGGTGCGGTAGTCGTCCCACTCTGCGCGCTTGGCATCGAGGAAGTGGTTGAGGACGTGCTCGCCGAGGGCTTCGCGGATCACCTCGTCGCGCTCCAGCTCGTCGAGTGCCTCGCCCAGGGTGCCCGGCAGCTCCTTGATCCCCTTCTCGGCGATCCGGGCGGCGTCCATCTCGAAGAGGCTCTCCTCGACCGGCTCGGCCAGCTTCAGCCCACGCTCCACGCCATCGAGACCGGCCGCGATCATCGCGGTGAAGGCGAGGTACGTGTTGCTGGATGGGTCTGGGCAACGAACCTCGGCCCGAGTGCCCTCGATCGACTTGCCCGGCGAGACCATCGGCACCCGGATCAGCGCCGAGCGGTTCGTGCGGCCCCAGGTCAGGTAGGTCGGCGCCTCATACCCTGGCACGAGCCGCTTGTAGGAGTTCACCAGTGGCGCAAGTACGGCGATCATGCCTCGGGCATGGGCCAGGATGCCCGCCATGTACGAGCGGGCAAGGTCCGACAGCCCATAGGGATTCGAGGCATCGACGAACGCGTTGCGCTGCTCGGCGATCGAAAACAAGCTCTGGTGGGTGTGCATTCCCGAGCCGTTGATCCCGTGGATCGGCTTGGGCATGAACGTGGCGTACAGCCCGTGCTGCTGGGCGATCGCCTTGAGCGTGAACTTGAAGGTGACCGCGTTGTCGGCCGTGCGCAGCGCATCGCTGTACTCGAAATCGATCTCGTGCTGGCCCATGGCCACCTCGTGGTGGGCGGCCTCGACCCGGATCCCGAATGCCTCCAGGGCGTCCACCATGTCCTGGCGGATCTCCTGGGCGAGATCGGTCGAGAAGTCGAAATAGCCCGCCTGATCGTGCGGCAGCGGCTCGATCGCGCCGTCCTCACCGCGCCGAAACAGGAAGAACTCAAGCTCGGGGCCTGTGTTCACGATGTAGCCCAGCTTGGCCGCACGCTCGACCTGGCGGCGCAGGACGAAGCGCGGATCGCCGACGAACGGCTGGCCGCTGGGAGTGAACACGTCGCAGATGATCCGGGCGGTACCGCGCGGGCCACTGCCCTTCTGCCAGGGGATCTCGGCGAAGGTCGACATGTCGGGCATGAGGTACTGGTCCGACTCAGCAATCCGGGTAAAGCCCTCGATCGATGAGCCATCGAACCAGGTCCCATGCTTGACCGAGCCCTTGAGCTGGTGGATCGGGATCGTCACCGCCTTTACCAGGCCCATGATGTCCGTGAACTGCAGCTGGATAAACCGGATCCCGTTCGCTGCAGCGGCATCGATCGTGTCCGAGGTTGTGGCTGCCTTGTCCTTGTCGGCCAACTTGGCTTTCCCTTGTCTGCGCCCTGGAAAGTGGCTGAGGATCTGAGCTAAGGGTCGGCGCCAGGAAGGTGGCTGAGGGTCGGAGCTGAGGATCTGTGCTGAGCGGGTCCGGGAGCGACCGGGCCGCGAGCCACCAACGCTGTGCACCGCACACAGGAGCACGGACTGTTTTCAGTCGGATCCAAGCGTAGCAGACGGACCGGCCAAGCCCACCGAGGCGACCGAGGCGACAGGCTGGTTGAGCACCCCGTGCGGCTGGCGCGCGGCCACCAGGTCGTCGAGCAGCCGGCCGAACTCGCGCCGGAAGTCGACATACCGCTCGGATCGACCGACGATCTGCAGCTCCCCGCTCGGGTCGAGGCGGGCCCAGATCCGCCGACGGGGCAGGTAGAACGTGATCATCAGGCCGGTGATCAGGCTCAGGAAGGCAAACCACACGATGTCCTGCCCGGGATCCTGCTTGGCGACCAGGATCGTGGCGTTCTGGATGTCGAGCAGCTGCACGTAGAAGTTGGTGTCGGGCGAGCCGGCTACACCCCCGACCGGCACGAAGAACGGGGTGAGCGACTGGGTGATCGGCGTCCCGTCCGGGTTCAATCCGGTGGCCCGATAGGGCAGGAACAGGACGCCGTCGGTGCCGTCCGAAGCCTTGGTCAGGAGCATCTCGAGGCCGATGTTGTCCTCACCTGGGACACTCATCACGCCGTGCGGCGAGCCGTCGACGCTGTCGTCGAGGGGCACCGGCCCGGTCCACAGCGGCTGGCCCTTCGAATCGCGGATGACGATGTCCGGCGCGGGCCGGAAGCCGTTCTGATGGAACGTGAACCCGTCGACCGACAGCGGGTCGTTGACCCGGATCACCTTTCGGGCGAGCAGGTTGCCGTCCTGGTAGACGGCCAGGTCGGTGGTGTAGTCGAGGACCGCGCCATCCGTGGCCGTCGGGTCGGCAAACCCGAAGCTCTTGACCACCAGCAATCCCGGCGTGCCGATCGCCTGGACTGGCTGGCTCTCGCCGTTCGTCAGCTCGATCCCGCTCTCGAAACCGAACCGGCTGGTAACCGCGCCCGCCACGAGGAACAGGATCAGCCCGAGATGGCTGATGAGGGTCGCCAGCTTGGTCCAGCGATGGCGATCGCCGTACACGTAATGGACACCGTCAACGTCCGCCTCGCGGACATGAAAATGGGCTCGGCGCAGCGCCACCCGGACGGCTCCGGCGTCAATCCCCGAGACCACGGCCCGATCGGGCAGGATCGGGTTGTAGAACGGATCGGGCTGGACGACCCGGATCTCGGAGCAGGTGCGCCACAGCTTGGGCGTCCGGTTCAGGGTGCACACGATGATCGAGGTGATGAGCAGCACCAGCAGCGCGCTGAACCACCAGGCCGTAAAGATGTTGAAGATCTGCAGCCGCTCGAGGATCGCCACGCCGCTCGCTCCCATCGCTGGGTCGTACTTGGCGTGGATGATCTCCATCTGGGCGATGTAGTCGGCAGGGGTCCGGAAGGCGAAGTCGGGCAGCTGGGTCACGGTCATCCCGATCAGGCCGACGATCACGACGATCATGATCTGGAGCACGGCGAAATTGACCGAGGTGAACAGGCGCCACAAGCCCAGGCCGAGGCGGGCCGGCGGGGACAGGCGCTGGTCGCGCGGGGTCACGGCCCGGCCGGCCGCCAGGGTGGTGATCGGAGCCTCCTACGCGCCGACGGGCTGGCTGTGGGGCACGCGCGCCGCAGCCGCCGACGCAGCGGCCGATGCCGCCGCAAGTCCGACGGCGAAGTCGAGCCTGAGGTCCTCGAGGTCCTCGAGTCCTACCGAGCAGCGCAACAAGCCCCCGGCGATGCCTGCCTCGGCCAGCTCTGCGTCGTTCAGCTGTCGATGGGTAGTGGTCGGGGGATGGGCGACGATCGTATGGATGCTGCCCAGCGACGCGGTCAGCTCGGGGATGGTCAGCGCGTCGATGAAAGCGCCCCCGCCGATTCGGCCCCCGACGACCTCGAAGGCCAGCATCCCGCCGCCAATCGGGAACTGGCGGCTGGCCAGGGCATGCTGGGGATGGCTGGCGAGTCCTGGATAGAGCACCCGTTGAACCGCCGGCTCGGTCTCGAGCCAGGCCGCCAGGACGCGGGCCGTGGCAGCATGTCGTTCCATCCGGACCGCGAGCGTCGTCAGGCCGCGCAGGACGAGGAAGGCGGACAGCGGCGAGAGCGTCCCGCCGGTGTCGATCTCGACCTGGCGAACGCTGGCGATGCGTTCATGCGAGCCGGCCACCGCGCCGGCGAGGACATCCGAATGGCCGCCGATGAACTTCGTTGCCGATTCGGCAACCAGGTCCGCTCCCAGCTCGATCGGCCGGCAGAGGTAGGGTGAGGCGAACGTGTTGTCGACGATCAGCAGCGCGTCATGGGCGTGGGCGATGGCGGCCAGCGCCGCGACATCAACGACCACGATCGTCGGGTTCGAGATGGTCTCGACATACAGGATCCGGGTCGGCGTCAAGGCGAGGGCCGCGTCGACCGCAGCGAGGTCGGTCGCATCGATGAACGTCGTCGTAACGCCCAGCCGGCCGAACTGGTTGAGCAGCAACGAGCGGGTCGAGCCATAGATCGCGGAGGTGGCCAGGACCCGGTCGCCGGTCCGCAGGACCGACGCCAGGGCGGCATGGATCGCGCTCATCCCGCTGGCGAAGACGCGGGCCGCCGGGGCGCCTTCGATCTCTGCCAGCGCGTCCGCCAGCGCGGCACCGGTCGGGTTATCGATCCGGGCGTAGGCATAGCCGGGACGGGCCCCCGTGGCAATCGCGCCGAGCTCTTCCGCATCAGCGGCGGAGAACGTGGCCGACAGGTAGAGGGGCACGGAGTTCGCCCGCTGGTCGACGACAGGCGGCGTGGTGGCGGCCTTGATCGCCCGCGTGGCGAAGCCGCGACTCGAATGGTCCGGGGGGTTGGTCGCGCGCTGACCCATGACCCGGATGCTACACCGAGCCCGACTCCGGACCCGTTGACGGCCCCCGGAGCGCCTCGCTACTCAAGCCGGCCAGGCGCGCCCGATCCTGACCGATCCTGACGACCAGGGCCGTCAGGAGGACCATGTTTACGGCAATCAGGCCGAACAGGACGATGACCACGACCTCGACGGATATGTCGCTCAGCGGGTCCCCCATTGATAGGTCTGCTTGACCATCCGGAGGTAGACGAACGTCTCGGTGTCGCGCACGCCGTCGATCGCCCGCAGCTTATCGGCCAGGAAGTCGAGCAGGGCCGCGTTGTCCTCGCAGACGACCTCGATCAGGACGTCATAGCTTCCGGCCGTGATGACCACATAGTCAACCTCGGGGAACGCGCCAACGGCCTCGGCGACCTGGACCAGACGATCGCGCTCGCAACGGATGCCGACCATTGCCATCTGCTGGAAGCCGAGCTTGAGCGGGTCGGTGACGCCCACGATCTGGAGGATCCCGCGCTCGACCAGCCGGTTCGTCCGGGCCCGGACTGCCGCCTCGGAAACCCCGAGCTCCAGCGCGATCTGGGTGAAGGGCCTGCGACCGTCCTCCTGGAGGTGCTCGATGATCCGCTTGTCGAGGGCCGACACGTCCTCGGGCGCTCGGCCGTTCCTGGCTCGGGGCTTGCCCGCGGTCATGAAAGGACTCTCCTGCCGGCGACCAGCGCGCCATGCATCACCCTGAGGTGGTCGGGCGTGCTGCCGCAGCAGGCTCCCACGATCAGGGCGCCGGCCGCCTGCATCTCGGTTGCGGCCGCCGCCATCGTCTCCGGCGACGCCCGGTAGACCGCGCGCATGTCGACCAGCTCGGGCATTCCCGCGTTCGACTTGGCTACCAGGATCACGTCCGACGCTACCGCTCGCATCCGGCTGATGACCGGCAGGATCTCGTCCGGGCCGTTGCCGCAGTTGCCGCCGATCGCATCGGCCCCCCAGGCGGCAAGCGCCTCGACGGCCTGCTCAGGGGTGACCCCCATCATGGTTCGGCCGCGGGTATCGAAGGTCATCGTCGTGATCAGGGGAATGCCCGGCGCGACCAACCGGACACCCTCGATCGCTGCCCGGATCTCGGTCAGGTCGGACATCGTCTCGATCCAGATCAGGTCCACGCCGCCGGCGACCAGGGCGGCCGCCTGCTCGGCGAACACATCCACCGCTTCCTGATAGTCGAGCGTGCCCATCGGGGCCATGATCGCGCCGCTAGGGCCGATGTCCCCGGCGACGAGCGCCCTGCCGCCGGCCGCTTCCACCTCCGAACGGAGCAGGATCGCCGCCGTCTGATTCAGTTCGGCGACTCGCTCCTCGAGTCGATGGAGGCCCAGGCGCAAACGGTTGCCGCCGAACGTGTTGGTGAGGAGGATCCGCGATCCGGCCTCCAGGTAGCCGCGATGGATCCGCCGGACCACGTCCGGCTGGGTGAGATTCCAGACCTCGGGTGGGTCGCCGAATTGGAGGCCCGAAAGGAACAGCATCGTGCCCATCGCACCGTCGGCCAGGATCGGGCTGCCTTCGTCGAGCAGGGCTCGCCAGCGCTCGCTTGGGGCGCCGCCGTCCACCTTGCGCCGAGCATCGGCCCCGGGGAATAGCGCCGGATCAACGGCCTCGAGGAGCCCCGGGCCCGCGTCGACCCGACCGGGTACGCCCGACCTGGTTCCATCCGGCAACCGGCGACTCCGGCGCGGTTCGGTCATGGGCGCTCCTCGCCGTGCAGTCCTGCTCGGGCTGGCCCGATCATCTCGCGCCAACCATAGCGAACCGGGACCCACCCCGCGAGCCGGCGCCCCGTCGCGCACGGTGACCACTGCCCCTGCCGATGGCGACCCGGCACCCCGTCATGCGCCTGCCGCTATGGCTTCTTCGGTTTCGGCGTTGGCTTGGGTTTGGGCTTGGGCGTCGGCTTGCCCGGCGAGTTCGAGAGGGCCGGCGGCGACGCAATGCTGGGTGCCGGCGTCGGGGTCGGCAACGGGACGGGCGTGACCGATCGCTGCTGGAGCGGGCCGAGCAACGGATTGACCACCTGGACAAGTTGCTCGAAGGCGGCGACGAACTCCGGCGCCGGAGCCGCCGGCGGGCCATTCTGGGTGCTCGATCCGTATTCGATCAGGATGTTTAGGCCAACCAGGGCATACGGCGGATCGCCAAGAATGGGCGCGGCCTTCGGGTTGAATCCGGACTCGGACACCAATGCCTTCGCGCTCGTGTACTGGGTCAGGACAAGTGGCCACGCGTCGAAGGTCAGGTGGAGCCGCTTGACCATCGCGCCTGTGGTGTCGTCGGCGGAGTTCGCCGAGATCTGGAGGCCGGTCGCTACGATAGCGTTGTAGACGACGTCGACCGAGGCCGGGTCGCTGAGGTGCGAGTTTGGTGTCGGCGTCGGCGGCACGGGCGTGCTGGTGGGGATCACGGTTGCGGGCGTCGAGCCACAGGCGGCTGCCAGGAGGGCGGCACCCAGCGCGAACGCGACAAACCGATGGTTGCGCATCGGACCGATCCTACCCTCGCCGGTCCAGCCAGCGATCGGTCCGATCGTACGGGGTTGAGCGGCCCATGGGCCGGGCGCGGCCGGCCTCGTCGGAGCGGCCGCCGGGTCGGGCCGTGCCTGATCGAGTTGCTCGGGTCGGGTCGCTCGGGGTTCCGGACGGTGCCCTGTGACGATTGGTCTTTCTGGCGTGACAAATCGCACGTATCGAGCTCCGGATCGACCGATTCGGACTTCGGAGCCTTCTTTTCGAGCTGCGAGTCGGGCTCGAACTCGTCGCCCGACTCGGAACTTGTCCCGGCGCGACCATGGGCGGGGATGAATCCCGCGGGTCGATCGAGGCCGCGCTCATCGAGGCGATAGAATCGCGCAGTTTGTCGCGCCAGAAACACCACTTGACACGGCCAGCCTCGTCGGTTCAGCCAGCGACCGGTCCGATCGTACGGGGTTGAGCGACCGTCCATCCCGATGAGGAGATGGTCGGGGCGGCGGGATTCGAACCCACGATCTCGTGCTCCCAAAGCACGCGCGATGCCAAGCTTCGCTACGCCCCGATGGTTTCGTGCTCAGGACCGCATTCGCTTCGGCCGGCCGAGCTCCGTGACTAGGCTACACCGCTCGAGCCCACGGTCTCAGGACGACTCCTGCCAGATGTCGTAGCGCTCGCCGAGCTCGCGGATGAATTCGGCATCATCGAGCTGCACCGGGGTGAGGGTGGCGAGCTCGGCCAGGTAGCGGTCAAACCCTCCAGGCGTGAAGATCGTCACGAGGCGGCCACCGCCGGGGCAGGTCACTTCGTGCCTGAGGTTCGGCGGCACGGTCACGTTTCGAACGCGAACGTGACCTTGCCGTCGAGGATGTAGAAGATCTCCACCATGGATCGATGCCGGTGAGCCGGGAGATGGAAGCCGGGCTTCAAGACATCCTCGATGACCGAGACCCGCCCGTCCGTCAACTCCGTCGGCGTCTTCACCGAGATGTGGTCCTGGGACCAGTCGTAGTCAAGCCCGTGGCCGGCGGCGACGACATGCTGTTTCATCGCGACTCCATCGTTCGGGTCAGATCATGGCGCCGACTGGTTGCTTGAACGGGCCAGCTTCCGAGTTGCAAATCACAGGATAATCGGGGCCTTCAGCGCTCGGACCGTCGCGCTCCGGACCCGTCAGCCTTTGGCAGCGGCCTCGTCATCGTGCCAGAACGTGGCCAGCGCCTCGGCCACGGCTTGAAGCTGGGCCTCGGTCAGCCGCCGACCGAACTCTCGTTCGATGAACTTGTTGTGGTCCGCGAAGGCGGCATCGTGGCGCCGGCGGCCTTCTGGTGTCAGGACCACTCGCACGCCCCGCCGGTCGCCGGCGACGGCTTCACGGCGGACCAGGCCGGCTGACTCGATCCGGTCTACGAGACGGGTCAGTCCGCTCCGGGTGAACAGGGAGCGCTGCTCGAGCTCCTGCATCCGCAGGCCGTCATCCGCGGCGTCATAGAGCTGGGCCAGCACGTCGAGCCAGGTCAGTGGAAAGCCGGCCTTGGCGATGAGATCGGGCTCAGCAATCTGGAGCGTCCGCGAGGTGGCAAAGAGGACGCCTCGCCAGGCGTCGTACACGAGCCCGGCGGGCCGGCTGGCGTCGACATCCTTCGTCATGTGCCCACGATAGCGGGAGTCCTCTGTCCTGGCAACTTATCACAAATCAGTAGTTGACATAACAGAGAGTGTTATGGCAGGATGTCGGCAGAAGCCAGCGGCGCGCCAAAGCAGCCCTGGTCCAGTCGGAGGCATTCACGATGACCACGCTCTTCGTTCGCCACCAGGTCGCCGACTACGCGCAGTGGCGCAAGGTCTACGACGGGATCGCACCAGCCCAGCAGGCCATGGGCGTACAGGACCAGGCCGTATACCAGGCGATCGATAACCCGAAGGACATCACCGTGCGCCACGAGTTTGCAACGCTCGAGGATGCCCAGACGTGGGCCGGCAGCGCTGTGCTGCGCTCGGCGATGCACGACGCCGGCGTTGAGGGAGCCCCGACGGTCTGGTTCACGACTCGTTCCTGATCCGTGCCACCGAGCCGGGAGGCCAGATAAAGACGGGTGCCGCGAGGTACCCGTCTTTGCTATCTGGGTAGGGGGACCTCTGGCGCGACGGCAGCCTGCCATCAGCGGTGCCGCGCTCGACCGAGCGTGTTAGCCTCGGCCTCCGGCTTGAGGAAAGCCAGGTTCGAGGCACGCGACAATCGCCCCGTCGCCCAGGTGGGAATCCGCGCGTACGCTGCTGGGCGGCCGGACGAGACAGGAGCCACAGTGTCATCAACGAATCCCTGGGGGCGGTCCAGCCGTCAGCGACCGTCACCCTGGTGTTCACGGACATCGAGGGCTCGACGAGCCTGCTCCAGGCGCTCGGGGATCGCTATCCTGAGGTGCTGGCCGACCATCACCGGCTGATCCGTGAGGCATTCGCCCGCCACGGCGCGCTCGAGCGAGGATCGGCGGGCGACGGACTCTACTTCGTCTTCGGGGCGGCGCAGGCTGCCATCGACGGCCAACTCGCGGTCGCCGGCTAGACCTGGCCAGATGGGGATCGCCGTCCGCGATCCGATGGGCCTCCATACGGGCGTGGGCGGCAACGGCAGCGCGGCCTGCTCAGGTGACCTGCTCCTTGCCGCGCTCGCGGCCTGCGCTCAGCTCACCTGCCAGATGGTCGCCGCGAACATGGGCCTCGACGGCGTAGCCGTCGCGGTCACGGTCGAAGGGGACCTGGACCTGCGCGGGACGCTGGGCACGGCCGATGTAGCGGTGGGCTTCGAGGCGATCCGCGTCCGGTTCGGGCTCTCGGGCGACGTGCCCAGCGAGCGGCTCGACAAGCTGAAGAAGCGGACCGAGCGCTACTGTGTCGTCCTCCAGACCCTCCTGGCTCCGTCCTCGATCGAGGCCCGCTGGAGCGTCGACTGACCGCCTGACAACCCGCGCAGCGGCACGGCCATTCCGGTGTACCCCGCCGAGACAGCCGCGCGACTCGATCGCCTTCGTCATCCCCTGGTCCGTCAGCGGACCACCAGGAGGCTGAACAGCAGCAACCCAAGAACCGCTGCCGTGATTGCGGCATAGAGGCGATCCCGTTCGACCAGGAATGCGACGAGCGACACCGCCACCCGGCTGACCGGCGTCGCGACCAGGACGAGCAGGCCTGCCTGGGCGATGGCGATCGGGCGCAGCGCGCCGATCCCGGCCAGCACGCCCGAGAAATCGGTTGGGTCGGTCCTTGCGGGGGCCGCCCCAACCAGCGAGCCGTTCCAGCCCACGACCAAGCCGGTCAGGAAGCCAATGGCGACCAGCGTCGCGCTCACGATCGCGCCGACGATCAGGACGGTCGAGACCCACGCGCGGAACCGCTCAGCGGTCATCAGGCAAGCCCGAGGCCGCGGGCCAGGGTCTGTAGGCCCACGAGGACCAGCACGGGCACAAAGATGCGCCGAACCGCCCGGTTCGAGAGGTGGGGCAGGATCCGTGCGCCAATGACGGCACCGCCCAGGACGCCCAGGGCAACGGGTGCGGCAATCCGAGGGTCGACGTCGCCGCGGCTGAGATAGATCCCGGCAGAAGCCGCTGCCGTGACCCCGATCATGAAGTTGCTGGTCGCCGAGCTGACCTTGATCGGCAGCCCCATCACCCCGTCCATCGCCAGGACCTTGAGTGCGCCGGAGCCGATCCCCAGGAGACCGGATACGAGCCCGGCGAACCCCATCAGGGCAAATCCGAGCGGGATCCGGCGCGCCGCGTATGCCACCGTGCGACCTTCGTTCCGGTCCGGGTACGACCCGAACAGGTGGAGGCGGAGGGCCAGGGGTGACGCGGCCACGGCCTCCGCCGGCCCGTCCGCAAGTCGGACCAGTTGGAGCCCGCCTGAGCTGAGGAGGACGAGCCCAAGCACGACGAACAGGAGGCCCGGTGCCACGACGGAGGCAAGCAGTGCGCCGCCGATCGCACCGGTTGTCGTCGCGAGCTCGAGGAACATGCCGATGTGGAGATCGGTCATCCGATCGCGGACATACGCAGCTGCCGATCCAGAGCTCGTCGCAATCACGCTGACAATGCTTGCCCCGATGGCCAGGTGAATGTCGACCCCAAAGGCGAGGGTCAGGGCTGGAACCACGAACAAGCCGCCGCCCACGCCGGCCAGAGCGCCGACGAGCCCGGCGGCAAGGCTCATGACGAAAATCCCGAGGTCGGCCCCGAGGGGCATGCTCGCGCTGATGCTTGGCAGGCCAATCTCCTACACTCGACTAGGAAATCGTACAGGGACGCCGACCGCCACGGTCCTGGCTCGCGGTCCACCGGAGGCGGGCTAAGCGCAGGCGGCTCGCGGTCCGACCTGCGGAAGACGAATACAAATGACCAGGCGGCCCCGCCACCTTGTCATTCTCCGGCATCACACGCCGAGATTCGACCGAATCCGGTCCGAGCTCGTCGTTTTCCGACGTCTGACGCCGAGATTCGACGTGCTCCATGGGTTGCCTCGTCGTTTGTATTCGTCCCACGCAGGTTCGTCCGTCCCACGCAGGTTCGTCCGTCCCACCTAGGTTCGTCCGAGCCACGCAGGGGCCGAGGGCAATACCCAGCCCTCGAGTTTCACCGGATCAGGACTTGCCGGGTCCGTCCGCCACGGTTCGCTGATCGACAGGACATTGCCCTCGCTGTCGTGAAACCAGGCCGCCCGTTCGGGGCCGATCCAGGCGATCTGGTCAACCGTTCGCAGCGTCGGCTAGTCGTAGTCCTCAAAGACGACGCCACGCGCACCGAGCCCGGTCATGACCGCCTCGAGCTGATCGACCTCGAAGCCGACGAGGGTGTGAGTGGGTGCCGGCGCGCCGCTCTCGAACAGCAGAATGCGCTCGGCGCCGGCCCGCAGGAGAACGCCGGCGGCCGACGCTCCTTCGACTTCCAGTCCCAGGACCTCCGTGTAGAACGCCTCTGCGCGAGCCCGATCACGAACCGGAATCGTGGCGATCAACCGCCCATTTGCGGAGGCTCGTCAGGTGCGCTCGATCGAAAGGCATGCCAGCACGGTACCGAGTGTCGCGGCGCACCGCAACGAGGCCGGCGGTCGACCTGCCCGCCGACGAACAGGGTGATACGCTGCAGCGTCTCGGCAGGGGTGGGAGTCCCTCCCTGGGAGGCACACCTGCGTCGAACTTCGGTTGTTTCGTGGAGGAGATCCTTTATGCGTTCGTTGCGCACTGCCGCGGCCGCGATTGCGGTCCTGGTCATCACCGTGTCTGCCTGCACAACGGCAGCTGCCACCCCATCGCCGGCACCGGCGAGCGTCGCCCCGCCGGTTGCCAGCGCCCCGCCGGTTGCCAGCGCCACGCCGAGCACAGCGGCCAGCGTCGCCCCGAGCCCGTCAGCCGGCGCTGCCGCGGTGGCCTCGATCATTCCGGTGCCCTCCGGCCAGCTCGTCTTTGCCGGCAAGCTCGTTATCTGTTCGGACATTCCGTACCCGCCCCAGGAGTTCTTCGACGCGAACGCCAACCCGATCGGCTCGGACATCGAGATCGGCCAGGAGATCGCCAAGCGGCTGGGCGTGACGCCGGTCATCCAGAACTCGGTCTTCGACACGATCATCGCGGCCGTGACGGCGGGCAAGTGCGACATCATCATCAGCGCCCAGAACATCACGTCCGCCCGGATCAAGCAGGTCGACATGATTCCATACTTCCAGGCGGGCCAGTCGTTCGTGGTAGCCGCCGGCAACCCACTTGGAATCAAGGTCCAAAACGATCTGTGCGGCAAGAAGATCGCGGCTGAGACCGGCACGACGGAGGTCGACTACCTTCAGGGCACCGGTGGCTACAAGGGCCAGGGCCTGTCGGCCGCCTGCACCAAGGCGAAGCTGCCGGTCATCAACGTGAAGCCGTTCGGCAAGGACTCCGATGCGCTCCTCGCGCTGCAGGCCGGCCAGGTTGACGCGTATTTCGCAGACTCACCGGTCGCCGGCTACTACACCGTCCAGCATCCGGACCAGTTCGCCCTGTCCGGCCTTACCCTGGGCGTCGCGCTCGAGGGAATCAGTGTCCCCCAGAGCAACACGGGCCTGCGCGATGCAGTCCAGCAGGCGCTCGTCGCGATGATCAACGACGGCACCTACCTTAATATCCTGAAGAAGTACGGCGACGAATCCGGGGCCGTGACGGCCGCGGATGCCATGTCCCTCAACAAGACCCAGTAGTCAGCTTCTGGAGGGGCGATCCAGCTCGTGACCGAGCTGCAGCGCACTCGCCCGTTCCGGGCACCCCGACCCGCCCGTGCGGTCGGGGTGCTCCTCCTGCTCGGCGTGGTCCTGGCCGGCTGCTCCGGGCAGAAGTCGAGCTTCCATTTCGAATGGGACCTGTTCATCAATTCGATCCTCCAGCCGGATGACCAGATCAAGGCCGGCCTGGTCCTGACCGTGGTCGTGTCGATCGCGGCCCAGTTGATCGGCGTGGTCCTGGGCATCTTTGCAGCGCTCGGCAAGATGTCGAAAGTGCGCCCGATCCGCTGGTTTGCCAACGTCTACGTGTGGATCTTCCGGGGCACTCCACTGATCGTCCAGCTCGTGTTCTTCTACTACGGCCTTGGCGTGGCCAAGATCTACCTTTGGCCGGACATCACGATCGGTCCGCTGACGATCGAGGGGGCGATTCAGGCCGGGATCTTCGCCCTCGGCTTGAACGAGGGTGCCTATATGGCCGAGATCGTGCGGGCCGGCATCCTGGCGATCGACCCCGGCCAGATGGAGGCGGCCCGCGCACTGGGCATGACTCCCGGCAAGGCGATGCGCCGGATCGTTCTGCCGCAGGCCGCCCGCGTGATCATTCCCCCGCTCGGCAACGAGTTCAACAACATGCTCAAGACCACGTCGCTGCTCTTCGTACTGGGCGTCGTCGAGCTCTACAACGTCTTCAACATCAAGCAAGGTCAGAGCTTCCGACCGTTCGAGCTGTTTCTCGCCTGCGCCGTCTGGTTCCTGCTGCTGACCACGATCTGGGGCTTCATCCAGTCGTGGATCGAGCGACGGCTCGCCAGGGGCACGCCGGGCGCCGCGGCCGGAGGACCTGGGGTGCGGGCCCGGATGCTGTCCTTCCGGCGCCCTCCGATCGATGCGTCCGTTGTGAGTGGCGGCCGCTGATGACCCAGATCGAAGAAACCAATTTGCTCGATGCCATTGGTGGCGTCCCGCTGGCCAGCACGGCAAACGTGGTCGAGGTCACCGACCTCCACAAGTGGTTCGGCCGGAATGAGGTGCTCAAGGGCATCTCGATGATGGTCAAGCAACGCGAAGTGGTTGTCGTGTGCGGGCCGTCGGGCTCGGGCAAGACAACGTTCATCCGCTGTGTCAACCATCTCGAGAAGATCCAGCAGGGCCGGATCGTCGTGAACGGCCACCTGATCGGCTACCGGGAAGAGAACGGCAAGCTCGTCGCCGACAAGGAGCGCAACATCGCCCGGCAGCGCCAGGAGATCGGGATGGTCTTCCAGCGCTTCAACCTGTTCCCCCACAAAACCGCCCTGGGCAACATCATCGAGGCCCCGATCCAGGTCCGCGGGGTTCCCGAGGACGAGGCGATCGAGATGGGGCGCAAGCTGCTCGCCCGGGTGGGACTGGCCCACAAAGAGGAGGACTACCCGGCCCAGCTGTCCGGCGGCCAGCAGCAGCGGGTGGCGATCGCCCGGGCGTTGGCGATGCGCCCGGCGGTGATGCTCTTCGACGAGCCGACCAGCGCCCTCGACCCGGAGATGATCGGCGAGGTCCTGGAAGTGATGAAGGAGCTCGCCCGCGAGGGCATGACGATGATCGTCGTCAGTCACGAGATGGGCTTCGCTCGCGAGGTCGCGGACCGGATCGTGATGATGGACGAGGGCCTGATCATCGAGGAAGGCACGCCCGAACACTTCTTCACGAACCCACAACAGGAACGGACGAAGAGCTTCCTCTCGAAGATCCTCTAGCCCCGGGCTCGGGCGCTGGTGCGGCGCTACATCGCCGCCGGGTCGTCCGTCTGAATGTTCGACGCCGGGCGGCGACTGGCAGGTAACTTGGGACCGCCCGGCGTCGACGATCCCGCAGCTCGGCCAGCCGAGACTCTCGTTCAGCTGGAGGATCGCAGCTGCGATCCGAAGGATTCTCGTTCAGGCGTCAGGCCGGCCCGAACGTTCGTTCTCCGTTTCTCGGATCGGGCTGGTAGACTCCGCCCCCGCCGGCCGTCTGTGGACCGGCGTCGTCGTAGACCGCAGCCGGAGTCGCGCCCCGCGTGCAGGCCCACCGCATCCGTCGCGACCAGCCAGGTCAGCGTCCACCCGCCGTCCGCCCGCTGAACCGTGGCGAGCGGCAGACCGAGCGCAGCTCCCGTCCCGCGGATCGCGACGCCCTGTCGGTCGAGCGCGAAGCACAGTCGACCGATCTGCCCCGGAGCCGTGTCCGCGCGACAGTCGACGTTGAGGATCGGCCGAGCAATTGGCGGCGGGTCTTCAGCGCGCTGCTCTCTTCGTTCGTGCCAGGTACTGGCCAGCTGGTCAATTTGCGCTGGTGGATCGCCCTCAAGTTCGCCCTGCCCACGCTCGCCCTGGTCGCGGCCGCCCTGCTGGTCGCCAAGCTTGTCCCGTTCCCGCAGCTGCTCGCCCTGGCCCTCGCACCGAGCACGATCGTGGCCCTCCTGATCGTCAACGCAGGGGTCTTCGGCTGGCGGATCCTGTCCGCCGGCCAGGCGTTCTTCGACCCGCGTTTTGACTGGCGGCCAAGCCGCGGCGCGGCCATGGGCCTGGCTGCGATCTTCGTCGTCACAGCCCTCCCTCACCTGTTCGCGGCGTCGGTGGGGTTGAGCGCGATGAACGCGTTCTCTTCGATTTTCTCGAGCGCATCGGTCACGGGCGGCGTAGCTGGGGCCCAGAGCGGCCCGCTGCCCGCCCCGGGCGGCCGGATCAACATCCTGCTGGTGGGCGTCGATTCAGGGGCCGGGCGAGACCACGCGCTGACCGATTCGATGATGGTCGTGTCGGTCGACCCGGTCGGCCGGACGACGAGCCTGGTCTCCGTGCCCCGGGACATGGTGAATGCGCCACTGGCCAGCGGCCAGGCGTACGCCCCGAAGCTGAACTCGCTGATGAGCTACGCCCAGACGCATCCGAAGGACTTCCCGGTGGGGGGCATGCGCACGCTGGAGGACACGGTCGGATTGATCCTGGGGATCCCCATCCACTACTACGTCAAGGCCGACCTCGGCTCGTTCGTGACCATGATCGACGCCCTCGGTGGAATCGACATCGACGTGGCCAAGGCGCTCGACGATCCGACCTACCACGGCTACGGCGTTCACATGGGCTGGTCGGTCACCGCCGGACCGCATCATTTCAACGGGTCCGACGCCCTGGCCTACGCCCGGATCCGCCACCCCGCCGGCGAGAGCGACTTCACCCGCCAGGCCCGCCAGCAGGCACTCCTCATCGCCCTCCGCCGACAGATCGCCAGCCCCGACCTTGTCCTGCGGCTGCCTGCCCTCATCGCCGCCGTCGACAACGACATCGAAACCGACCTGCCCCGCGATCAGCTGCCGACCCTTGCGGCCATCGCGTCCGAAATTGGCCAGAACTCGATCTACCAGCTCGTAATCAAGTTCCCGATGGTCCATCCGGGCTCGATCTCGCCCTACGGCTCAGTCCAGATTCCGGACCTGGCCAAGATCAAGGCGATGGCTGCCCAGTTGTTCAGCCCACCCGGTAGCCGCCCGACGGTGGGCCCTGCCGCGAGCCCGGATCCCAGCCTGAATCCCAGCCTCGGCCCAGGCATGGAGCCGGGCAGCAGCCCCTAGCGACGACCCGGCGGCCGGCCTCCGCGGTTTGGCCATTCCAGGCTTCAATAGCCCAGGTTGCGCAGGCGCGGTCCGAGCCGCCCGGCGGCTCGCGATCGGTGCGAGATGGCGGCCTTCTCGGCGGCCGAATGCTGTCCGATCGTCCGGCCGCCGGGTGGTTCGCCGAGCGGCTCGAAGATCGGGTCGTAACCGAATCCGGCCCGTCCGCGCGGTTCGCCGACGATCCGGCCCCGGAGCGTACCGCGCGCCTCTGCGGCGATCGGCAGGCCGCCCCGCGGACCGCCCTGGTCCGGAATCACGAAGGCGAGGACGCACACGTAGCGTGCGCCCCGTTCGGTCGCGGGCAGGCCGGCGAGGGCGGCCAGCAGCTTCGCGTTGTTCTGGGTGTCCGTTGCCGCCTCGCCCGCGTAGCGCCGGGTGCGGATACCGGGTCCCCCCCCGAGGGCGTCGACCTCGATCCCGGAATCGTCGGCGATCGTCGGCAGGCCGGTGAGCCTGGCGTAATAGCGCGCCTTGAGCCGGGCGTTCGCCTCGAACGTCGCACCGTCCTCGACCGGGTCGCCCTCGATCCCGAGGGCGTCGAGGGTCACGAGTTCGGCGCGCTCGGGCCGAAGGAGACCGGCCAGCTCGCCCAGCTTATGGCTCGAGCGGGTGGCGATCACGATCCTCATCCGGTCGTTCACGCTCATGCTCCCGGCTCGAGCTTCACGTGGCGGCTATCGCTTGACCCCGGCCCGAACGCCGGCCAAGGCCTCGGCCTGGGCGACGAACAGGCGCTCGAGGCCGGTCCCGGCCAGGTCAAGCAGGTTTGTCAGGCCGGCTCGATCGAAGGGCTTGCCCTCAGCCGTGCCCTGCAACTCGACATAGGCGCCCGCGTCCGTGCCCACGACGTTGAAGTCGACTTCCGCCCGGGAGTCCTCCGAGTAGTCGAGGTCGAGGTACGCCTGGTCGCCCACGATCCCGACGCTGACCGCGGCCACCTTGCCGTTGATCGTGCGCTCCATCCCGTAGGTGATCAGGGCCGCCGCAAGGGCCACGTAGCCACCGGTGATCGAGGCGGTCCGCGTGCCACCGTCGGCCTGCAGCACGTCGCAGTCGATCGTGATCGTGCGCTCGCCCAGCCTGGCCAGGTCCACGACCCCCCGCAGCGAGCGACCGACGAGGCGCTGGATCTCATGGGTCCGCCCGCCGATCCGGCCCTTGGCCGACTCGCGCTGGGTGCGCTCGGCCGTGGCCCGGGGCAGCATCGAGTACTCGGCCGTAACCCAGCCGGTGCCCTTGCCCCGGAGGTGCGGCGGAACACGGTCCTCGACCGAGGCCGCGCACAGGACCTCGGTGTCGCCAACCCGGATCCGGCAGGAGCCCTCGGCCCATTTGAGGACATCCAGGGTGAGCGTGACCGGACGCAGGTCGGTTGGCGCCCGACCATCGGCCCGAACCGTGAGCGGCTGGTTGCCGAGGGTCATTGCGACTTCTCCTGACGCTCTTCGATCTTGGCTTGGGCCCACAGGGCGTCGAGTTCGTTGAAGTCAAGGTCGCGCAGGGCAACCCCGCGTTCGGCTGCCTGGCGCTCGACGCTCCGGAAACGGCGCCGGAACTTGTCGTTCGCGAACCGGAGTGCTGCCTCGGCCTCCACGCCCTGCCGGCGCCCGAGATTGACCGCGACCATCAGGAGGTCTCCCAGCTCCTCCTCGCGATCAGCGCTCGAGCCGGCCGCCAGCAGCTCGCCGAGCTCCTCATGGAGCTTGGCCAGGATGCCCTCGATCGAGGGCCAGTCGTAGCCCAGGGCGGCAGCCCGCTCCTGCATCTCCTGGCTCGCCGCCAGGGCCGGCATCGACCGGCTGATTCCGTCCAGGGCGCTCGTCAGGCCGGCGGGAGCGGCGGAGGCAGAGTCGAGCTGGTCGGCCTCGGCGGCGCTCACCCGCTCGTCGGCCTTGATCTGCTCCCATTGCCGGTTGACGTCGGCGGTGGTGCGCACTTCGGCGCTGCCGAAGACGTGCGGGTGGCGGCGGACGATCTTCGTCGCCAGGGCGGCCTGGACGTCGGCCAGGTCGAACACCCCGGCCTCCGCAGCGAGCTGGGCATGGAGGATGACCTGCAGGAGCAGGTCGCCGAGCTCTCCAGCCAGGGCCGGCGTGGGACCGTCGGCGAGCGCGTCGTAGACCTCGTACGCCTCCTCGAGCAGGTGCTTACGGAGCGAGGCGTGGGTCTGCTCGCGATCCCACGGACAGCCGTCCGGCAGGCGCAGGCGCTGGCTGATCCAGGGCATTGCCCAGGGTCCGGCGCTGGCCAGCTCCGGGGCGACTGGCCCCACGTACAGGGGCGAGCGCAGGTCATCGGCAGTCAGCTGGCCGATCGTTGACTCAGCGGTCAGGCCGAAGCGTCCAACCGGGTGCGCCGCAGGATAGAGCCGGCGCAGGAGCGTGAGCGGATCCCGGCCGAGCGGGCCATGCCGCCCCGGCAACGACTCGCCTGTCGCGCCGGCCGAGCCGCCGCGGCCGGATACGCTTGCCGTTCCGCCCACGAGTCCGACCAGGGGCACGATGATCAGCGGCCGGCTCGCTTCGATCGGCGTGCCGATCAACCGCTCGACGGCCGCCACCTGGAGCCCGGCCGACGCATCGAGCCCCCAGCGGAGCCGGGCTTCGGCAAGCAGCGCATCGAGCATTCGGGCGGCTCTAGGGAGCTACTGAGCTCGGGGTGACATCCGGGCCGGTGATGCTTGCCTTCGCCTTCTGGGCGGCGTACCAGTTCGAGAACGCCGAGCTCTTGAGGATCGTGATCTGGGTCGCATCGGGCAGGCGGGTCTGCTCCTGGCTGACCTTGAAGATGTACAGCCCGTCGGACAGCTTGACGACTGCGCTGACGCTGCCGACTCGGGCGGCAAAAATGGCATTCTCGAGCCCTGCCGAGACCTGGTCCCGGGCGATCCAGCCGAGGTCGCCGCCCTGGGCGGCTTCGGGGCCGTCGGAGTTCGCCTTGGCCAGGGCGGCGAAATCGGCGCCGGGGGCTGCAGCCTGCTTCTGGAGGCCTGCGGCCCGATCCGCCGGTGCCGGCCGAATCGAGTCGATCAGGATCACATGCCAACCGAACTGGCTGCGGACCGGGGGCAGCAGGTCACCCGCCTTGACCGTCGGGGCGAAGATCGCCGCGGCGAAGGCCGGATCGAGGCCGGATCCGGCGTCGTAATAGGGCAGGAGCCCGCCGTTGGTCGCCGAGCCGGTGTCCTTGCTGTCCGACTGGGCGGTCGTCGCGAACTGGGTGGCGAGATTGGGCGTACCGACCAGCGCCTGCAGCTTCGTATAGGTCGCCTCGGCCTTCGCCTGGGCCAGGGCCCAGCCCGGGTCGTCCGAGGGAACCGGGCTGGCCGAGCTGGGAACCGTGTTCCCGGGCGTATACAGGATGTGGCGCGCCCGGACCTGCTCGCCGGGGCCCGTGTAGGAGCTGGTGTCGATCTTGATCTGGCTGACTTCGCGCTGGACCGAGGCGGTGGTCGTTGCGTCGGCCGTGACCTTGGCCGAGAGCGCCTGGTCGATCAAATGGGAGCGCGCCGCAATTCGGTAGGCGTCGAGGCTCACCCCGGCGTCCTTGATCCGTTGAGTGTAGTTGGGATCGACAGTCTGGGGGTCGATCGCGACGACTGAGCCGATCAGGTAGGAGCCATCCGTGCCCGTGATCACGTTGGTCAGGCCGTTGAGCGGAAGCTGGAAGGCGGCCCTCACGAGGTTGGCGTCCTGGCTGGCAGTCCCCTGCCGGATCCAGCCAACATCCCCGCCGCCCGAGGCACTGGCGTCGGTCGAGAACTCCTTGGCAACCGTGGCGAATTTGGTGCCGGCCTTGAGCTGGCCGTAGGCTGCCTCGGCAGTCTGCTGCGCGATCGTCTTCTCCGCGTCGGTGGCCGTGGTTCCGGCCATCGTCGGGCTGACCGCGATCATCAGCAAGTGGCGCGACTCGTCAATCGTGGCGTCAGCCAGGACCTGCGCGTCGACCTGCTGATCCGAGACGCTGATCCCGGCCTGCGTGGCGAGCTGCCGCTGCAGCTCGTCGTCCACGAGCCCACCAACCACGCCACTCGTGACGTTCTGCTGGGCCTGCGTCAAGGTCGAGTTCTCCGTGTCATAGCCGGCCTGGCTGATCCGGCCGGCCGACAGGTCGTCGCGGAGCTGGGAGGCCTGGTACGTCAGCTTGAACAGGGCGACGTTGGCAGCGGCCTGGGCCTGGTCCCGGTTGATCGATACGCCGTTGACGTTAGCCACCTCGGCCCAGTGGGTTCCGGCATAGGAGGCGAAGGCGGCCCCGATCAGCGTCGCGGTTCCGAGCAGGATTGCGACGAGGAAGCCAATGTTGAGGTAGAGGGTTCGCCGGCTCGACCGATCACTCGACGATCGACGAGGTTTGGACTGAGCCGGTTTGGCACGTTGCGTCATTCGCTTCGACGATCCTCTGGGAAGCACGTCGGGCCCGATCGCGGGCCGCGCCGTGGCGGTGCGACATCGTACCGTACATCCGGCCCCCGCCTCGATCGGCCGGCCGGGGCGACGGCGGCGGTCAGGGTCGGGCGGCCCACCCGGCCCCAAGACGAAGGACCTGCCGGGGACGGACCGTCCGACCCCGCGAGCTGTCGGTCGTATCGACCACCAGGTCGGCTCGCCCATAGACGGCGTCCCAGTCGATGGCCGCGTGGGGCGTCGCGACGACCACAACGTCCGATCCGGCGAGAAGCTCGGACAGGTCCGCCGATGCCGATTCGACGCCGTCGGCGGCGCAGAATGACGTGACGTGCGGATCGTGATAGGTGACCGACGCACCCCGCGCTCGCAGGCCGGCCATGATCTCGCCGGCCGGCGAGTTGCGCGGGTCCCGCACGTTCGGTTTGAAGGCCACCCCCAGGATGCCGACGCTCGCGCCTCGGAGCGCGCGCCCGCGGTCGTTGAGGGCCTCCGCGACGAGGTCGACGACATGGCGCGGCATGGCCAAGTTGATATCCCCGGCGAGCTCCACGAAGCGGTCGATGAAGTCGAACTCGCGGGCGCGCCACGAGAGGTAGTAGGGGTCCACCGGGATGCAGTGGCCGCCCACGCCCGGGCCGGGTGTGAAGCGCATGAACCCGAACGGCTTGGTGGCCGCCGCGTCGATGACCTCCCAGACGTCGACGCCCATCCGCTCGCACAGCAGCGCGAGCTGGTTGACGAGGGCGATATTCACGTTGCGGAAGACGATCTCGAGAAGCTTGGCCAGCTCGGCGGCATCCGGTGAACTCAGCTCGACTACGTTGTCGTTGATGTGGCGGAGGAGAGCCGCCGCCCGGGTCGTGGGCGCCGACGTGGTCCCGCCCACGAGGCGCGGCACAGTCTTCGTCGCGCTCGCCGGGTCGCCCGGGTTGACCCGCTCCGGGGCAAACGCGAGCTCGAAGTCTCGGCCGGCGACCAGGCCGGAACGTTCGAGCTCCGCGCGGAACGGGCCGGCGGTCGTCCCCGGGAACGTGGTCGACTGGAGGACGACGAGCTGGCCCCGGCAAAGGTGCTCCCGGACCAGCGCGGCGGCGCTCAGGACCGGCCCGAGATCGGGGTCCTTGGCCTGGGTGATGGGGGTCGGGACGCACACGAAGACCGCGTCGGCGGCCTCAAGGGCCGCCTCGTCCGGCGACACGATCCGGAAGCCCGCGGCCAATCCGCGCTGGAGGCGCATCGTCGATGTCGTCGATCGGCGAGCGGCCGGCGTGGAGCTCGTCGACGCGGCGGGCGCTCGCGTCCACGCCGGTGACGTCGAGGCCGGCTTCGCTGAACGCGAGGGCCAGCGGCAGGCCAACGTAGCCGAGGCCGATAATGGCGATGCGGGCGTCGGGGTTCACCGGGAGGAGGATAGACGGTCGGGCGCGACGCGGTCGACGAGGGCGGCCAGGCGGTCCGCCTCGTGCTCCCACGACAGCTCCCGGATGCGCTCACTCGTGCGGGCGACTGCCGCGTCCCGAGCCTGGTGGTCGTCGACGATCGCCAGGAGTGCCGTGGCGAGGCTGGCCGGATCACCGGGCGCGTAGGTGGTGACCGAGCCCGGTGGGAACGTCCGCTCGACCAGGGGCAGGCGGGACGCGACCGCCGGCTTGCCCATCGCCCCGTACTCGAAGATCTTCGTCGACAGGGAGAAATCGGTGAACGGATCGCGGCGGGTTGGGGCGAGCCCAATGTCGGCCGCGGCGATCGCCGCAGGGACGTCCTCGATCGGGATCCGGCCGTGGAACGTCACCCGGTCGGCGATCCCAAGCTTGGTGGCCAGGGCGCGCAGCGGCGTCTCTGCGTCACCCCGGCCGAAGATCTCCAGCGCCACGGAGAGCCCCGGCCGAACGCTGACCAGGCGGGCGATCGCCTCGAACGCAACGTCCAACTCGTAGGTCGGTGTGAGCGCGCCGGCATAGACGAGTCGGAGCGTGCCATCGGCGCAGAAGGCTCGGCTGGGGTAGGCGGCCTGGTCGAATCGGACCAGGGACGGGCTGTTCAGCAGGACCGTGATCTTGGCGGCAGGAACGCCCATCGCGACGAGCCGGGCGGCCAGAGCGTCGTTGACCGTGATCGCAGCGCTGGCCACGCGGACGGACAGGCGCTCCTGGAGGACGAGCAGGCGGTGGACGACCGGATTCGCGGCGCCCGGAAAGCGCATCCGGAAGAACTCCGGCATCGCCTCGTGGAGGTCGATCACGAGGGGCACCCCCACGAGCCGGAGCGGGAGCCCGGCGAAGACCAGGAAGTCCGGCAGCGTATGGACCTGGACGAGCGCGAAGCGTTGCCGGCGGTGGGCCCGGGTCACGGCCCAGCCCGCCCGGAACAGGAAGGCGAGGTACTCGCGGAGGTATGTGCCCAACCCAGCGCCCTGGTGACGCTGGACGTTGAGCCGATGGACGTGGACCCCTTCAACGACGGCCTCCGGATCGTCGCCGGCCCGGCGGAGCGCGAAGACGTCCACCGGTCGCCCGCGGGCGACCAGCGATTCGGCCTCGCGTCGGACGCGCGAGTCCTCCTCGTAGTACGCGTGGACGATCATGCACACGGGCCGGCGCGGGGCGGTGGGCAAGCTGGCGGTCACGACCCGACATGCTAGTCGGGGCAGAGATGCTACGCTCCACCCGCTTATGGACATGACCCAGGAACGGCCCCCTTCCTACCGCACGTCCTCAGCCCGGAAGGGGCCCCTCGGCCTCGTCGCTGAGGCAATCCGCGAGGTCCGTGACCGGCGTCGGCTGATCCGCTACCTGGCCCAGGCGGACCTCAAAAAGAAGGGCACCGATACCTTCTTCGGGAACGTCTGGTGGGTCCTCGATCCGCTCCTCCAGATGGCCGTCTACGTCATCCTCGTGACCGTCATCTTCGCGCGGACCCAGCCGGCCTACCCGCTGTTCATCTTCGCGGCGATCCTGCCCTGGAAGTGGTTCACCACCGTGACCGCCGATGCGATCCAGTCGGTCAGCGGGCAGGACAAGCTGATCAAGCAGCTCCAGTTCCCCAAGATCGTCCTGCCGGCGGCGGCGATGCTTAGCGGGGTCTTTGAATTCGCGTTCGGGCTCATCCCGCTGGCCGGGATGCTCCTGCTGATGTACCCGGACCGGATCAACATCACGCTCGTCTGGATCCCGGTGGTAGCGGCCGTCCAGTTTGTGTTCTCCTTCGCCTTCGGGCTGATCCTGTCCGCGCTGAACGTGTTCTTCCGCGACATCGGCAACCTCGCCCGCCACGCCCTGCGTCTGTGGTTCTACGTGTCGCCAGCGCTGTACGGGGCGGACACCGTGGCCACCGTGGGCAAGACCCATCCGACCATTCAGCACGTGATGATGCTGAACCCGTTCTACGCAATCCTCAATTCGTATCGCAACGTGATCTATTACGGGACGGCTCCCGACCTGGCCGGGCTGGCGATCGTCATGGGTGCGAGCATCGTGCTCCTGCTCATCGCGACGATGATCTTCAAGCGGCTCGAGCCCGCCTTCGCCAAGATCCTGTGATAGGCCAGGGAAATAACCGGGCGGTCGAGTTCGCGGTCGACGTCCAGGGGCTGGGTGTCCGCTACAGCCTGCGCCTGACCAGGAAGAACACCCTCCGGCACACGTTTGCGACGATCGGCCGGAAGAGTAGCGATGACCGGACGTTCTGGGCCCTCCGCGACGTCACTTTCAAGATGGTGCACGGCGAGTCGCTCGCGGTCATCGGACCGAACGGCGCAGGCAAGAGCACACTCCTTCAGGCCCTGGCCGGGATCATCACCCCATCCGAGGGCGTGATCGACGTTCGCGGCCACGTCTCCAGCCTGCTCATGCTCGGCGCGGGTTTTGACCAGGAGCTGACCGGCCGGGACAACATCACCCTCGTCGGTGCGTTCATGGGCATCGCCCATCGCGAGATGAACGAGCGCTCCCTGCGGATGATCGACTTTGCGGATATCGGCCAATTCATCGACGCCCCGGTCAAGACCTACTCGTCCGGGATGCGGGCGCGGCTCGGTTTCGCGATCGCGACCAACGTGGACCCGGACGTCCTCCTCCTGGACGAGGTCCTCGCGACCGGCGACCAGGTATTCCGCGAGAAGAGCATGGCCCGCGTACGCGAGCTGGCCAGCGCGGCGAAGGCAATCGTCCTGGTCACCCACGACATGAACTGGGTGACCGAGTTCTGCAACCGGGCCATCCTCCTCGAAGAGGGCCGGATCGTGGCCGAGGGGGAGCCTGCGGCGGTCGTCCGCCTCCACCAGGAGCACTCCGAGGCCATTCGAGTCAAGAAGGCGACCGAGACCGCCGACCTCCTCGGAACCACGCTCGGTGCGGCGATGGGCGTCGGCATCGCATCCCTGCCGGCCGGCCGGCGCAGCCCAGGTCGCAGCCCGAAACGATGAGCGGACCGGTCTCGCGCAGCCGGCGGCTCGCAGGACGGATCCGGCGTGGAGGAATCGCCCGGCTGCGCACAGCCGCCGGGCGGCTGCCGCTCTCCGAACGGACCAGCGGCGGGATCCCGACGGCGCTGCTCAATGCGAAGCGGCGCGAGCTGGCGCGCCGGCGGACCTTCGGACCGACCGACCTGGAGATTCTGGCGACGCTCCTCGATCGGGCAGATGCGGTCCTCCCATTGCGCGAGTGCATCGATCCGGACCGGCCGCGTCCCGCCCGCCTGATCGGCCTGCGCCACGACACGGACCACGACATCGAGGGCGCGGTGCGCCTGGCCGAATGGGAGGCCGAACACGGCTACCGCTCGACCTGGTTCGTGCTTCACGGCGACTGGTACTGGGGAGGCCCGGGGGCAGCGACGCCCTCCCGGTTCGTCCTCCGGGCGCTCGACCGCATCGCTGCGCTCGGGCACGAGGTCGGGCTCCACAACAACGCGGTCACGCTCGCTCTTCTGACCGGCGAGGATCCCCACCGAATCCTCGAGCGGGACCTGGCGGCGCTGCGCCGCCATGGCTTTGATGTCGTCGGTTCGGTCCGCCATGGCGATCCCCTCTGCCACCGGCTTGGCTACCTCAACAGCGAGCTGTTCGTCGAGTGCCCGCGGCCGGACTCCGGACCGACGGATCGGACCCTTGAATACGACGACTCCACCACCGGGCTTCGCCGCCAGCTCCACCTGCGGGCGCGCCCGATGGCCGAGTTCGGTCTGAGCTACGAGGCCAACTCGGTCGGCCAGACTCTCTACCAGACCGATACCGGCGGCCACTGGGGCGCCCCGTTCGACGAGATCGAAGGCCGCTTCGCGGCGGAAGGCGGCTTCCTCCAGATCCTCGTCCACCCGGTCTGGTGGGCGGCACCCGGCGAGGCCGTGAGGCCACGACCAGCCACCGGGCTCGAGCCGGGGTCGGCCACGCTCTAGGTTCGCCGAGGTGACAGAGCCCGTCGCGCCCGGCCGAGGATCCGCCGCACCCGTCGCGCGGTCGTGGGCGCGGGCGTAGCGGCCGGCTCGGGCAGGGGAGCCGGTGCGGCGCGCGACCGGCTGCGCCGGCGGGGCGCGTCACGACGCTGGGCGCCGATCTGGACATAGTGGCCGACCACGTCGACGTGGAACGGATCCGCGACGGGCTCGACGAGCTTGAGCAGGTCGCTCAGGCGGTGCCAGG
>PLZO01000004.1:0-2118 GCA_003152165.1 Chloroflexota bacterium
TCAGCGACGACGAGGCGTTCAGCGCTGCCCTGGGCGTGGACACGGCCGTGTTCAATACCGCCTGGCTCACGGACCTCGGGGCGGCCACGCCCAAGGCCTACGGGCCGCAGCCGGCGCCGACCGGGCCCGGGACCGGCCTGGGGACCGGCCCAGGGGCCAGTCCGGGGCCCAGCCCGACCGAGGTGACCGGCCAATCGCTCGACTCGAGCACGGTCCTGGTCGCCGTCGGGGCCGTGGTCCTGGTGCTGGGCCTGGGGCTGCTGTTGGCGCACTCGCGGCGACGCCGACCGGGCGTCGGACCGTGACCGCCCGCACGTCGCTGTCACTGGGTTCCCGGCTGCGTCGGATCCCAAGCTGGCAGATCACCCTTGGACTGGCCCTGCTCGTTCTCGGCTTCCTCGTCGCGGCCCAGCTNNCCCAGATCCTCGACCTCCGGACGCAGATCAGCAACCTCGAGACAAAAGGGCAGGGGAGCGCATCGGTTGCGAACGATCTGGGGCAGCGCCTCCAGGATGCGCGGCTGGCCGCGGGTCTTATCGCCATCCAGGGTCCCGGGCTGGTGCTGCAGCTGCGCGACTCAGGGCAGACTGCCCTGCCCGGCGACAACCCCAACGACTACCTGGTCAGCGCCAGCGACGTCCGGACGGTGGTTGAACAGGTCTGGCTGGCCGGCGCGGAGGGTGTCGCGGTGAATGGCGAGCGGATCACGACCGGCACGGNNGACCTGTTCGACCGGCTGAGCGCCGCGGTCGGCTTTCATGACTTTGTCCAGGCGCGAGGCCAGGCGTTCGGGATCCAGATTGACTTCGCCGAGCTGGCCGAGGTCGACCTGCCGGCCTATGCCGGCACGATCAGCCTGCGGTATGCGCAGCCGGATCCGTCCTCGTCGCCGGCTGCCGCCGGGACGCCGCTNNACCGAGCTCACCGTGCTGGTCGGCAACCTCAACACCCGCAACGATCAGCTGCGAGCCGAGATCGCCACCAGCCAGGCGGAGCTGGATGCGCTCCAGGCAAGCGACGCCCGGGGCGATTCGTCTGTCGGCCAGCTCCAGGCTGATCTGGCCCGGGTGCGAGCCTGGACCGGCCTTGACCCGGTGANNAGGACCTGCTCAACGAGCTGCGCAACGCTGGAGCGGAAGCAATCGCCGTGGACGCAGTGCGGGTCGAGTCGAACAGCATCGTCGATGGACCGCTGGGCAGCCTGCTCATCGAAGCCACCCACCTGGGGGATCCCTTTGAGGTCAGTGCGATCGGCAACCCCGACAGCCTCACCGGGAGCCTTACCCGGGCCGGCGGGATCATCGGCCAGCTGGCGGTGACGGATCCGGCCGCCCAGTTGATCGTCACGCCAGTGGACTTGCTCCGGCTGCCGGCGACGACCCAGGACCTGATCCCGGCCCATGGCCAGCCGCGGCTCTGATAACCTCCCGGCCGAATGGGCGCCCAGCTTTCTACCTCGCTCGCGATCCGACCCGCGTGACCCTGCCTGAGCGCGGGCCGGTTGCGTTCTTGGTCGGCGATGTGCTTCGGTTGCGCCGTGCTCACGCGTGCGGCGGCGCGGCGTGGCTGGTCGACCGGCTCGGCGCCGACATCGGCTTGCGCTGCCTGACCTGCACCCGGCACATCCTCCTCGAACGGACGGTGCTCGAGCGCCGGATGGTCGAGTTCGTGAAACGCGGCGACCCGGCGCTCAGCGCAGCGNNGATCGAGCCGATCGAGGGGGAGCTGTCCGACGGCGAAGTCGCAGTCGAGACGGGCGCCCTCAAAGTCCTCCGAAATCGGCCGTTCCTGGCCCTGTGGCTCGCCCAGGCCCTCACCCAGATCGGCGGGAACATGGTCCTGTATGGGCTGACCGNNTGGTCGTGACGAACCTGCTTCGGGCCGCGATGTTCGGGCTGCTGTTCTTCATCGGTGACAACCTCGCGCTCATCCTCCTGCTGAACGCCGCGGTCTCGACGGTCACGACCTTCTTCGCGCCGGCCGAGGCCGCCATGATCCCGATGCTCGTGCGGCGGGGCCAGCTCCTGGCCGCCAACGGGATCTTCACGGTGACCCTCAACGCGGCGTTCGCACTCGGCTTCGCGCTGCTCGGGCCGCTCGTCGTGAACCTGACCAGTC
>PLZO01000004.1:2194-2977 GCA_003152165.1 Chloroflexota bacterium
GGATCACGGCCTCCCTGATCGGCGTGCTCGGGGTGGTCGGGCCGGCCTTCGCAACCGAGGCGCTGGGCCTCTCGGCCAAGGACTTCGTGGTCATCGTCCTGCCGCTCGGCATCGGGGTGGTCACTGGCGTCCTCCTGCTCAACAGCTATGGCCGGGTCGTCTCGCGCCGGCGAACGATCGAGACGGGCCTGATCGTCATGGGTATCTTCCTGGCGATCCTGTCAGCCGCCGGCCCGGTGACCCGTTTCTTGCAGCACGTCACGTCCGTCTCGCCGATCGATGTCTCGTCGCTCGTGTCACTCCTGGCAGTCGTGATCGTGCTGGCCTTCCTGGNNCCAATCGCCGACCTGCTGGGGACGACCGCGGTGGTGTTCGTCGTGGCGGTGGCGATCTCCGTCTCGGGCATCCTGTCGGCCGTCGGCCGGCGAAGTCCGGTCGATGCCTGACCCGGCGCCGGCCACCGTGCGGGTCGTCGGCGTTCGGGTCCAGCTGGCGGGCGACTCCGAGGCGTGGGAGGAGCCCGTCCGAACCTGGTCCGGGCTATTGGGGCAGCGCCTGCCCTGGGCCGAGGGCGCGCTCCGCCGGGCGATCGAGCACGGCCCCGCCCAGCTTGGCAGTCGTGCTCCGCCGGCCATGGGCCGTGGTCGGCGTCCTCGGCGCCTACCTCACGATCGGCACCGGGCTCACCTGGGACGCCCTCCGTTTCGAGGCAAGCCCGACGGGAAGCACGCTCGATGCCCGGGCGCGGTTGCGGCGCTCGCTGGCCGTGGGCCTGTTCAACGC
>PLZO01000054.1:0-11222 GCA_003152165.1 Chloroflexota bacterium
TTGGGATGCTGGCGATCATCGATCGCGGGGGGATCGGCCAGCTCAGTCTGACCACGAACTTCGGCAGCCTGTTCAGCCACTTCGCTCTGCCCGTCGCGGTCGTCGTCCTGCCGGCGACGTTCGTGATGGGCCTCACGTTTCCGGCGGCATCAGCCTTGATCGCCGACCCGCAAGGTCACGTCGGTAGCAATGCCGGCCTGCTCCTGTCGGCTAACACGCTGGGCGCGATCAGCGGCACGTTCCTCGTGCCCTTCGTGGTGATCCCGCTTGTCGGCTCGCCGGTCGCGCTCGGGCTGATCGCCCTGGTCAACCTGATCATGGGCATCGCCCTGGCGTTTGGCGCCCGGATCGAGGCCCGCCTGCCGCGCCTGGTCACCGGTGGAGCCGGTGTGGTCACGGCGGTGGTCCTGATCGCGGTCCTCGCCGACGGTGGCTTCGTGGACCCAAATGTCGCCCGTCTGCGGACGGTCGGCGGGACCATCGTGAAGTCAGCCGAGGACGACATCGCTTCGGTCCAGGCTGGCTCGCTGGGTGGCCATGCCCAGCTGTGGGTCACGGGCACGTCGATGACGCTCCTGACGGTCGACGTCAAGCTCATGCCGATCCTGCCGCTGATCCTGCGGCCGAGCTCGGNNGTGCCCGGGATGTTCGGCGTCTTCTATCCGGATGCTCCCGAGGTCCTGGCTAACCCGAAGGGCAACATCATCATCGCCGACGGTCGCAACCACGTCGAACTGACGACCGATCATTACGACATGATCGTGGTCGACCCGCCACCACCGATCGAAACCGCGGGCGTATCGGTCATCTCGTCACTCGAGTTCTACCAGGCCGCCCATGCCCGCCTGAACCCCGGAGGGGTGATGATGCAGTGGATCCCCTACGGTCAGACCCTCGATGAGTTCAAGGACCACGTGCGCACCTACGCCTCGGTCTTCGCGCATGTGATCATTGCGTTCGGACCCGGCGGCAACGGGCTGTTCATGCTCGGCTCGGACCAGCCCATCTCGTTCGACCCGGCTGCGATCCAGTCGGTCCTGAGCCGGCCCGGGATCGTCCAGGATCTCTCGTCGGCCCGCGACTCATCTGCTCATGACCTGGCCGGCTGGGCCGCCGAGATCCCCAAGCTCATCTGGCTCCAGGGCGACCAGGTGACAAAGTTCGCAGGCAGCGGGCCGATGGTCACCGACGATCACCCGCTGCCCGAGTACTTCCTGCTCCGCCATCTGTTCGGCCCGCCATCACCGCCGGTCAGCCCGGGCCTCCTCGAATCTCTCACCCCGGCGCCCTGAGCAACCGATGCTGCCGACGAGCTTGACGATCGTCCTGCCCGCCTACAACGAGGAGGATCGCCTCGGACCTTCCCTTGACGAGCTCTTTGGCTACCTCCGCCGGCGGGGTGAGGCCGCCCGGGAAGGGGCCATCGGGGCGGCGGCGCTGCCCCCCGAGATCCAGATCCTGATCGTGGACGACGGCAGCACGGACGGCACCGCGGCGCTGGTCCGGGCCCGCCCAGAATCCGCCCGCCCACCGCCCGGGATCAAGCTGGACCTGCTGGTAGTCCCCCACGGAGGCAAGGGCGCGGCCGTACGGGCAGGTATGCTCGCGGCCGCCTCTGAGCTGATCGTTTTCGCCGATGCCGACATGGCCACGCCGCCCGATCAGCTGCCCAAGCTCGTGGATGCCCTTGCCGTCCACGACGTAGCACTGGGCAGCCGGATCCAGCCCGACGGGCGGGACATGCGCCGGACTCAACCCGGCTATCGCCGGCTGCTTGGACGGGTTTTCCACGCAGGCGCGTCGATCTGGGTCGTGGGCCCTGTCAAGGACACCCAATGCGGCTTCAAGGGCTTCACTCGCGCCGCGGCGCATGATCTGTTCGAGCGCCAGATGGTGACCAGCATCGTCTTTGACGTGGAGCTGATCCATCTTGCCCGGCGGCGGGGCTACCGGATTGCGGTGGTGCCGATCCAGTGGTCCGACAAACGCGGCTCGCGGATGAACGCGCGACCGGGCCTGGCCGTCCGGGTTGCGTGGGACCTGTTCCGCATCCCGCTGCTCCACCGGCGTGGCTGACCGGCGGAACGGAGCCGCCTGGCTGCCGATCGCTGCGCTGGCCAGTCTCCTCTTCGTTGTCGGTCCGATCCTGCTGAGCGCCGGCACGACGCTTGGCTTCGACTACGGGGCGTATGCCGCCGCCGCCCTCCGCCTGGTCCACGGCCAGCCCCTGTACGACACCTCGGTCGGCGTGTCGGGCGGCTTCCTCTTTTTCTACTATCCGCCGCCGTTCGTGCTCCTCGCTCTGCCATTTGCGCTCCTGCCGGCTTCGATCAGCACGGTGGTCTGGATCGGTGCGATGGCCGCCGCCTTTTTCGCCGGCGTGATCCTCTTGCCAGTACGACGAGACGTGCGCTGGGCGATCGTCCTGCTCGGTGGCCTCTCCTGGCCGCTGGCCTATTCGCTCAAGCTGGGCCAGGTCGGTCCGCTCCTGTTCCTCCTGTTCGCAGCCGGCTGGCGGTGGCTGGATCGACCCGGGCGACTGGGCACGACGATCGCGTTGGGCACGATCATCAAGATTCAGCCCGCCGTGGTGCTCGTCTGGGCGGCCCTCGTTCGGCGCTGGCGGACGATCGGCGTGGCCGCGCTTGTCCTCCTGGCCGCTGCGCTTGTCGCCACGCTGCTGACCGGGGTCAGTACGTGGGCTGATTACGTCGAGGTCCTGCGCCGGGTCAGCGCACCGGTGACGACCCCCCATGACTTCACGCCCGGCGCGATCGCGTTCCAGCTCGGGGCGCCCGAGGCGCTTGCTACGGCGGTTCAGCTGGGCGTGACTGTCGCGGTGCTCGTTGCCATTGCCTGGACGGCCCTCCGTTCACCGGCCGAGGTCGGCTTCCTGACGGCCGCAACGGCGAGCCAGTTGCTCTCCCCTGTCCTCTGGGACCATTACGCGATGCTGCTGCTCCTGCCGGTCGCCTGGCTCCTCGAACGTCGTCGCTGGTGGGCGGTCCTGATCCCCCTGGCGACAGCCACCCCGATCGTCCTGCTGGGCATCGTTCCGGCGGCGATCTATCCGATCGTGTTCGGCATCGGCCTCGTCGCGCCGCCGCTGGTCGCCGCGAGAAATCCGGAATGAGCAGCGGGCCGGCTGCTGCGCCGGGCTTCTTCGGCGCCCGGCCAACCGAGCTGAATCGGACGTCGTTCCGCCGGCCGTTCGTGGCGGCCGTCCTGATGATCGTCGGCTTCTTCATCTTCTGGGCGTCGAACCACGCCTTCGACGCCGGCCGGGGCGACTTCTTCTACCTGGCCGATGCCTTTCTGCACGGCCGGACCTGGCTGACTACGGCGCTTGGGCGGTACGACAACGTCGTGATCGGCGACCGGGTGTACGTGCCATTCGGTCCGTTCCCCGCCTTCGTCCTCCTGCCGATCGTGGCCCTCTTCGGACCCGGTCAGGCCGACCACTGGCAGCCGGTCATCAACGCCGCCCTGGCCGCGATTGACCTTGGCCTGTGCTGGTGGATGGCGGCTCGTCTCGGGGTCCGCTCGGTGGTCGACCGGGTCTGGCTGGTCGTCCTGTTCGGCTTGAGCACCCAGATCTGGTGGGTGACCACCCGCGGCGGCGTGTGGCACACGGGCCACCTTATCGCGACCGGTCTCACCCTGATGGCCTTGATCGAGCTGTTCGGCCGGCGTCGGCCATTGATCGTGGGCCTGCTTGGCGGCGCCGCGTTTCTCACCCGTGCCCCAGTCCTGCTGGCGATGCCGGTCTACGCCCTGATGCTGGGTTCAGTCGACCGGGCCGTGGCCGCCGGCCGCTCGGCGGTCAACCGCTGGCGCCCCATGCTGATCGACTGGCTGGTCCTGGTCGTGGGCTTTCTGCCGTTTGGCCTCATCGACCTGTGGTACAACGCCGTCCGCTTCGGCTCGCCGCTCGAGTCGGGCTACTCGCTGGCCAGCCTGCCCGATTGGCTCGTCGCTTTGCGCGACCAGGGTCTCTTCTCGATCAGTCACCTGGGCATGAACATCGACTACATGTTCCTGCACACCCCGACCGTGATCAACCAGTTCCCCTTTTTCAAGCCGGACGGACTGGGCATGTCGATCCTGATCACCAGTCCCGGCCTGTTGTGGGCCATCCGGGCCAACTGGCTGAGCCGCCGGAGCTGGCTCCTGCTGGCGGCGCTGGTCCTGACCCTGACCCCCAACCTGCTCTATTACGGCGGCGGCTGGCTCCAATATGGCTATCGCTACGCCCTCGATGCGATCCCATTCGCGATGGCCCTATGCTGCATCGTGGCGGCACGTCACGGAGTGGGCTGGATCTGGCGGATAGCGATCGTGTTCGGCGTCGTGGTGGGCGTCGGCGGGGTGTACTGGGCCTATCACCTGTAGGTCAGTTGCCCGCGCAATGACTCAGCCCGATGTAGTGCTATTCTCGCCGGCGTGACCATCCCCGCGCTCACGGCGGAGCCTGTCTGTCCAGGCGCCGTGGGCGGTGCCCCCAACCCCACGGCGAGCACCCCGATCCCCGACGCCCGGTTCATTGCGCTCGCCCGGCCATTCGAATCGATCGCGGCCGCCAGCTGGGATGCCCTTGTTGCCGCCAACCCCTGGGCAACGCCGTTCTCGGGCTGGGCCTTCCNNCCGAGCGGCACGCCAATTCCCGGTGCCGAGCCGATCGGGATCGTGCCCTTGATGCACCGCCACGAGGTCGAGCCGTCCGACCTCATCGGCCACACCCGGATGCGCCAGTCGGCCGTGGTCGAGCTGACGGCCGTGTCGCCGAGCGCGACCGCGATCTTCTTCGGGGCGTCGTACCACGCCGACTACGCCAGCCTGCTCGCGGCCCCGCGTGACCTCGACGCGGTCGCCGACGCCGTGGCCGCGTACCTGGCCGGCCCCGGGCCCGATTGGGACGTCGTGGACCTGCGCCGGCTGCGCTGTGGTGACCCGGCCGCCGAGGCCCTGGCGGCCGCCTTCGGCCGGCGCGAGCAGGCTGACGGCTGGACCCTCAATCTGGAGCGCGAGGACGTCTGCCCGGTCGTGACGCTGCCGGATGGGGGCGACTTCGACGACTTCCTGGCTGCGCTCGGTCGCAAGGAGCGCCACGAGATCCGTCGAAAGCTGCACCGGGCTGAGGCCATCGGCGAGGTCCGGCTAACCCGCTCGGCTGACCCGCGGGCGGACCTGCCCGCGTTCATCGAGCTCCACCAGAAGCGCCGGGGCGCTGAGGGCCTCTTTTCCGAGACGCCCGGTGGGACGATGAGCCGGGTCTTCTTCCGGCGCCTGTTCGAGCTGCTCGGCCCGGACGGCCCGCTCGTCCTGTCCTTCCTGGCCGTTGGCGATCGACGGATCGGGGCAGGCGTTCATCTCGAGGACAGACAGTCGCTGCTCTATTACAACGCAGGGCTGGATCCTTCAGCCCGCGAGCTGAGCCCCGGCGTGCTGCTGGTCGCCAGCTACGTCCGGGCGGCCCTCGCCGGCGGCTTCAGGCGGATGGACTTCCTGCGCGGGGACGAGCCGTACAAGTACGATTGGGGTGCCCACGATGAGCCCATCCAGCGTCTGCTCGTGCGCCGGAGCGTGGGCTGATGGGCGCGCCGCTGGCCGGCGATCCGTGCCTCGAGCCGGTGAACTGGCCGGCCGTCGCGGGTGGCCGGGTCCGGATCGTGGAGATCCTGGCGACGGGCTCGAACGGTGGCACCCAGGAGCATCTCTTCTCGCTCCTCAGCCGGCTCGATCGAAGTCGCTATGACGCGAGCGTGATCGCCCTGTCCGGCGGCAGCGCGGTCCGCAAGCTCCAGCGGGCGGGCTTCCCGGTGACGGTCGTCGAAGATCCAGACGACGCGATCGCCACCGGCGTGGTCGCGACTCTGCTCGCGGACATCAATCCGGATGTGATCCACAATCACATGTACCGGGCCGAGCTGGTCGGGACCCGCGCCGCGATCGCTCTGGGTGAGGCCGGCCACCGCCGGCCGTATGTTGTGTCGACGGTCCATTCCAGCCGGATCCGCTCGGACGAGGACCGGCGCGTGCTGCGGATCCTGACCCCTCACATCGACCAGCTGATCGCCGTTTCGCGGGCGATCGAGGCGAAGATCGCCGATGAGGGTCGGACAGGAGCGCCGGTCAGCCTGATCTACAACGGGGTCGACCTGGAGCGCTACGACCACACGGAGCCGTGCTGCACGTTCCGCGAGCAGTACGGGATCGAGCCCGATGCGGTCGTCGTCGGGGTCGTTGCCCGGCTCGAGCCTGAGAAGGGCCACCCAACCCTGCTTCAGGCCTGGCCGGCCGTCCTGCGGGCCGTCCCCAACGCCGCCCTGCTGGTCGTTGGCGAGGGCAGCCGACACGACGAGCTCGAGCGCCAGGCGGCGGCTCTCCGGATCGCCCACCGGGTCGTCTTCACCGGCCGCCGCGATGACGTGCCTTCGGTGACTGCAGCACTGGACGTGGCCGTCCTGCCCTCGTATCGGGAGGCCCAGGGCCTGTCAATCCTCGAGGCGATGGCCCTCAGCAGGCCGGTCGTGGCCAGTCGGGTCGGGGGCATCCCCGAAGTGATCGAAGACAGCGTATCGGGCCTGCTCGTCCCGCCCCACGATCCGGTGGCGCTGGCCGGCGCGATCATCCGCTTGCTCAAGGACCATCCGCTGGCGGACATGATCGGCCGGGCCGGCCACGACGTCGTGCACGAGCGCTTCTGCATCGGGCTGATGGTCCGGGCGGTCGAGGCGATCTACGACGACGGTGCTCGCGCCGTGCGAATCAGTGGAGCGGTTGCCTCGTAGGACGATCGGGGGATCGGCCGCCCGTTGGCGGCGGGTAGGATCGGCGGGATGACTTTCGCTCAGCGGCCGGCAACCGCCCGTCTAACGTTTGCCCGCCTGACCTTCCCCCAGCTGTGGGTCGCCCTGGCGATCCTGCTTCCGGTCCTAGCCGCCCTGTTGGCGACGATGTCGACCGTCGATCTTGCCTACAACGTCCGGGCGGGCGACCTGATCCTTGACCAGGGCGCCGTCCTGCGAACCGACCCGTTCGCCTTCACGACGGCCGGCGGCGCCTGGCTTGACCAGCAATGGGGCGCCCAGGTCCTCCTTGCCATCGGGTATCGAGCGGGTGGCTGGGCGGGGCTCGCGATCCTTCGGGCGATCTTCGTCGCCGTCGTAATCGGGCTGGTCTTCGTGGCCTGCCGCCGATCAGGCGTCGGGCTGCGGGTCGCCGCCTGGCTGGCCCTCGCCACCTTCGTCCTGGCAGCCGCCGCGATGGGCATGCGGCCGCAGCTCCTGGGCATGGTCCTGTTCGCCACCACCCTGGCGATCCTGGCCGGACGATCCCGCCGGACCAGACGCGCCACCTGGGTTGTCTGGCTGATCCCGGTCCTCGTGGTTCCATGGGCGAGCATCCACGGCAGCTTCATCTTCGCGCCGGTCGCCGTCGGCATCGCCTGGCTGGAGGACGTCTTCGCCGGCCGGCCGGGCGCCCACCGGCTCCTCGCCGTCGCGCTCGCGACGGCGCTCGCCTCGCTGCTCAACCCGTTCGGGATCGGGGTCTGGTCGTACGCGATCGGGCTGACGACGAACCCGACGATCCGCCGCCTGATCAGTGAATGGCAGCCGACGGCGCCGTTCTCGGCGAGCGGTTTCCTGCTGTACGGCTCGATGATCGTGTTCGGCGTGCTGATCGTTCGGCGTCTCCGGACCGCCGCACCTCCAGGTTCGCGCCGGGCGTTGTGGCGGCAGGCGGGCCCAGCCCTGCTGTGGCTGCTCTTCCTGGGCGTCGTCGCCGCGTCCGCCGAACGGGGGATCGCATGGTGGGCCCTCGCAGCGCCGGTCGCCGTCGCGGGACTGCTCGGTCGTCGCCTGCCAACGGAGGCGCCAGCGTCCACGGGCTCCACGGAGCGCGTCGAGCGGGCCTCGGTCCTCAACGGCGGGATCGTCGTGGTCCTCGCCCTGGTCGGTGTCGTCCTCCTACCGGTCTGGCGCGACGGTAGCGCCCTCGGGGGGCCGGCTGGGCTGCTGACCGATGCGCCGGCCGGCATCACCGCGGCACTGGTCGGGAGGGTGAGCCCGGCAGATCGGATCTGGAACGCCCAGGAGTGGGGCTCGTGGCTGGAGTTTGCCCTGCCCAGCGTTCCAATCGCCGTCGACTCACGGGTCGAGGTGATCCCGACGGCCGTCTGGGACGACCACATCGCCTTGTCTGATGGCGCGCCAAACTGGCAGGCGATCCTCGATCGCTGGAAGGTGACGGTGGTCGTGGCGAGTCGCGTGGAGCAGGCCGCCCTGATCCCGTTGATCCAGGCATCGCCCGCCTGGATCCAGGTCCACGCGGACGCCGACGGCCTCGTCTTCGTCCGGCGCTAGTGTCCCGATTCGGAAGTCACCCGGGGCTTGCCCACCGCCTCGGCGAGGATCTCGTCGGCGGTCTTCACCCACATGAACGGGCTGGCCCCCTCGTTCCAGCTCCGGGTGAACGCCTCGATCATCGCGACGAGCGCCTTGACGCTGTCGAACGTGCCGCGCCGGAGCGCCTGACGGGTGAAGATGCCGAACCACGTCTCGATCTGGTTCATCCACGAGGCGGACGTCGGGGTGAAGTGGAAGTGGAAGCGCTTGTGGCGCCGGAGCCACTGCTGGACCTCGGGCGTCTTGTGGCTCGAGACGTCCTCGAGAACGACGTGGATCTGACGGTGCGGGTAGGTCCGGACGAGGAGGTTGAGGAAGTCGAGGAACTCCTCGGGGCGGTGTCTGACTGTGGCCTGGTTGGTCACCCGCCCCGTCGCGACCTCGAGGGCAGCGAACAGGCTCGTCGTGCCGTTGCGCTGGTCGTCGTGGGAATGACGTTCGACCTGGCCCGGCTTCATCGGCAGCATCGGCTGGGTCCGGTCGAGCGCCTCGATCACCGGTCTTCTCGTCGACCGAGGGGACGATCGTCCGCGTGGGCGGGTTGAGGTAGAGCCCGACGACGTCGCGGATCTTGGCCGCGAGATCGGGATCGGTGCTGAACTTGAAGGTCTCGGTCCGATGCGGTTTGAGCGCGGCCTCGGCCCAGATCCGCTGGACGGTCGTGCTGCTGATCCGCATCCGCTCGGCCATCCGTCGGGCGCTCCAGTGGGTCGTTCCCTCGGGCGGTGGGCTCAACGTCTCGGCGATGATCCGATCACGGACCTCGCGACCGTAGACGAGCGGACGTCCCGAGCGCGGCGCATCGCCCAGGCCAGCGAGCCGATCCTGCGCGAACCGGCGACGCCACAGCAGCACCGTCGTCGGGCTGATCGAGCGTGTCGTCGGCGATCGCCGCGTTCCCGGCACCGGCCGACGCTCGGAGGATCACCCTCGCTCTCGTCACGGTGCGTTGCTCGGTCGTCCCTGCGCGAACCAGGGCACGCAGCGCCTCATCTTCGGACGCACTCAACAGTACCGGCGCAACTCGACGGTTCCTCATGTCCCGAATCGTCGCTGCCACGAGCCATCAGCGCCAGCCTCTTTCGGGCTGGGACACTAGTGTTCGGCTAGCCCCAGCCGGTTTTCAAGCTCTGCCCGACGCTGTGCTACGAGGGTTTGGTGCTCATCGTCGTACCAGGCGTCGCTAGGTCCATCGTGCGGGCAGTTCGAACAGGTCACCGCGATGAGCTGCGGGTCGATCCGCCCATTCGACATCTTTCCCAACTGCGCCAGCAGTCGGTCGGCGGAGAGCCGCTGCACCTGAAAACTTCGGCGCGATCCGTCGGACTGGCGTCGGCTCGTCTGGCGCGGGGCGGAGATCAGCTCGTCTTCGACAAACTCGCGGTGCAGCCGCGTCGCTTCGGCATGGTCGCCTGAGATCGTCGATAAGATCAGCCGGTGATGAAAGTAGTCCCGATCGGGACCGAACGATATGGCCTCGGGGTGACCGGCTCCTGCGTCGGCTAGGTTGCTCAGCCGGTGGATCGCTTCCAGTTTCGTATTGCTGCTCATGATTCAATTCCTAACTTTGCCGGCCATTTCGTGTGGCTCGGGCACGCTCCTTCTTCAACACTGAAAAGAATCCCAGATTGGGTCTCGTCAGCACATCCCCGATCTGTACTGGGTTTGGGGCGCGCCTTGGCCGGAACGCGGCCGGGTCGATGATCACCTCGGGTTCTTCACGCTCAGAACTGGTCAATACCGCGCCGACGATTCCGCCAGGCGGCCACAGCCGGCCCACGTGCCGCGAATATTGCAGAGCAGGGAAATGGTCCTAGAACGAATTCAGCGCCCGTCCTGAGCCGTTCTAGGCGGCCGATCTCCTCGCTGACCGGCTAGGCTCTGAGCGTGACGACGTCGCTTTCGCTCCTATCGGAGATCGACCTTGCGAGGATCCGTCGCTTTGCTGCGGCCCGTGTCCCGCCCCATGCTCGTAATCAAGTCCGGCTCGAGGTCGACGTACACGGCCACGCCGTGACGATCATCGAACGCCGAGCGCCATGGTCGGAGACGATCGGCCCCGAGTGGACATCCGTACCGATCGCCCAGCTGCGATTCAATCGAGCGGCGCGCGTCTGGCACCTGTATTGGCCGGAATGCCAATCTGCGCTGGCATCGATACCACGGCGTCGACCCCGCTGCGTACGTCGACCCACTGCTGGCCGAGATCGATGCTGACCCTCAGGCCCGCTTCTGGGGTTGATGCCGCTGGGAATCCGCGACGGACCCTGTCGCTGACCTTGGCGGGTCGGGTACGCCATCCAGACTTGTCGCTGGACTCAACCGGTCTCCTCAGCAGCCAGTCCTTCCTACCACGATAGGTCCGAGTGCGTTGGTTGGCGGCTCGAATCCGGCCGGGTCACCACGTGGACGAGACGGACCGACCTAAGGCCCACGTTCACGACCGTCACGTAGCGGTTTCCGGCCGCCGCGTCAGCCTGCCGGACGATGAGAGAGGCCCGATCCCGCCTGATGGCAAGAACACTGACGGCGAGGGCGACAAGGGCAACCGTCAAGCTCGCGAACCCGAGGACATCTGCCGTGGCCACGGCTGTCAGCGTACTCGGCACAAACGGCGGCTGTGGCCTCCATCCGCCCGGCCCCAGGTCCGGCCCATAAAGGCAGCGGCTTCTTTACGCGGATTCGCCGCGTGATCGTGCGGCCCGGTCTACCGTACCGAAACGAGGGGCGGATTCAGGGGGTCGACGCAACGATCGCTGCCAGCATAGCGGCGGGCGTCTGGTACTCGAGCGTCTTGCGTGGTCTGGCGTTGAG
>PLZO01000054.1:11255-43589 GCA_003152165.1 Chloroflexota bacterium
AGGCTCGCCCACAGCTGGCGGGGCAGCGTCCGGACCTGCGCCGCGAGGGCGTCGACCACACTCGCGGAGTCCTTGCCCGCCACCTTGACAAGGAGCAGGTAGCGGGTCTGACGCTCCACGAGCGTGGCGATGTGGCTGTTGGCGGAGCNNAGGTCGCCCTCCCAGTGCCCGGGCACCGCCCGGTCCTCGGCCTCGGCCGGCCGTTCTCGGATGGACACCGCGCCGACGATCCCGCCGCGGCCCTGGCCCTTCGTGCTGGCGAGGCGCGAGCGACGGAGGGTGCGGAGATGGGCCATGAGTTCCTTGCGCAGCACCCCGCGGGCCTGCACGAAGAGGCTCCGCTAGATCGTCTCGGTCGACACCTGCCGAGCCTGCGCTCCCGGATGGATGCGGGCAAGCCAGCCCGAGATCTGTTGGGGCGACCAGTCGAGCGCGAGTTTCGCCGCCACGAGCTCGCGCAGCTCCGCTGACGTCGTGAGCTTGCATGGCCTCGGCCGCCGGGCGCGCTGCCAGGCCCGCTCGTCCGCCTGGATCGCACGGTACAGATGGCGGCCACCATGGCGGGCGATCTCCCGACTGATCGTCGAGGCCGCGCGAGATCTCCTCCCGCTCGGCCATCGACAGCACCCGTGACGAGCGACGCTGGGTCGCCGGCACGTAGCCGCCGTTCGACGCCACCATGCGGTGGATCGAACTACGTTCTCTGCCGAGCGCCCGCCCGATCTCGCTGAGCGACTGGCCTGCCTTCCAACGTGACCACATCTCTCGCTTCTGCTCGGCCGTCAACCCTGGCCTGACCCGCTGCGCCATGAGCCCACCTCCCGATCGACACTGCACCAAACCGTGGTGTTGCGTCGATGGGTGGAACCCGCAGGTCCTTTCGGGACCGATGGAAGCCCATGATTGCGAACAGGACGAACGTACCAGCGCCCGGTGTCGTTGAGACGCGCCATACTGCCGAGACTTGAGCGATCAGGGACGCATGGGGGTCATGGACGACGGGAAGGTATCCCCAGTATCAGGGACGCACTGCGGGCGGGACAGAACCGACGCGTGTCCTCTTGGATGCCAGACGCTGTCACTCCGCGAGCTGCCATGAGCGCGGGCGGGCCTCGCGGTTCAGTGCCGGGCAGGAGGCGCCACCTCGCTGCGCCGCTCGGCGTGATCATCAGCGTTGTCGCGCTCTACTTCGCGTTCCGCGGCGTGGACGTCGAGGCCGCGCTCATGCGGCTCCAGCACGCTGATCCGCTTCCGCTAATCGCGATCCTCGGCATCATTGGCGCCCAGTTGTTCCTGCGGACCGTCCGCTGGCGTGCATTGCTCGCCATCGCTCACCCGGTTAGGCCGCTCCGTGTGGCGACGCTGCTCCCTATCCTGCTCATCGGGTACTTGGGTAATGCCGTGCTCCCCGCCCGGCTCGGCGAACTGATCCGGGCGTTTCTGGCTGCCCGAGCCGAGCGCCACGACTCCGGTGTGGTGTTTCGGCACCGTGGTGCTTGAGCGCACCCTGGATACGGCGAGCTTGGCGATGCTAGCCTTCGGCGCCGCGCGCTTGCTCGGCGCTCCCGCCTGGCTAACCCAGTCAGCCGGCATTGCCGCGGTGGCCGGGCTCGTGGTCGTAACCGCCTTGCTGGCGGGAGGCCTAGGGCTCCTCGGTCGCGTACTAACTCGAGCAGAAGAGGGGTGGCTGTCGTCGCAGGCGGTTGGGCGGGCCCTGCGGTTCGTCCGATACGTAGCGGCAGGCGCCGACGCGGCGCATGAGCGTCCTGCGGTCGGATTGGCGCTCGCGATCAGCGCCGTGTGCTGGATCCTGGACGCGACCACGTTCTGGCTCGTAGGTCGATCGTTGGGCGTCACACTCGCGCCAGCCGCTGCCCTGTTGATCGGTGCGGTGACTGTGCTCGGGACGGCGCTTCCCTCGGCGCCGGGGTATCTGGGCACGTTCGAGCTCGCGGCGGCAGGCACGGCCACTGCGCTGGGCGTGCCGGCCACGCTCGGGTTTTCGCTTGCCGTGCTGGCGCACGTGATGGCGGTAGCTCCGTCAGCGGTTGGTGGGGCAATCGCGTTGGGCGCGTCGGGCTTGGGGCTGGCCTCGTTGCAGACCGAGGCGCGCTCTGTTCGGCAGCAACCGGCGGCTGTGCTCGAATGATCGACGTTGTCGTGATCGGGGCCGGGATGGCGGGGCTCGGCGCGGCCGACGAGCTGCGGCGGTCCGGGCGGTCTGTCGTCGTCGTCGAAACGGGACCGGTCGTCGGCGGGCTCGCTCGCGCGATTCGGGTTGAGGGCGAACCCGTCGAGCCCTACTACCACCACATCTTTCCTCAGGACCGCGAGACGCGCGCGCTGATCGAGCGGCTGGGACTGGCCGACCGGCTCGAGTGGCGGAGGGGTCCGATGGCGGTGATGCACAACGGGCGCACGTTCGCCTTCGACAGCCCGCTCGATCTCCTTCGTTTCGCGCCCCTCTCTCCGTTCGACCGCCTGCGCGCCGGCGTCGCCACCGGCGTCCAACTGGTGCGGCCGGACCGGCACCGCCTGGACCGCATACCCGTCTCCGTGGAAGGGCCCCGCTGGTTCGGGCAGCGCGCCTACGACACGCTCTGGCGGCCCCTGCTCGAAGCGAAGTTCGGCCCTCACGCCGACAGGATCGCGATGGCCTGGCTGGTGGCGCGGATCCGCCAGCGTGGCGGCTCGCGGGGGGCGACCGGCGACCGGCTGGGCTACCTTCAGGGCAGCCTGGGCGCGCTAGCAGAAGCCTACGCGGCGCGCCTCGCTTCGGACGGGGTCGAGCTGCGCCTGTCGACGCGAGTCCGAGAGCTACGGCAGACGCCCGACGGCTGGCAGGTCGACGTGGACGGCCCGGACGGGCTGGACCGTCTGACTGCGCCGATCGTGATCGCCTGCGTCAGCGGGCCCGTTCTGCAGTCGATTGCGACCTTGCCCCCGCCCTATGCGTCCGCCATGCAACAGGTCCCATACCGCGGGATCGTCTGTGCGTTGCTCGAGTTATCGCGCCCATTGAGCTCCTACTACTGGGTCAACGTGACGGACCGACTGGGACTCGGTTGCGTGGGCATTATCGAGCACACCAATCTTGTCCCGACCGATCGCTACGGTGGCCGGACGCTCGTGTACCTTGCGCACTATGTCGCCCGCGAGGACCCGACTTGGAGCGCGGCGCCTGAAGAATTGGTCGACGCGGTGATCCCGGCGATGCAGACGCTGAACGCTAGGTTCTCGCGAGACTGGATTGTGGACGTGCACGTGAACCGAGATGCGTTCGCGCAGCCTGTACCCCGCGTGGGTGGTCCCATGCCGGGCCTTCCCATAGAGACCGGCCTGCCCGGGCTCTTTCACGCCAGCCTTGCGCACGTCTACCCCGACGACCGCGGCGTCTCGAAAGCGCTCGGCCTGGGCAAACGGGCAGCGCTGGCTGCGGAGGCGCATTTCGCCCGTGTCGGTTGAGCTAGTAATCGCGCAGCGGGTCGAGGGGCCGCCAGCGCGAACGGACGTGCCGAGGAGCGTCACCCTGGCCGACCCAACCCAATGCCGACGCGATGTCGTTGCCATTCTCGCCGTGGCCGTCGTGGCGGTTCTCCTACGGGCAGGACCGGTGCTTGGGTCGGACTTTCCACTAAACGACGGTGGCCTGTTCTACGTCATGGCCCGGGATATCCAGCGTTTGGGATTCGGCTGGCCGGCGTTCACCTCGTACAACGGCGGCACCATCCCGTTCGCCTATCCTCCGCTCGGGCCGATGCTCGCGGCGCTGTTGGCCAACCTCCTGCCCGTGCCGCTACTGCAGTGGTTCCTTTGGCTGCCGTTGCTGTTCAGCTGTTTGACCGTCGCCGGGGTGTACCTGGTGGCACGCCAGCTCTTGGACTCCCGGTTCGACGCCCTCGCGGCGGCGGCTGCGTTCGCGGTGGTGCCCGAGGGCTACCAGTGGCTTATCGAGGGAGGCGGCGTCACGCGGGCCCCGGGATTCCTGTTCGCGCTCTTCGCCGTGGTCTTTGTGCTGCGATGGCGGAAGGGCGGCGGAATCCTGAATGCCGGTATGGCCTCGGTCATGGCCGGAGTGGCGCTGCTCTTTCACCCCAGCGCCGGGCTGTTCGCCGCTGTAAGCATCGCTATCCTGCTGTTCCGTCGGCCGTTCGGGCGGTCGCTCGCCACCATCCTGCTTGTTGGCGGTGGTATGGCGCTCGTCGCGGCGCCCTGGTGGGTGGTAGCCCTCATCCGGGTCGGACCGGCCGGCCTCACCTCCGCGGGCGGGCTCAGTGGTCCCGCAGGCGGCTTGCTCACGGGCGGATTTGATCTCGTGACGTTCACGCTGACCGGTGAGGTGGCAATGCCGTGGGTCGGAGCCCTGGGCGTCCTGGGCCTGGTCCGGGCGCTCTCGCGGCGTGAGTGGTTGCTGCCAGCCTGGCTAGTGGTCGAGGTCCTGGTGGATCAGCGGCTGGGGTTGATGTTTGCGGCCGTTCCAGTCAGCCTGCTCGCCGCGACTGGCCTGTCGGCCGTTGTTGTCCCCGCCGTCGCGGGTCTCGTCCCGCCGTTCGGATCTGGCCACCTGCCCGGGCGCCTGTGGCAGGTACGCTCCGCGCGCTGGTTGCTGATCTTCGCCGTCGAGGGAGCCGTCCTCTCCGGCCTCCTATTCAATGCTAGTGCTGGATCGCCCGAGCACGGCCTGCCGCCCGCCGACCGAGCCGCCATGAGCTGGGTCGCCGCTAACACTCCTTCCTCCGCGCAGTTTGCCGTCGTAACGTCCGATCCGTCCGGCTCGGAAGGCACGCAGGAATGGTTCCCCGCGCTGACGGGGCGGGAGAGCGATTCGGTGCCGCAGGGTTCGGAATGGCTGGGCCCGGGAGTCTGGAGCGCGCGTTACGCGGAAAACATCGACCTGCAGGCCTGCGCGGGGCAGACGGCCGGCTGCCTGCGTGCCTGGCTGACCTTGCACGGCGTGTCCGGCACGTACGTGTTTCTTCCCAAGGGGCACCTGCGCGGGCCGGGGTCAGCGGCTGACTGCTGCATGTCGCTGCGCGAGAGTCTGCAGAACACTAGCGACTTCGATCTTGTCTACGACGGTCCCGGCGCCTCTATCTACCGCTGGGCCCCAGCAAGGGCCGACGCCCGCCGCGCAAGGCCACGCGCCACGTCTCGCGCATGAGCGTGGGCTGCTCGGAAGGACCTCCTTCTGGGACGGCTCGAGCGCCGACCCGACCGCGCACCCTTCAGGTCCGTTCGAGAGGGTCCCCTTTCGGGACACAGTCCTTTCTGCGAGGGACCGTCCATGGAGACTCGCGGCCGGCCACTACAGGCCGCCGCGCTCGAACCCTATCGTCGGCTCTGCTCGTTTGGTGGGGAGAGTGCCTCGCGGAGCGACCTCAGTAGCTCCTCGGCGGCGGTGATCCGCCTGATCGCGTCTTCATCTCCCCGCAATTCCTGAAGCGTTGTCCATGGGATCCGCCGCATCGCCTCCATTGCGCCGTCGAGCTCGGCGAGCGGCTGCCCCTTCGGGTCTGGATCGGGTTGCGGAATCCGGAGCAACGCAGATTCGATATCCCCCTCGTCGCTCAGGAAGTGCTCGCGAGCGACCGGGTCCCGAAGGATCGGTCGGAGCTTCCGCAGGTCTTTTGAGTTCGTGATCCGCTTGTCGTTTACCTTCTCGATCACGGCCTCGATCACAGACGGCGTGAGGAGGCTCTTGCTCACTCCCATCAACTCGCGAGCCCACGTAATCGCTGCGCCTGGATCACGTAGGCTCCGGAAACTCTTGGACATCTGGAACGTTTCGACGAGCTTGCCGAGTTCGCGGATCGAGATTCCGAGGATGTTGGCGGCACTCGCCCGGCCGACCAGGTCGACTAGTCGGTAGGCCACCATCTCCTTCTCTCGAGCGTCCCACTCCTTCCCTTTGAGCCGGCCGGCGCGTTCTCGCTGACGCTGACGCCCAGGCAGGTTGACCCGAAGGGGGCCGGGTCCGGCTGTGGCGCCGCTCGCCCGGGACGGCCCGATCGGCGTCCGAGCGATAGGCCCAGTCGTTGTCGGTCAGGACCCGTTCGACCGTGATCCCCTCGGCAGCGAACACCGCCAGCGCCGTGGCGAGGGCCGCCGCCGCGCTGGCGCCACCTTGGTCGGCGACCTGGACGACGACCAAGCGTCGGCTCCGATCGTCGACGATCACCTCGAAGTGGTCGTAGCCGAGGCGGGCTCGATGGGCATGCGGGGCGTGGGCCCGGCCGAACGCCCGGTGCGCGCCACCATCGGGGATCCGGCCGAGCTGCTCGTGATCCTGGTGGACGAGGGCACCCGGATGGCCGACCTCGTAGCGACGGACGGGCAGGCCGGTCGGCCGGTCGATGTCGGCTAGGGGCGGCAGTCCAGCTCGTCGGATCACGGCGGCGACGGTCGAGACCGGCAGGCCGAGGAGCGGTCCGAGGCGATCCGGGCCCCAGCGCCACTCGAGCCGGGCGGCGACGATCCGCTGGACGTCCGGGGCCGGCGTTGCCCTGGGCGAGCGATGCGGCCGCGAGCTGCGGTCGGCCAGGCCAGCCCGTCCTTCGAGGCGGTACCGGCGGACCCACTTGTGGCCCGTTGCCCGACTGATGCCCTGGGCCCGGGCCGCACTGGCACCGTCCATCCATCGCCGACCACGCGATCGATCAGGAGCTGGCGGCCAAACCGATTGAGTCGCGCCGTACGATGCGCCACGAGAGCCTCCTTGCGGTTCGAGCTTCCACACCCCGTACCGTGCCCGGAGGCTCTCACTTGTCAACAACGCCCCTAAGGACGACGGCTAACCCCGCGACCCACAGGCCAGTGCGGACGGCTCGTCCCCGCCGCCCGGCCAGAACCAGGCTCGCCAGCTGCCGGAGCGCGGGAAGCAGCGGCTCATGCCGCCGCTGGACCCAGACCTCTCTCACCCAGCGACTCGCGGCATGGCTACGCGCAGCCGAAGCGTCGCTACGTTCACTGCGACAAGGGCCCCTTCAGCGGCCACCCCGCCCAGTGCCGCGGCGAGTAGCCAGCGGCGAGCAGAGATGCCCGGGCCGACAGAGTCGGTGAGTGCAGGGGTCTGGCTCGGCCAGCCCGGAACGGGTGCGGTAACAGAGCTACTCCCCCAGCTTCGGCGGTCGCCGAGGCATCGATGCGATCCGGCGGTCACCGAGATACTTCCACTCCGAGACGTAGACGCACATCGGTCATAAGGACCGCGGGCGAGCCGTGTGGCCAGGACGCGCTGACCCCCTGCGGGTATAGCTCTGTGGGGGTGTCTGCGGACTGTCGCCGAGCATCGCGTCCACCGTCGGGATCGTTCACGGAGCTTGCTACGACGACGATCGTCGTCCCGTCCGGCCTCGATGTCAATCCGGATTCGAACGCGTGTGAACGGCCAGCGATTCTGACCTCTTTAAGCGGCCAGCGACTTTGTCACCCTCAGCGTCATGAAGAGGGAGACGATCACCTTGGACGCTCGTGCGCCGTGGCGGCTGGATGTCCTGAACCACGTGTTGGCCGGCGAGATCTCGGCGAGAGAGGCGGCGAATCAGCTCCGGCTCTCGGTTCGCTCGGTGCGCCGACTCCTGGCCCGCTACCGATCGAGCGAGGGGGTGCCGAGCCTAATCCACGGCAACCTCGGTCGGAGCCCCGTCAACCGCGTCGACCCCGCGACCCACGACCGCCTGGTGGAGCTCGCCCTGACGACGTACGCGGGGGTCAATCGGGCTCACCTGGCAGACTTGTTGGCCGAGCGTGAGGGGATCGTCCTGTCGGCCCGCACGCTGCGCCGGATCCTGGGCGAGGCCGGTTTGCCCGCAGTCCGTACGCGCCGATCGCGCGGCCACCGGACCCGCCGCGAGCCGATGAGCCAGGCGGGCCTGCTCCTCCAGGTCGACGGCAGCCGCCACGACTGGCTCGAGGGTCGGGGGCCCTGGTTGACCCTCGTCGGTGGGATCGACGACGCGACCGGGATCGTGACCGGGGCGATCTTCCGCGAGCAGGAGGATACGGCCGGGGAGCTCGTGGTGCTCACCCAGAGGGCACTCCACGATGGCTTGCCGGTCAGCCTCTATTTCGATTGCCACGGCATCTTCTGGAAGGGCCGCCAGACCGTCCCGACCTTGGCCGAGCAGTTTGCCGGTCGCCGCTCGACGACCCAGTTTGGACGGGCCCTCGAGGTTGCCGGGATCGCGGCTCGCGGCTCGTTCGCCCCAGGCCAAGGGCCCGGTCGAGCGTCTTTGGGGACCCGCCAGGACCGCCTCACGAGCGAGCTTCGACGGGCCGAGGCGACCTCGTTCGAGGAGGCCAATCAGGTCCTCGCTCGACACGTCGCCCGCCGCAACGTGCGGTTCGCCGTGCCGGCCCGCGACAGCCAGCCAGCCTGGCGACCGCTCGATCAGCCGGTCGAGACGATCTTCTGCTTCCCGCACGTCCGCCGGTTGGCTGGCGACGGGACGCTCACCCTCGACGGCCGGAGCCTGATGGTGGTCGGTCCGCGGCCAGGCCCGACCGGCCCTCGCTCGGTCGTCGTCCAGCAGCGCCTCGATGGGACGCTGTGGGTCGACCTCGATCGCCTGATCCTGCCGCTGGTCCCGGCGCCCGAGCGACCAGTCGTTCTGCGGGCGACCCCATCCAACCCACAACGCCCGAACAAGCCGATCCCACCGCGCGACCATCCGTGGCGTCGCTATCCTCTGATCCGACCCAAGTGACAGGATCGCTGGCCGACTCAGCGGTCAGAGTCGCTGGCTGTCGACAGATGGAGCCCGGCGGCGATGCGCCGTGCGGCGTTGTGACGTCGTGACATAGTGAACCGGCTCGACAGTCCGGCCAACCCGCGGGAGAGGATTGATGCGCACGATCGCGGTCGCGTTGATGTTCAACTGTCGCGTTCATCACTCAAGCGAGCCCTCGGCCGTGCGCCGAGGGCTCGCTGATTCCCGGGGCGGGCGTGCGGTCAGGCAGGTCGGGGCTCGGGCGCACGGGCCGGGACCGGCTTTGAACCGGCTCGGGCTCGGCCGAATCGATCCTTGAGGCGCAGGAAGGGCCGCTCAAGGACGTAGTACGAGCCACACGCGATCCCGATGGACAGTGGCACCGCCACTGGCCAGGGCAGGTGCCACCAGATCAGGAGCCCATGCCAAAGGTAGAGCCCGTAGCTGATCTTGCCGACGAACGCGAGCGGCCGCCAGGCCAGGGCAGCTGGACAGCCGGCGACCGCCAGCGTGCTCACGATGGCCGCCACGGGAATGAACAGAATCTGGGCGCCCAGGCCGGGGTCGCCCGGCCACGAGGCGGCCACCGCCGCGACCCCCGCCAGCCCCAGCCAGCCCACAATCGGGTGCCAGCATGTGCCCAGGAGGGCCAACACGCAGCCGAAGAGCAAAGCGTCGCCCCGGCTGTCGGTCCCCACGAAGACGTGCATCAAGCCACCGTTGAGATCGAGCAGCAGCCGATACGGGAGGTCCAGGAAGACCAGGGCCAGGAGGACGAACGCGAGGCGGGCCCGGCCGAAGCGCAGGCAGAACAGCAGGATCGCCGGCCACAGGACATAGAATTGCTCCTCGACGGCCAGCGACCAGGTGTGGCCCAGCAGGCCGATGTTCTGCCCGGCCACGACGAGCCAGTTCGCCCCGTAGGCGATCACGCCGAGCTCGACAATTGGGTAGTCCACACCCTGGCTGGCGGGCGTCGGAACGAGCCCCAGAATCGCCAGGATCGCGACGACCAGCAGGACCGCAGCCAAGGCCGGGAAAAGGCGCAGGGCCCGCCTGACATAGAAGGCGCGCAGGTCCACCCGCCCCACCCGTTCCCGTTCGGCCAGCAGGAGCGAGGTGATCAGGTAGCCCGACAGGACGAAGAAGAGGGCGACACCGACCCCGCCGCCGCCGCCTGCAAAGCCGGGGACGCCGGTGTGAGAGCCGAGCACGATCAGGATCGCGACTCCGCGCAGACCATCGAGCTCCGGGCGGTATCTCAGCGCCGTGGCCCTCCGGTCGCGCCGGGCGCGACCCCTAGGTTCATCGCTTGGTCAGGTCCGACCCGTCGGCGCGTCTCTCGTCGGTTCATTGGCTGCCAGCCTATGGGATCGGCGCCACTGGGCCCATAGTGCATTCGTCCCGAAGATCGGCCACGGAGCTGTCAGCGCTGAGCCGCCCGAGCCCAACTGGTCAGCCGGCGGGACCACCACCGGATCTGCGATGATCGACAAGACATACGCTTCTAGATCGCCGTGGGCACGGGCCTCCTCGAGCCAGCGCAGGACGAGCTCGGTCGGGCTGAGCGTGAGCTCGACGGCGGCCACCCGCCTGGCGAGGGTCATCCTGAACCTTCGGCCGGGAAGACGTCGTCGTCCTCAGCGGATCGTACCTTGGTCGCCGCCTCGCTGGCCACCATCCGCTCGGCGAGGTCACCGAGCTCGATCAGCTTCGCGCCGGTGTGTCCATGATCGGAGAGTTTGACGATCCTTGGTCAGGCCGCCATCCACCTGGAGGGACGTCTAGTTGCGTATGCAACGTGTCTACACAGTGCTGGGGGCCAGTGGGTGTAGAAAGTGTAGAAATCAGCGATCCGGTGGGACCCTCCGATTTCGTAAACAGCAGGTCTTCGGTTCAAATCCGAGTGTCGGCCCACTTCCTCGCACGAGGACGTGGGCCGGCGTCACCCGCAGGTAGTTCATCCGAAGTTGGTTGATAGGTGAGCGCCTTCAACCTAACTGGTGACGGGCTCCTCGTGTGTCACCAACCTCGTGGGAGAACAGAGCTAGGCAACCTTGCGATCGCCCCCTTCGCCTTCGTCGGGGCGCCCCAGCCCTGGTTCGACTGGATTCACCTGGTGACCGTCGGAGATTCGTCAGGATCCGAAGCGCCGCGCCAGCCCCTGCCGGAGAGTCGGCAGCACGCCGACCAGCATCGCCCAGTTGGCCGGCCACAACAGGGGCAACGCCAGGGTTGCCCCGACTGGCACCGTCCAGCGACGATCCGTACGCGCGCCCCAGGCGATGAGGGCAGTCGCCAGCACGAGGCGCACGACCAGCGGGATCGGCAGCAGCGGCCACTCGTAAGCGGTGCCGGCGTTCGCGCGCAGGGATTCCAGCCAGCCGAACCATAGGGCTGGCGCAAGGGCGAACGAGACGGCGACGATCGCGGCCGTGGTTCCCAGGGCCACGAGCAGCCCACGCCACTCGCGGCGGACCGCGAACCACAGGATCCCGATGCCCGGCGTGACCTTTGTCAGCAGGGGGAACGCCCAGACCGCCGGGTACTCGATCCCAAGGGCGACTGCGAGGCCCAGCAGGAAGTGGATATTGCCCACCTGCAGCTCGATCACCACGGGCGGGAACAGGAGGACGAAGACAAGGAGCGGACCTGCCAGGTAGGCCAGCGCGGCTGCGGCGATCGTCATCCAGATCGCGATGAAGACCGGCCATGGCAGGGCGGTGAGGGGGGCCAGGATCTGGGCGAAGGCAGGCGAGTAGTAGTACGCGTCGTGGGTTGCGGCGGCGGGCCGCGCGTACAGGCTGGCAAGGTGCGCATCGTAGTAGGCGCGGGCGTCGTAGGCGGGGCTGTTGAGGATCGTGGTCATGGTGAGATACGCCAGGTAGACCAGCCCCGCCACCCACAGGCCGTCGCGGACGGCTCGTCCCCGCCGCCCGGCCAGGAACGAGCTCGCTGTGTGCCGGAACCCGCCGGGCACTGCCGCAGGTGGACTCAGCGGAGCGGACCTCCTCATCAGCCTTCGCCTCGGGCTGTGGCAATGCTGGTTCCAGGTGTCGCCATCACCGAGTGCGGCGACGGCCACGCCCTGGCTGGCACAAGCACCGCAACGGCCAGAGCTATCGCAACCCACCCCTGGAACACGAGCACCAGGGCCACGGCCGCAGTGATCGCCAATGCGAGCACGGCTCCCGGTGCCGCTCGAACCGCCGCAGGCGTTGCGACAAGCAAGAGGCCGGCCCCGTAGACCAGTGTGTATGGCGCCAGCAGAAGCCCGACGCAGCACGCGGCGAGGAGGCCCGGCCAGTAGCCGCGTCGCAACGCGAGGCCAAACGCCCCAAGCGCAGTAATGGCGGCCGGAACGGCAACTACGGCTGGCAGCGACCAGAGCGCCAGGTTGGTCTCCGCGCTGCCGTTGAGGTAGGCCGGCGCCCGGAGGATCTCAACCCAGGTCGCGTACGCCGCCGGCCCCGCCAGCGCCAGCCCCACCAGGGATGCGAGGGCCGCAGTCACCAGCGCGCCGACCAACGCCCGCCGGTGGACCAGCGCAAGCCAGATGAGTACCGGGATCAACTGCGGCTTCGGGGCGGTGGCCAGGACCAGGCGGAGTGGGATACCGGTCGCGATGCGGTCCGGCGTCCACGCGATCGCGGCCAGGGCGGCGAGCACGAGCACCGTGACATTGCCCAGCTCGAGGTCGTACAGGATGGGCAGGAAGCCGATGACCGCGATGCCCACGAGCAAGCGCTCGATGCCGGCCAGGCCACGGGTCGCGACCGCCGTGCCCACCACCAGCAATGCCACCTTGAGCACGAGCCAGGCGATCACGGCACCGTCGGCCGAGAGGGCCAGGGCGGGGACTGTCAAGGCGGCGGCCAGCGGCGAGTAGAGGTGGTCCGGGACGGATCCGAAGGTGCCGTGCTGGAGCGCGACGGCTGCAGCCAGGTTCCGGAGTGCGTCCACGGCCCATACGTTCTGGGCCGCCCGCACGACCGCGAAGCCGCCCACAAGCGCCGTGAGAAAAGCCAACCCAACCATGGCGGGGCGACGAGCGATCGATCGACCGCCGAGATCAATGGTCAAGCACGTTCCCCCGGCGTCTGCGCAGCCGGCATCGCGCGGCGATTCAGCTGCATCTGGTCACCCGGGACCTCCGGGACCTCCGGGACCTCCGGGACCTCCGAAAGTGTACGGTCGCGCCTCGCCAGCGAAACTGGGACGGAGGTACTGTCCGCCTATCGTCTGTGCGCCTGCTTCGGGTGGCGCGGCCAAACCGACGGGCCATCATCGGCTGCAGAGGGTCCTAGGTTTGGACCGCCTTCTCGGCCGCGAGACTGACGACGGTCGAACGCGAAGCCAGGACCACGATCGGTACGATCGCGATGAGCGTGGCCAGGGCGTCAGCCAGAGCGATCGTGATCGCGACGACGAGCAGCGGTTCGCCGATCCGTGGCCGAACCGCCGCGGCGACCATCGTCACGAGGACCGCCGCGAAGAGCCGGACGAAGTAGGGAATCGGCAGCAGGCCCGAGATGTCGGCGGGACCGCGAGCCTCGAGGGTCGTGATGAAGCCCGACCAGGCCCTCGGCCCGATCGCCAGGCTGATGACCAGGATCACTAGGCCCAGCCCGATCGCGATTGCTGCCTCGCGCCAGCGCCGGCGCAGCAATAAGTACAGGATCCCCAGCCCCGGCGCAATCTTGATCGCCGCGCCGATCGCGAAGGCCCATGGCCAGCGCCGTAGGCCGAGCACGATGAGTGCCGCCAGGACGATGTGTACGTTGTCGAACCAGAGCTCCACCGCGACGGGCAGGTAGGCCACCAGTGCGAGGGCCACCAGGGGGCGCCAGCCGGCCATCCAGAGGAAGCACACGAGGAGCAGCCCGATCCAGGCGATGTCGAACGCCCGCGCAGGCAGGATCGCGACGATCGGCACGAGGACCTGGGCGAGCGGCGGGGGGTACCAATAGGCAAACGGGGTCACCGAGGTCGCCGGGGGGTCGTACAGGGGCAGGCCGTCGAGGAGACGCCTGGCGGCCAGCCAGTAGGCATCCTGGTCCTGGCCCGCACCCCACCTGGTGATTGCAACAACGAACACCAAGCTCGCCCCGATCGCGGCGAGGACGATTAGGCCGATCGCCGGATAGCGCCGGCCGCCGATGGTCGGGGTGGGGGGCGCTCAGCAGCTTCCAGGCGGCCAGCGCCCGGGCCATCACTACAGGCTAAGGGAGGACCAGTAGCGCTCGGCATGGCCGGTGAGCCCGCCCAGGGCACCGATCTTCCGGCCGTATCCGCGCACGGCGTCGGCCATCTCGCGCGGCCCGCCGAACAGGCGTGGAAGCTGGCTCGCGTAGATCGTCAGGCCGTTGATCTTGCGCTCGAGCTGGTCGCCGATGTCGGCGTACTCGGGCACGATCGACACGTCGTATGGCAGCTCGCGCAGCCCGTCGCCCAGTTCGTCGATCGCCCGGAAGTCGTTCCACCAGGCGTACGGGAAGTCTTCGTAGAACGACACGATGCCGGCCCACTCGGGCCCCGGCATCACCCAGCGCCGGGCGTCGCCGATCATCGCCAGGCCCACGTTCCGGACGAGTTGATGGTCCACGTGTCCGCCCACGCCCAGCGGAAAGTAGACCTTCTGGGGCTCGAGCCGGGCGATCTCCCGGCGGAGGAGGGCAACCGGGGCCGGGTCGTCCTCGCGCGGCGAGCCGAGCAGCTCGGCGTCACCTTCGTAGCCCCGAAAGACTGCATCGGGCAGGTCGAGGAGGATGAGCGACGCTTCGGCGAAGTAGGCGTAGCGCTCCTCCTCCAGCCGACGAGTGGCCATCGCGTCCGCGGCGGCCTCGGCTTCGGTCAGCTCGATGGTCATCACCGCGCCCTGGGTAGGCAGTTGGTCGATCACCGGCTGGCCGGCCAGCGATTCGTTGTGGATCGACGCCCGGCGGTACCACGAGGAGCGCTGCCAGAAGCGCTTGGCCGCGGCATCCGCATCGGCCTGGGTGGCGTCGAGCCGATCGGCGCTGGCCGCCCACGGCGGCGTGGCCTCGTCTCGGATGCCCACATCGTTGGGGATGTTCGCCCGGTTAAACGCCTCGGTGACCGGCCAGAGCGCCTTCGAACCGAAACCGAGTGCCTCGCGCTGGTACGGCGTCAGCCCATCGGTGGCGCCATTGCCGGAGAACACGGTCAGGATCGCCACGTTCTGGCCGAGCTCGCGCAGTGACGCGATCAGGCCACCGCAGGACAACGCGACATCGTCCGGATGGGGACCGACAAAAACATGGGTCATGGCGCCCGGATTATACCGGCCCGCCTCTGCCCGGACGGAAGCCGGCTGCTCCGATCAGGGGCACAAAGGCGCAGCCTCCGACCGGCGTTTCAGTCAGCCGGTCGGCCTGGCGAGTCACCACGATCAGCTGTTGGTCGTCCAGGGCTCCAACCGGGATGACCAGCCGACCGTTCTCGCCCAGCTGATCGAGGAGCGGGCGAGGGACGACGGGTGCGCCGGCGGTCACGATCACCCGAGCGTGTGGTGCCGTGGCAGGATCGCCCAGACTGCCGTCGGCGACGATCACCTCGACTGCCTCAGCGAGCCCCAGCCCGGCCAGGCGCTCGCGGGCCACGGCCGCCAGTGCCGGCAGCCGTTCGATCGAACGCACCCGCGCGCCGATCGTGGCCAGGACCGCCGCCTGGTAGCCCGAACCGGTCCCGATCTCAAGGACGAGCCCGCCCGGCACGACCTGGAGCAGCTCGGTCATCCAGGCGACGATGTACGGCTGGCTGATCGCCTGGCCACCTTCGATCGGCAGGGCCGCATCATCGTAGGCGCGGTTCGTCCACTCCCTCGGTACAAACTGCTCACGGGGCACGGCACCCATCGCCGCCAGGACGCGCTCGTCGACAATGCCCCGGCCTCGGAGCTGGCGCTCGACCATCGCCGCGCGAGGCGCAGCGAACGGGTCCTCCACGGAGTCCCGATGACGGGAGGACCAGCGCACGATCCCGGGACCGGATCCGCGGCCGAAACTAGCTCGACGGGCTGGCGGCGGGGCTTGTGCCTGTGCTGGGCGCCGTGGTGGGCAGACTCGGCGCCGGCGACGGGCTGGCTCCCGGCGATCCGCCACTCGGCCCGGCCGACGTTGAAACGGTGCTGCTCGGCGTAGGCGATCCGCTCGGCGCGGTCGCGCCGCTGGGCGCAGGAGCCGCCGTTCGGATGGGCGTCAGGAAGCCACCCACGCCGCCGATCAGGCCGTAGGCGAAGATTGCGATGAAGACCGCGACGACCACGACCACGAACGCGGCCGAGATCCGGTCCCCAACATGAACCGCGGCCTCGGACGGGCTGGGCCCGGAGGCCGAGGTCGATCGGGCCGCGCTACGGTCGCGAGCGCCCTGGGCGCCGTCGACGGCCGAGGGGCCGACGGCACTGGGAGCGGCCGACTCGGGCGCTTCGTCGCCTTCTTCTTCGGGTTCGGGCTCGGGCTCGGGTTCGCTCGGGGTATGTCCGATGTCGAGCGGCTCGGACCCGTTGTCCGACGCGGTCTCGGCGGCGGGCTCGTCATCGGCCGACGGCAGCAGTGGATCGCGCTCGATGGGATCCGTCATTCGGGGGTCGTACTCCTCTGCGCGCAGGCTCGGCGCGGGCGCCAGTGTACCGAAGTGGCCATCATGCGTCGCGTACTGCAGGCACGAGCAGGCCGGCCAGGCCCGCCACGCAGGCCACTACGCCGAACCCTGCGATCACGTTCGCGACGCCAAATACCAAGGCGAGCACGCCGCTGGCACCACTTGCCAGGGCCATCGTCCCGAGGACCAGCGAGAACCGAATCGACACGACACGGGCCATCATGTCCCGGGGCACGCGCTGCTGGAACAAGGTCTGACTGGGGATCACGAAGAGCAGGTTGGCGACGCCGATCCCAATCATCAGGCCGATCGCCGCTGGCAGGAAGTCCGTCCGACTGTAGAGCGCGATGCAGGCGCCGGCGACGGCATAGCCGAAGATCACCAGCCGGCCCTTGCCGATCCGCAGCCCGATCAAGCCGACGGCGATTCCGCCGATCAGGTTGCCGATACCGATCGCGCCTTCGAGAAAGGCGTAGATGGTGGCTCCTGGAATCTGGCCGCCCCGGATGACCGTGGTGGCATAGATCGCCGAAAGCGGCAGGAGCGCTCCGATCGCCATCTGGCCGGCGATCCCCTGGAGCGTATTCGCGAACAGGACGGCGTCGTTGCGCAGGAACCGCCAGCCTTCGAGGAAATCCGATCGGAATGTCCGCTCGGCCGGGCCGGCTCGCCGGACGACTAGGGGGATCGCGATCGTGGCGATCAGTACCCCGGACGCCACGTACGTCGCGGCGTCGAACCAGAAGGCCAGCGCGACGGCCTTGCCCAGCACCAGCAGGAGGAGGCCGGCCAGGCCGTAGCCGACGATGTCCGCCATCGTCTCGGCCAGCCACGTTGCCGAGTTGGCGGCCATCAGGTCACCCGCCGGCACGATCCGGGGAATCACCGCCTCCCGGGCCGGCCGGAAGAAGATCGACACCGACGTCACGAGGAAGACCAGGGGATACACGAGGAGCGTGTTGGTAACGGCTGCAAGCGGCAGCAGGAACACGATCCCGGCGCGCAGGAAGTCGCTCAGGACCATCACCCGCTTCTGGTTCGTTCGATCGACGAACGTCCCGGCGAGCGAGCCGAAGACCAGGTTGGGCACGGTGGCAACGAAGATCACGGAGCTGGCCGCGACCACCGAGCCCGTGTGCTGGTAGATGAAGATCACCAGGACCGCCTGGTTGACCCGATCCCCGAACAGGCTGAACAGGCCGCCGGTCCACAGGCTGGCGAACGGCCCGTTCAGGGCAAGCCGGCCGTACGGGTTCAGCCGGGCCCGGTCGACCAGGGTTGCAGGCCGGCTGGTTGGTGGGAACGTCGTGCTGGCCGGCGAGGCCATGACCATACCCGCGCTGCCGAGGAGCATTGGCCGGTCGAGGCGGGATGCCTCGCTCAGCCCCGGAATCAGGCCGGTACCCGCCGGCAGGCTGGTTCCGGGCAGACCGGCCCGGGACAGGCGGGCGGCGCCGGCCAGGCCAAGCGTTGGCCGGAGCCGCGGTTGTGCGTCCGGGTTAGCTTCGGCCCACGTTTCTGGCTCCGGAGCGCGTTGGACGATCGCGAACAGGAAAAAGGCGAGGCCAAAGGCAATCAGAAGGTCGCCGATCGAGGCGACATTGGCGACGATCGGCAGAGGGACAGGCAGAACGTCTGCCAACGGGCCGAGATGGAGCAGGAAGCTGCTGTCAAGGGTGGCCGGCAGGATCGTGTGGATCGCCGGCTCTACGTCCCCCGCATTGAATCCGGCAGCCGCCAGGCTTGGCGCCCAGATCGGCATCCGGCCCGCATTCACGGCCAGGACGACCGCATTTGATGCCACGCCGACGAACGCGATGGCCATCCCTGGCAGCCGGCGGTTGGCCAACAGGCCGATGAGCAGGATCCCCGATGCCCCGACGAGCAAGGGACCCTGGAACGCAAGGGCCGGGCCGAAGCCACGGGTTAGCAGCGCCTCGGCGCCGTAGCGGACCAGGACCGCCAGGAAGACCAGGGCCGGCCAGCGCAGCCGGACCATCGCGATATTGTCGAGCCGGCCGCCGTTCAGCAGCCCGAGCGCGAGGCCGAGGACGATGCCGCCGAGGAGCACCCCTAGTCGGCGTCGATTGCCCTGGGACCGACCTCGGGCACGACAGCGAAGGGAATCGGGGCTGCCGGAAGCTCGACCCCATCATCGGCGAGTGCGGTTGCCTGGAGCATTAGACCGGCCGCGGTGGCGAGCATCGGAACCGGCCGCGGCTCGATCGCGCGCCCGGGGTCCGGTACGCCGTCGACCCAGCCGGTCTTGACGAACGCATCGACGATCTCCGGATCGAACTGGATCCCGGCAAACTTGCGCAACTCGCCCAATGCTTGTTCGGTAGTCAGCGGCTTCATCCGGTACGGACGGGCCGCAGTCATCGCCTCGAACGCGTCGGCGACGTGGAGCACCCGGGCAAGCTTCGGGATCTCCAAACCCAGGAGCCGATCCGGGTAGCCCGAACCGTTGTACCACTCGTGGTGGTGGCGAATGATCGGCAGCTCCGGCGCAAGCTTCGTGACTGGGGCGATGATCTGCGCGCCCAACACCGGATGCGAGTTCATCAGCTGGCGCTCCTCACGGGTCAGCCGATCTGGCTTGAGCAGAACGTAGTCGGGTACGCCGATCTTGCCCACGTCGTGGAGTAGCCCGCCCCATTCGAGGGCCTCCATCTCGCCCGAGTTCAGGCGCATCACCCGGCCAATGTCGGAGGCGATCTCCTTGACCCGGAGGCTGTGCCTGGCCGTAAAGGGATCGCGCTTGTCCACGGCCTCGGCAAGTGCACCAATCGTCTGGGTGAACATCTCGCGCATCTCGACGAGGCGCTCGTTGGCGAGCCTAATCGAGTACAGCGGAAGGGCGTACAGAGCGGTCGTCCACCAGCCGACCCTCTCGTATGTCTGGGTCATCAACCATGCAAGCGGCGCTAAAGCCACGAAACTGAAGGTAACTCCGCGATCGCCTGTGCGGAGGACGTCCCTGATAGGCGTTCGAGCCCGCAGTGCCGCGATGAAGGAAGCGATGAACAAATTTAGTGCGGAATAGACGGCTGCGGCCAGAGCTGTACCGAGGAGATCAACGAAGGGATTCGCAGGGTCCGGAACGAGAGCTTTGAGCACGACCCCGCCAACAACTGCCGGGAGGACGATTCCAGCGTGATTGGAAAGCGATCCGTACCAAGGGATCTCACCTCGAAGTTCCCGGAGTTCGGTCGAACCGATCAACGCGACCCAACCAGCGGCCGCCGGGCCGCCAAGATTCATTGCCGCCAGACACGGGGCGATTGCGACGGCGATCATCACGCCGCCCGGAACCTTCACAGGCAGGGCGGAGGTCACGAGAGTCACAACGATCCAGAACAGCAGTCCCAACGCGATGTCTACGCCCTGGTCGGGACCCGCAGGAATGCTTATTCGGCTATCGAAGCCATAGAGAAGGCTCGCAGCGACAAGCGCGATCGCGCTCATCGCCACGAGCCCAGCGATGAAAAGGGCTAGGGATCTAGACATCTCAGTTCCGCTTATGCAGCCGGCACGGAGACTCTAACCCCTCCGGGTCCTCCCCGGAATAGGACCAACGTCCTAAAACACCCTCAGTGAGGCTCCTCCAGCCAGCAGCGTCCCCAAGAGGACACTGGCCAGCAGGGCCGCACGATTGAATCGAGCTACCCACGTTGGTGCTCGACTACCAACCCTTGGCATTTCCTTCGGGCTTCACGCGAGTTCCTCCTTGTGGCCTCCGTGCCAAGCACGAAAACCGACCTGTCTGATCGGTCGGTCGGTTGCACTACTCGCTCGGCCCCACCCTAAGTGCCCATTTCAGGTGGTGCTTCGGCGCGTCCGAACTTAACAACGCCTGCTAGTACTCTCGTACTGGAAGGTCGATCGGACTATAGGGAGGCCGTTCTATCCCGGTCAATACGTCAGGTTACCTATCCGCCCACGAGCCCCCGTGGCCGACCCGACTCGGCCGCTGCTTGCTACACTCGTTCAGAGGGGGTGGGCTGACCCCTAGATCCTCATTCATCTGGGTCGAGTTGTGGCGGTATTGCTCCTCCGCCGCCGCATGGGCACCGGTCAGTCGGTACAACCGGAGAAGCTGACCTCGAGGCGGCGACGGAACTTGCCGAGGCGGCCTAACTTAGCCGTTGCCCGTCTGGTCCTTGCTTCGTCCCCGGCAACTTTGAACGCCTCTATCTACTACCCCGTCAACGGACGAATGGGCGGATTCCGAGTCGCTGGCCCGTCCAGGGCGGGCTCGTGAGCCTCGGTCGCGGTCTTTGGGAGAGCCATGTGGGGCATGGTGGCCGTCGGCCCTCATCACCCGGTTAGCTGCGCGGCGAAGGCTCAGCCCCGCGTACGAGGCGGCGCTGCCGAAACCCCTCCCGGGTCAGCCTTCGTACTCGAATCCGATCTTGACATCCACCCGATATTCCACGATCTCGCCATTCTCGACGACCGCGGACGATTTCACGACATCGACGGTCTGGATGTTTCGGACGGTCTTGGAAGCGGTCGCGACCGCCTGACGGGCCGCGTCGCTCCACGAGCGAGGACTGGTCCCGACCATCTCCCTGATGATGATGATGCCCATTTGGTTCTCCTCCGGCCTTGCCAACCGCCCCAGTCTAGGCGGACGTTGGGCGTCAGGCCGGCGCGGCGCTGCTCACCTCCCGGGCAGCCTGCACCTTGTCAAAGCACGAGCTGCAATAGATTGGTCGGTCGTTGCGCGGTGCAAACGGCACGATCGCCTGGCCGCCGCACGAGCCGCAGATTGCGGCGTGGAACTCGCGTGGTCCACCGATCACGCGGGCGCGTTTCGCGGCAGCCCGACAGGACAAACAGCGTTGCGGGTCGTTCTGCAGACCTTTGCTGAGGAAAAACGCCTGCTCCCCGGCGGAGAAGACGAACTCCTCGGCACAGTCGCGGCAGACGAGCGTTCGGTCCTGGTGCACCCTGATCCTGGCCCTCCTGCGCCGTGAGCGAGGATGAATCAGAGCCCGTCCAGGGTGAGACGGACAACGGACACGGGCGGGTGTCGCATGCCCGGTTCGCGACCGGCCGGCTTCGGGTCGAACTCTTAGAGCGGGACGATACGCGCCTCGTCAAGCGGGCGCCAGCCTGAGAGATTCGCACACGGACACGCTTATGCGCACGAATCTCATGGACTGAAAGGTGTCCGGCCGGTGCTCGCCACAAAACGGTGCCAGTACGCACCGGTCTGTGAGCCTGAATCTAGCCCGCGACCTGCGCGTAGCGCTCGCCGGCATAGCTGACGAAACGAGTCTGGCTCTTCTTGAACCACAGCTTGATCTCGCCAGTTGGTCCATTGCGGTGCTTGGCCAGTTTGAGGTTGATCACCTCGCCGTCCGCGTCCTGTTCCTCCCCCGCCCGCTCCTTTTCCCGCCACAGGAACATCACGAGGTCGGCGTCCTGTTCGATCGCGCCAGACTCGCGCAGGTCCGACAGGCGCGGCTCGCGCGACTCGCGCATTTCCGGTTGACGGGAGAGTTGCGACAAGGCGATGACGGGCACCGACAGCTCGCGGGCCAGAGCCTTCAACCCGCGCGAGATCTCGGACACTTCCTGCACCCGGTTCGCATCGCGGTTCTGGGTGGTGGCCTGCATCAGCTGGAGGTAGTCCACGACGATCAGGTCCAGCCCGGCCTCGGCCTGGAGTCGACGGGCCTTGGTCCGCAGTTCCATCGCGCTGATATTCGGCGTGTCGTCGATGTAGACCGGTGCGGCCGACAGCGCGTTCATCGCGGGTGCGATTCGGGCGAAGTCCATCTCCTCGAGGAAGCCGCTCCGAAGCCGCTGCGAATCGATGTTGGCGACGCTCGAGAGAAGGCGCAGGACGAGCTGCTCCTTGCTCATTTCCAGGCTGAACACGCCCGCGCTCCGACCGTCGTGGACGGCGGCGTACTCGGCGATATTCAACGCAAAGCTCGTCTTGCCGACGCTGGGCCGGGCAGCCAGGACGACCAGGTCGCTCTTCTGGAGCCCGGTGGTCAGGGCATCGAGGTCCGCGAAGCCTGTCCGGACGCCACTGATCTCGCCGCGGTGGGCATGGAGGTAGTCGAGCCGGTCGTAGGCGTCGTGGAGGAGCGAATTCAGCTTGCTGAAGCCCGTCTCAATCCGGCGCTGGCTGACGCTGAACAGCTCGCTTTCGGCCCGGTCAATCGCCTCCTGGATCTCGGCTGGATCCTCGTAGCCGATCCCGGCGATCTTGCCGGCCGCCGCGATCAGGTTGCGCAGGACCGCCTTGCGCTCGACGATCCGTCCGTACTGGACGGCGTGGACGGCCGTTGGGGTCTGGTTCGAGAGGCTGGCCAGGTACGACCGGCCGCCGATTGCGTCGAGCTGTTCCTTGCGCTCGAGCGACTCCGCCACAGTGACGATATCGACCGGCTCGCGGCGCTCGAACAGGTCCAGCATGGCGGTGTAGATCGCGCCGTTCGCCTGCCGGTAGAAGTCGTCGGCGCGCAGGAACTCGGCGATCTCAACGATCGCATCCCGGTCGATGAGGATCGAGCCGAGGACGGATTGTTCCGCCTCCAGGCTCTGCGGGGGTAGTCGGTCGATCAAGGCACACCCAGATTGCGGGACGGCGGTGACAGCTTTGGTGTCACGGGCGGGCTGGCGAGGAAGGTCCTATGGTCGCGGTACAGCAGCCCGCAGCGGTCAACAAGAAGGCAGGTTTTCGCCAGATTCCATCCACGAATCCCGGTCGCCGGTTGACAGGATGTGGACGATCCTGTGGACGGCTCCACCGATGGCCCGCGTCGAGGGTCTCAGTCGAGGCGGCGGATGACCCCGATGAGCTTGCCCTGGATGCGCACGTCGTCGTAGAACATCGGCGCGTACTCGCGGTTCGCCGGCTGGAGTCGGACCCGCCCGGATTCCTTGAAGAACCGCTTCAGGGTGACGGCGTTCTCGTCGACCTGGGCCACCACGATGTCCCCGTTGCGAGCCGTCGACTGTGGCCGGATCACGACGAAGTCGCCATCCGCAATGTGGGCGTCGATCATCGAGTCGCCGCGGACCCGGAGCACGTAGGCGTCGCCGCTGGGGGCGAGCATCTCCGGAACCGCCATCGTCTCGTCGGCCCGCTGGTAGGCCTCGATCGGGCCGCCGGCGGCAATCTCGCCGATGATCGGCAGGAGATGCGCCTCCATCGCCGCGCTCTGCGGCGTGAGCTCACTCGAGAGGCCAAGCTGCAGGGCCGCCGTGGGCGTGAGGCGAATGGAGCGGGCCTGGCCGGCGCCGCGTTCCAGGTAGCCGTCCCGCTCCAGGATCTGGAGGTGGTGATGAACTGCTGACGTGGACGCCAGGTTGACGGCCAGCGCGATCTCCCGGACGGAGGGTGGCACGCCACGCGTGCGCAACGTCGCGGCAATGTAGTCGATGATCTTGAGCTTGCGTTCCGCGTCGTGCTTGGTCATCCAGCCTCCGTTCACCTGCACGGTACAGAACGGACGTTCGATTGTCAACATCCGCCGCGGGCTTGTTGGATGCTCCGCCCAGGCCTCATGCGCGGGGGCGCGAAGACCGGCTGGTTGCCTCGTCGGACGCCACTGCTAGACTGCGCTGTCCCGGACCGGAGTGCCGCGTGGCAACCGGCCCCGGGGACTCGACGACGGAGGCTGAGTCAGGCCATGGCGCGGACGCAGAACAAGGGACGAGTGAGCGGCTCCGGCCGGGCGTTCGGTCGGGTGATGAGCATGACCGCGTTCCTGCCAGCGGCCAGTCGCGCACCGATCTACGGGCGCCTGATCTGGGCGCTCCTTCGTGATGAGCGGACACCAATGGCCCGCAAAGCACTCCTCGCCGGGGCGCTCGGGTATCTCGTCCTGCCGGGCGATCTCATTCCCGACCGGATTCCGCTGATCGGCGGCCTGGACGACCTCGTGGTGATCGTGCTGGCGGTGGACCTATTCCTCGACGGCGTGCCCAGCGAGGTGCTCGGCGAGAAGCTCGAGGAGCTCGGGATCGAACGCAGCTCTTTCGATCGGGACGTCGCCCAAATTCGACGACTTATGCCGGCTCCAATCCGGCGTGCCATTCGCCGGGTTCCGCAGGCCATTGGCCTGGGCGTGGGAGCCCTGCGTTCGACCAGGATCGGACCGCGCGTCCGGGCCTGGATCACCAAGGAGGGTTCGCTCGCGTGAAGGTCATCCTGACGGCCGACGTTGCCGCGCTCGGAACGAGCGGCGAGATGAAGACGGTGGCCGACGGCTACGCGCTCAATTTCCTGATCCCGCAGAAGCTCGCGGTGCCCGCCGCCGGGGGTGCGTACCGGGCCTGGCAGCACGACATTGCCAGCCGGGAGGACAAGCGCAAGCGGGAACGCGAGGAAGCTGAGATCAGTGCGAATCGGATCGGCGGGACCACCCTGACGATGGGCGTGAAGGTGGGCGACGGCGGCAAGCTGTACGGCTCGATCACGGCCAAGGACATCGCCGATGCCCTGGCTCGCCGGGGCATCCAGGTGGACCGCCACAAGATCGACCTGGACGAGCCACTCAAATCCCTGGGCACCTACAAGGTCGCGATCCGGGTCCTCGCCGGGATGACCCCCGAAGTCACGATCGTGGTCGAGCCCAAGGGCTGATCCGGGGCGCCACCCCTGACGACGTGGCGCATGATCGCCGGGTGACCGAGCGAACCATCCTGCACGTCGATCTTGATGCGTTCTTTGCCGCCGTCGAGCAGCGCGATCGGCCGGAGTTGCGCGGCCGGCCCGTGGTCGTCGGTGGCGGCATGCCCGATCAGCGCGGAGTGGTGTCGGCCGCGAGCTACGAGGCACGTCGCTTCGGAATCCGCTCGGCGATGCCGCTCCGGACGGCTGGTGCTCTGTGCCCGGAGGCCGTGTTCCTGCCGGTCGACGGTCGCAAGTACCAGGCAGTCAGCCGAGAGGTCATGACAATCCTGCGCCGGTTTACCCCTCTGGTCGAGCCGATCTCGATCGATGAGGCCTTCCTCGATGTGACGGCCTCGCGGGCCTTGTTCGGCGATGGCCCCACGATCGGGCGGACAATCCGGGCCGCGATCCTGGCCGAAGTCCGACTGACCGCCTCGGTCGGCGTCGCCAGCTCGAAGCTCGTGGCCAAGATTGCCTCGGACCTGCGCAAGCCGGACGCCCTGGTTGTGGTCGAAACCGGTGGCGAAGCGGCCTTCCTGGCGCCTCTCGCAATCCAGCGGTTGTGGGGTGTTGGCGAACGGACGTCCGCGGCCCTCGCCGAGCTCGGCGTAACGACAATGGGCGAGCTCGCCGCGCTGCCCAATGACCTGCTGGTGCGCCGCTTCGGGCGACACGGCGCAAAGTTGGCCGAGCGGGCGCGCGGCCTCGACGACGACCCGGTCAGCGAGGGCGCGCCCGTGAAGTCGATCTCTCACGAACACACCTTCGACATCGACACGAACGACCCCGTCCTGATCGACAAGACACTCCTGGCGATGGCCGACGGGGTCGCCGGTCGATTGCGCTCCGCCGGCCTCCGGGCGGCGACGGTCCAGGTGAAGATCCGGGATTCGGCCTTCCGGACGATCACCCGCCAGCGGACCCTGGCTGAGCCGACCGACCTGGCCCAGCCGATCTGGCGAACGGCTCTCGAGCTGGCCCGACCGGAAATGCGGGGGATCCACGTCCGACTCCTTGGCGTCGGGACCTCAGGTTTCGCCGAACGCGAGCAGCTGACCCTGTTCTCCGAGGAGGCTGCCGGAGAGGATGGTCGGCGCCGCCGGGCAACCGAGGCCGCCGACGCGATCCGGCGTCGATTTGGCGACCGGGCGGTGACCCGCGCCCGGCTGCTCGGATCGGGCCTGCCGGCACCATTCGAACGCGATCCGATGAAGCCCCTCGAGCGCCGGACAGGGATGATCGATCGGACGACCGATCCAGCCGGCGATTCGGGCCGAGGTTCGGGCCGCGATTCGGGCGGCGGCGGCCGGTCGCGTGGCGGCGGCCGGCGGCCCGTTGCGTGATTCGGGCTGCAATTCGGACCGGGAGCGCCGGCCTCGGCTCGGCTCACGGCTAGAGGCTCCCGCCTCCCGGTCACTGGCCGATGGTCGGTGGCTTGCGGGCAGGACCACATCACCCTCGTACCGGCTGCCGTATTAGCGCCATGATCCAAATCCGGCATTCGGTGCGCCCTGGGCGGGTCTTCGACCGCTCGGTTACGTACGAATGTCGTTGTGCTGCCCCGTCCAGGTCGGCGCTGACGGGCCCTCCGAGGCCTCGAACGCGTCATCTAGTAATGGGGCTTATACGGCGGACGTCAGCGCTGATGCCGGACCCGGCCAGGGGCCAAACCCGAATGAGAGGCTGTGGCATTTGGCCGCCTCACCAGTACCCGGGCCAGTAGTTGCCAGGTTCTGAGCTGCAGCGGCGAGCGCCCCGTCCCGCCCTAGAGCCGCCGCCCCGCCCCAGCCGCCCGCGCCGACAGCTGTGACAGTCAAGCTGTCGCAAGGGCATCCGATCCTCCACTCGAGCTCTTGACATCGAACACCTGTTCGATCTAGTGTCGGCTAATACCGAACACCCGTTCTGGTCTACGAAGCCAGGATGCGGAGTCTCGCCAGCACGAATGGAACCTCGGGTTGGACCCATCCTCGGGGTCCGGGAAAGGAGGGGACCAATGGCAATGCTTCGAGTGGAGCCGACGCCCGTCCACGTCAAAACGGATTGGTTTGATGGACGACCGCGCGAAATCACGTGGGCGGACGAGCGTCTGCCCATCACATCGCACACCCTCGTTCGCGAGGAGCGCTCTGCTTACCCAGTCGAGACCGGACCACGATCGTTCTTTGAGGTCCAGACGGCCCGTGCCCGATTCCAGCTGACCTATCAGCATCGTCGCGGCCGCTGGCTCGTCGAAGCTGCTGATCAGGTCGAGCCTCGCGGGCTGGCAGAGTCCCTCCACGCCGCTTGACCCACCGGACAAGCCCGTCGACCGAGCCCTCCCTCGGTCGTTGACGGGCGGCTCTTCTCGCAGGGCGGGCGCGCCGGTACCGCGCCTGCCCTGCGAGCGCATCTCGCGCCTACAATTCGGCCATGCCCAGCGGACCCGTGAGCTTTCCCAACCTGACCCTGGCCAGGTTCGTCGATCAACTCGCGTCGGCCGAGCCGGTCCCCGGTGGCGGCAGTGCCTCAGCCGTCGCGGCATCACTCGGCGCCGCGCTCGTAGCGATGGTCGCCGCCCTGTCCGAAGGTCGCCCGAAGTACGTCCAACACGCCACGACCCACGCGTCGGCAGGAGCCGCCGGACGAGCCCTGGCGAACCGCTTGCTCGAGCTCGCCGATGATGATGCCGCCGCGTACGCGGTCTTTGCCTCCGCGCTCCGGATGCCGAAGGCTTCTGAAGCCGAGCTGGCGGCTCGCGGCAGCGCGCTCCGAGCCGCTGCTCGGACGGCGTCGAACGTGCCGCTCGCCTGTGTCGAAGCTTGCCGGGAGGTAGTCCAGGCCGCCGAGTCGCTGGCCGGCCGGAGCAACCTGAACGCCTCGAGCGACCTGGCGGTGGCCTGCCTGCTCGCCTCGGCTGCGGCCCATGGGGCCGGGGCGAATGTCCTGGTGAACCTGCCCGCTGTTGGCGACCAGGCCTTCACCCGGATGATGTCAACCAAGGTCGGCGACCTCCTCGGGGAGATCGACGAGCTGTCGCAAGCCACTCGCGAGGTTGTGGCCTCGGGGGAGCTCAGGGCGCCGCTCGGTGGGGGCGCCTGACCGGAGTGGCCCAACCGGGCGAAGCGCGACTCCTCCTGGGCAGCCCCATCGCGACGGAAATCCGCGCGGCCGTGAAGCTTGATGTCGCCGCATTCCAGCGCCTGAACGGCTATGCACCGGCACTCGCCGTTGTGCTCGTCGGCGCCGATGCTCCCTCGGCGGTCTACCTCCGGCAAATCCTGCGGACGTGCCGGACCGTGGGCATCGATGGACGGCTGGTCGAGCTTTCCGGTGAGGTCTCCGGGGTGCACCTGCGCCGGCGGATCCTGGAGTTGAACGACGATCCGCTTGTCAGCGGGATCATCGTCCAGATGCCGCTTCCGCACGATATTCCGCTGTCGGTGGTCACCGATGCAATCGATCCGGCCAAAGACGTCGACGGGATCCATCCGCTGAATGCCGGCCGCCTGTTGCTCGGCCACCCTGGCTTCGTGCCAACGACGGCCCAGGCGGCGGTTGAGCTCCTCAAGCGTTCCGGGATCGAGCTTCGGGGCAAGGAAGTCGTGGTGGTCGGACGGTCCAACGTCGTCGGCAAACCGGCCGCGATTCTGCTCACCCGCGAGGACGCGACCGTGACGGTCTGTCATTCCCGGACGGCGGACCTGGCCCACCATCTCCTGAGCGCCGACGTCGTCGTGGTCGCCGCAGGTCACCCCGGCCTCGTGAACGGTGCGATGCTCAAGCCGGGCGCCACGGTCGTCGACATCGGGATCAACGTCGTCAACCAGGCCGCCGTCGACCAGGGGCCTGGCGGCCTGGTTCTCGTCGGGGATGTCGACTTCGCCTCGGCTCGACGCGTCGCCGGGGCGATCACCCCAGTGCCCGGCGGCGTTGGCCCGGTCACGAACGCCCTGCTCATGACCCACGTGCTGCAGGCCGCCCGGGCGCAGGTTGAAGCTGCTACCACCTCCGTCATCCCAGTTGGAGTCGTTCGTCAATGAGCTTCCCATCCGACCTGGAGATCGCCCGATCCGTCACTCCCCGCCCGATCGTCGACGTGGCCCACGATCTGGGCCTGCGCGATGACGAGATCGAGCAGTACGGGCCGCGCAAGGCGAAAGTTCCGCTGTCGGCCATCGAGCGGCTGGAGTCGGCCAACCCGCGCGGCAAGTACGTCGTGGTGACCGGAATCACTCCGACGCCGCTGGGCGAGGGCAAGTCGACGACGACGGTGGGCCTGGCCCAGGGCCTGAACCGGATCGGCCGGCGGGCGGCGGTGGCGATCCGTCAGCCGTCCCTGGGACCGGTCTTCGGGATCAAGGGTGGTGCGGCCGGTGGGGGCTACAGCCAGGTTATCCCGATGGACGACTTCAACCTCCATCTGACCGGCGACGTCCACGCGATCGGGGCCGCTCACAACCTGGCGGCCGCGTTCCTGGACAACTCCATCTACCACCACAACAAGCTCGGGATCGACCCGCTCTCGATCACCTGGCCGCGGGTGGTCGACATCAGCGATCGGGCTCTGCGCCGGGTGGTCATCGGCCTGGGCGGTCGCGAGAACGGCATGCCCCGCGAGTCCGAGACGATGATCACCGTTGCCTCAGAGGTGATGGCGATCCTCGCCCTTGCCTCCGACCTGCAGGATCTGCGTAGCCGCCTGGGTCGGGTGGTCGTGGGCTTCACGATCGAGGGCAAGCCGGTCACGCTCGAGGATCTCAAGGTCGCCGGCGCGATGACCGTCCTCCTCGTCGACGCGATCAAGCCCAACCTGCTCCAGACCCTCGAGGGTGGCCCGGCCTTCGTCCATTGCGGCCCGTTCGCGAACATCGCCCACGGCAACAACTCGGTCCTGGCTGACCGCCTGGCGCTGGCGACCAACGAGATCGTATGTACCGAGGCGGGCTTCGGTGCGGACATGGGCGCCGAGAAGTTCTTCGACATCAAGTGCCGGGCATCGGGTCTCAAGCCCGATGCTGCCGTGATGGTCGCGACCATTCGCGCCCTGAAGATGCACGGCGGGGTGGGCCGGATCGTGGCCGGCAAGCCGCTCGATCCGGCGCTCCTTGCGGAGAACGTCGATGCGGTCCGGCTGGGCGGCCAGAATCTGGCCAAGCACATCGAGATCGTCCGGGGCTACGGCGTTCCTGTGGTCGTGGCGATCAACGCCTTCCCAACCGACACGCCGGCCGAGGTCGCGGCAATCCAGGAGGTCTCGCTCGCCGCCGGCGCTCGAGCTGCCGTCGTGACGACCAACTTCACCGACGGTGGGGCAGGCGCTGAGGCGCTGGCACAGGCGGTCTGGGCCGCCGCCCAGGACGGTTCACCCAACTTCCACTTCCTCTACCCGGACGAGGCGTCCCTGCGGACGAAGATCGAGACGATCGCCACCCAGATCTACGGCGCGGCGGGCGTGGAATACCAGCCGGCGGCCGCCAAGGCGCTCAAGCTGTACGAGGAGCTCGGCTACGGCTCCCTGCCGGTGTGCATGGCCAAGACGCAATACTCGCTCAGCCACGATGCGAACCTGAGGAACCGGCCAACCGGTTTCACCTTGCCGATCCGCGATGTCCGGCTGTCGGCCGGTGCCGGCTTCATCACCCCACTCATCGGCGAGATGCGCACGATGCCCGGCCTGCCCTCGATCCCGGGCGGCGAGAAGATCGACATCGACGCCGAGGGCAACATCATCGGGCTGTTCTAGCTAAGCATCCCCACGGCGAAGGCACAGCACAGGGCAACCAGCAGGCCGAGGGCCACACCCAGGATCCCGACGCCCCACATGGCGACGTCGATCGGACCTAGGCCCTCATCGGCCTGACCGTGATCGGCAGCGTGGCTGTCATGCGGGTCACTCATCAGGTCGATCCTACCCCCGCCGGCATCCTCGCATCCCAACCGCTCGGCTGTGCCCTAGACCGGGTCGTAGACTGGGCCCGTGCTCACGCTGGTCCTGACCCGTCACGGCCTCACCCCCCGGTCCGACCCGGAACAGCACCTCGGCCAGAGAATCGACATCGAGCTGTCGGCCGCCGGGCAGGCCCAGGCGGTCGCCCTGGCCGTCCGGCTCGAGCACGTCCGCTTCGAGCGGATCTACACGAGCCCGCTCGTGCGCGCTCGGGAGACGGCCTCGATCATCGCCCAGCGCTCGCCCGGCAAGCCGTCGATCGAGGCCGATCCACGTCTGCGCGAGATGGACTATGGCCACTGGGAAGGGCTCACCTATCCCCAGATCGACGCGCGTGACCTCGCCGAGCGGCAGGCCTGGGAAGCCGACCCAGCCAGGATCCCGTGCCCCGGCGGCGAGTCGGGCGACAATGTCGCTGCCCGGGTCAGCTCGTTCCTGGTCGACCTGCTCGCGGCACACGACACGCACCCGGCGCACCCGGCGGCCGAGCGTCCGGTCCTGGCGGTGGCCCACAGCTCGCTCAACCGGATCCTCGTCTGCGTCGCACTGGGGATTGCGATCCGCGAGTTCCGGCTCCGGCTCCAGCAGTCGCAGGCGAACCTCACGGCACTCCGCTTCGAGCATGGCTCCGGGCCCGGCGATGCCCGCCTGATCTTGCTCAACGACCTGGCCCACCTGCGTCGCCCGCCGCGGACGCCCTGGGAGTAGGTCGGGCCACGACCCAGTGTCTCGTGCCGTTGATGTCTAGCGGGTAGATGGGATGTCCGCCACGATTCGGCTCATGGCCCATCCTCCTGCTCCAGCGTTGATCGTCCAAGACGCCGACCGGGGCGCGCTCCAGGCCGCGGTGCGCGCCCGGACAAGCGAGCAACGGGCGGTGACCCGCGCCCGGATCGTGCTTCACTCGGCCGAGGGCACGCCCATCGAGCGCATCGCCGCCGAGCTTGGCGTGGCGATCATGACCGTCAAGTTGTGGCGTCGCCGGTACACGGCCGCGGGCCTGGCGGGCCTGGCCGATGCACCGAGGCCCGGGCATCCCCCCACCTACACCCGCGCGGACCGCGTCGCCTCGTGGTGCTCACCGTGGGTCCGTCGCCCGAGGGGACGACCCCCTGGAGCGTCGGCGCGATGGCGCGCCGGACGGGCATGAGCCCCTCCACCGTGCACCGCATCTGGGCGGAGCTCGGCGACAAGCCCCACCGGACCGAGACCTTCAAGTTCAGCACCGATCCCGACCTTGCGGCCAAGGTGCGCGACGTGGTGGGCCTCTACCTCGACCCGCCCGCCGGCGCGGTCGTGCTGGGCGTCGACGAGAAGACCCAGATCCAGGCGCTCGACCGCACCCAGCCGCAGCTCCCGATGCGCCCAGGACAGGTCGAGCGCCACACGCACGAGTCCACCCGCAACGGCCCGCCCGTGGCCAATCC